>CAZJUC010000246.1:0-4747 GCA_964549065.1 uncultured Ilumatobacteraceae bacterium
CCGCCGTCGACGTGGATGATCTCGCCGGTGGTGGCGGGGAACCAGTCGGACAGCAAGGCGATCACGGCGCGGGCAACTGGCTCGGAGTCGGTGACGTCCCAGCCGAGCGGTGCCCGGTCGTCCCAGACGTCTTCGAATTTCGAGAAGCCCGGGATCGACTTGGCAGCCATCGTCTTGATCGGGCCGGCCGCGACCAGGTTCGAGCGGATGCCCCGCGGCCCGACCTCCTTCGCGAGGTAACGCGACACGCTCTGCAACGCGGACTTGGCGACGCCCATCCAGTTGTAGGCGGGCCACGCCTGGCTGTTGTCGAAGTCGAGCCCGACGAACGCGCCGCCCGGTCCCATCAGCGGCAGGAACGCATCGGCGAGCGCCTTGAGCGAGTATGTCGAGATGTGCATGGCGACGGCGACGTCGTCCCACTGGGCGGCGAGGAAGTCGTCGCCGAGGCACACTTCGGGAGCGAACCCGATCGCATGCAGCACCCCGTCGACGTGGCCCCATTTCTCGGCGAGCGCCTCGCGCACGGCCACGCCGTGTTCGGGCACGGTGACGTCGAGTTCGAACACGTCGATGTCGTCACCCAGCTTGCGTGCCGTGCGCTGCGTCAGCTTCAGCGCACGCCCGGCGCCGGTGAGCACGATGTCGGCACCCTCCCGGCGTGCGAGCTGCGCCACACCGAACGCCAACGAGGCATCGGTGAGGACACCGGTGATCACGATCTTCTTGCCGTCGAGCAGACCCATCACCCGGACCGTAGATGATCGTCGTCGTCCGACGGTGTCCCTTGGTGATTCACCGGGGTGATGTGCCACGCTGTCGCCATGCGCATCGGCATCTTCGGCGGCACTGGACCAGCGGGCAGCGGGCTCGCTGCCCGACTCGCGAGCATCGGCTACCCGGCGGTCATCGGGTCGCGCTCGAAGTACCGGGCGATGGAGACCGTCGATCAGCTCGTGGCGAAGTGGCCGGACCTCGCCGAACTGCTCGAAGCCGGCGACAACGCTGACGCCGCCCGCTGCGACATGGTGGTGATCGCGACACCATGGGACTCGGCTGCGAGCACGGCCCAGGAGAACGCCGACGCCATCGCCGGCAAGATCGTGATCTCGATGGCGAATGCCCTGGTACGTGTCAACAAGGAGTTCCAACCGCTCGTGCCGCCGCGTGGCAGCGTGGCCGCCCACGTGCAGGCAGCGGTGCCCCGCAGTCGGATCGTCGCGGCGTTCCACCACTTGCCTGCGGCCGAACTCGGGATGATCGATCATCCGATCGACTCCGACGTGCTCATCTGCGGCGACGACGCCGACGCGGTGCGCGCCGTCAGCGAGATGGTGTCGCAGTTCCCCGGTTGCCGCCCGCTCGACGCCGGCGAGCTGTCGAACGCAACTGCCATCGAAGCGTTCACGGCGGTGCTCCTGCAGCTCAACGTCCGGTACAAGACACGCGTTGCCCCGAAGCTCACGGGAATCAAAGGCGACCCCCGCGCTGTTGACGCCGGGTGATGCAGCTCTACGACACCGCGCGTCGCGCCATCGTGGCGTTCGAACCGAACGACCACGTGCTGATGTACACCTGCGGGATCACCCCGTACGACGCCACCCATCTCGGCCACGCCGCCACCTTCATCGCCTACGACGTCCTGCAGCGTCGTCTGATCGACATGGGTCACACGGTGCGCTGCATCCGCAACGTCACCGACGTCGACGACCCGCTGTTCGCCAAGGCGCGTGAGCTCGGCATCCACTACCTCGACCTCGCTGCGGGCGAAGAAGCCCGTTTCGAACGTGACATGGAGGCCCTGAACGCGCTTCCCGTGGCGGCCACGCCCAGAGCATCATCGGCAATCCCCGACATTCGCGGGTTCATCGGGATGGTGCTCGACCGCGGATTCGCCTACGAGTCGGGTGGGTCGGTCTATTTCGACGTCTCGAAGTTCGGTTCGTTCGGGTCCCTCAGCCATTACACGGACGACGAGATGCTCGTGCTCGCGAAAGAGCGCGGCGGCAACACCGACGACCCGAACAAACGATCACCGCTCGACTTCGTGCTCTGGCATCCATCGGCCGCCGACGAGCCCTCGTGGGACACCATGTGGGGCCCCGGGCGACCGGGCTGGCACATCGAGTGCTCGGCGCTGGCACTGCGTGAGTTGGGCACGACCATCGATCTGCACGGTGGGGGAGCGGACCTGATCTTCCCGCACCACGAATGCGAACGAGCCCAGTCCGAGGCGGCCACGGGTGAGTCGTTCGTGAAGCACTGGATGCACACGGCGCTGATCCACAAGGACGGTGAGAAGATGTCGAAGAGCCTCGGCAACCTCGTGTTCGTCGACCAGCTCCGCGAGACCTGGGACCCGCGGTCGATCCGCTTGGCGATCATCGAACACCACTACCGCACCGAATGGGAGTGGGATGACGAACTGATGCCACGCAACGCGGCGCGCCTCGACGCATGGAACGAACGGTCGGGATCGAACCCCGACCTGCTCGACGACGTGCGGTCCCGTCTCGACGACGATCTCGACACGCCCGGCGCGATCGCGGCGATCGACGCGGCTGCGCGCGCGGGCGCCGGTGTCGGCGAAGCGGCCTCGCTGCTCGGTGTCGACCTCGACTGACCGAACGGGTCAGACCCCCGGTCCGGCCCCGGCGTTGACACGAAGTTCACATCGCGCGCTTCTCTTGCGCGATCGTGCGGTCTACTGTGCTGGCATGACGTCACGACCGGGAGCAGGAGCGATGCAACAACGCGTACGTCGCGTCGGCGGCCCGCTCGCGTCGCGTCTGTGGAACATCGACGTGTCGGGCTACGAACGTCTCCCGGTGTCGGGTCCGGCCATCCTGTGTCCGAACCACATCAGTTTCCTCGACTCCGCATTCCTGATGCTGACGATGTCGCGCAACATCTCCTTCGTCGGCAAGGCCGAGTACATGGACTCCTGGAAGACCAAGTATCTCTTCCCGGCGATGGGCATGATCCCGATCGATCGCGCCGGCGGGGACAAGAGCACCGCGGCGCTCGACGCTGCCGAGGCGGTGCTGCGCCGCGGCGAGTTGTTCGGGATCTTTCCCGAGGGCACCCGCAGCCGCAACGGCAACCTGCACAAGGGGCGCACCGGGGCAGCGCGCCTGGCGATGAAACTCGACTGCCCGATCTTCCCCGTCGGCGTCGTCGGCACCGACGAGATCCAGCCACCCGACGCGAAGATGCCCAAGCTGTTCAGTGGTTGTGAGATCAAGATCGGGCGGCCGATCCGCCCCGAGCGCTATCGAGGGCGTGGGGCGGAACACATCGCGTGGCGGTCGATGATCGACGAGGTGATGTTCGAGATCCGCGAACTCACCGGCCAGACCTACGTCAACACCTATGCAGGTGCCACCGCCGAGACCGAGCCGACCGTGGCCGCGAGGGTGGCGTCGGTGGTCGACCCGAGCCCGATTCCCGTCCTCAACGAGCAGCGGTCGATGGAGCGCGAACTCTCGCTCGTCGCCGGCAACTGAGCCGGCGACGCCACAACCCATCCCTGCGACGGCGATCGCTGGTCGTATCCTGACGTCCGCATGTCGAACATCACGGTCTCCCTCCCCGACGGTTCCGAGCGCGAACTCGCCGACGACGCCACTGCGCTCGACCTGGCTGCGGCCATTGGCTCCGGTCTGAAGAAGGCTGCCGTCGCAGCGGTCGTCGACGGGGTCGAGGCCGACCTCACCGCACCACTGCACGACGGTGCGGAGGTGTCCATCATCACCGCCGCGACGCCCGAGGGACGCCACGTACTACGGCACTCGACCGCGCATGTGATGGCCCAAGCGGTGACACGCCTGTTCCCCGGCGCCAAGTTCTCGATCGGCCCGGCGATCGAGAACGGCTTCTACTACGACTTCGAACTGCCCGGCGGCGCCACGTTCAGCGACGACGACCTCGAACGGATCGAGGCCGAGATGCGTTCGATCATCAAGGCCAACCAGCCGTTCGAGCGGTCGGAGATGTCGATGGCGGAAGCGAAGGAACTCTTCGCCGACCAGCCGTACAAGGTCGAGATCATCGAGCGCGTCGAGTCGGCCCTGCAGGGAGACGGCACGGCGGACAACGACGATGCGGGCGAGGTGGGAGAAGGCGACGTGATCAGCGCCTATCGCAACACCGACACCTTCGTCGACATGTGTGTCGGGCCCCACGTGCCCTCCACGGGCAAGCTCGGCTTCTTCACCCTGCAACGCGTCTCGGGTGCCTACTGGCGCGGCAACGAGAACGGACCGATGCTGCAACGCATCTACGGCACCGCGTGGGAGTCGAAGCAGGCGCTCGCCGAGCACCTCCACCAGTTGGAGGAGGCGGCGAAGCGCGATCACCGCAAGCTCGCCACCGAACTCGACCTGCTCAGTTTCCCCAGCGAGCTGGGCGGCGGTCTCGCCGTGTGGCATCCGAAGGGCGCCATCGTGCGCAAGTTGATGGAGGACTACAGCCGGACCCGCCACGAACACGGTGGCTACGAGTTCGTGTACACGCCACATCTCGCCAACGGCAAGCTGTTCGAGAAGTCCGGTCACCTCCAGTGGTACGCCGATGGCATGTACCCCCCGATGGAGATGGACAACGGCACGTACTACATGAAGCCGATGAACTGCCCGATGCACTGTCTGATCTTCGACAGCCGTCAGCGCAGCTATCGCGAACTGCCCCTGCGGCTGTTCGAACTCGGCAACGTCTACCGCTACGAACGCGCCGGCACCCTGCACGG
>CAZJUC010000247.1:0-4631 GCA_964549065.1 uncultured Ilumatobacteraceae bacterium
ATCGTCGTCCTTGGCCTCGTCGCCATGATCGTCGCCATGATCGTCGTCGCCGTGAGCGTCGTCGCCGTGATCGTCGTCGCCGTGGTCGTCGTCGCCGTGATCGTGACCGCCGGCGCCGAATTCGATGGGCTCCACCGTGCTCATCGCCTCGTGTGTCGGGACACCGTCGCCCGTCGCGTTCTCGATCACGTCGAGCAGGCCTTCCTCGAAGCCTTCGCCGTTCACGATCAACGCGTCCGCGTTCATCATCGAGTCGACTTCCTGCGCCGATGCCTGGAAGTCGTGGGGATCGGCGCCGACCGGCATCACCGTGACCACGCTGGCCAGGTCGCCGACGACCTCACCGACGACGTCGCCGAGGATGTTCGTGGTCACCACGATCGTCGGCAGCTCCTCGACAGCGGCCGGCTCGGCCGTCGTGGTGTCCACCACCGCAGCAACGTCTTCGTCAGCGACGTCCTCGTCAGCGACGTCTTCGTCGCCGGCAGCGGGTGCGACCGTTTCGGCCGCCACCGGTTCGGATGCGTCGGGCTCGGCGCCGGTGTCCGACCCGCAGGACGCGACCACGAGGCTCAACCCGGCGAGTGCTGCGATCGACGACCGGATACTGCTCTGCTTCATCTCTGCGCGACTCCTGGCTATTGAGAATGACTACTGGTCCCGCAGCGTACCAGGAGTGAGAATCGCTCCCAACTTGGTCGGTCGGGTTCGATCGCTCGGCGCCGAGCTCTCGATCAGCTGCCGATCTGGGACTGGGTGTAGCGCTCGATGCCGATGTCGCGAATCATCGTGAGCTGGGTGTCGATCCAGTCGAGGTGTTCCTCTTCGCCGACGACAAGGCGTTCGAGCAGCGCCCTCGTTCCCGGATCGCCCTCCTCGACTGCCAGCGCGACCCCGCGCCGGTACCGCTCGATCGCAGCGACCTCGAGATCGCGATCGACATCGAGCTGCTCTTCGACGGTTTCGCCGATCCGGACGCTGCCGATTCGCTGCATGTTCGGCATGCCGTCGAGCATGATGATGCGATCCATCAGATGCTCTGCGTCGCGCATCTCCTCGAAGGATTCCTCGCGGTACTTCTCCGCCAGCCGTTTCCAGCCCCAGCTCTCGCACAGCTTGGAATGCACGAAGTACTGGTTGATCGCGGTCAGTTCCGAGGTGAGCGCCTCGTTGAGGAATTCGACGATCTTCGGTGAACTCTGCATCCGGCCAAACTAATCGAACGGTTGCCGGGCACGTGGGTGCGGATGCGGTGGCTATGCCACGTCGCCGACGCGCACGGCGGCGTCGCGCAGGAGCCGTTCGATCGACTCGTGACAACCACCGCACCGGCCACCGGCACCGCATCGATCGGTGACCTCGTCGACACTGACGACTGCGCCCGCGGCGATCTCCTTGATCGTCAGATCGTTGACGAGTTCACAGTGACACACGACCATCGTCGACTCCTTCCATGACCCGTCCGTCGACCGGACGCTCGCAACCGGCAACGATCGGGTGCCCTCGGAGCCCGAGCGCGAGTGCCGTGTCGACCCTGACCGAACGACGAGCAGGGAGACGATGGTTGACCACGTCGATGTCGGCGTGCCAACGGCCGTCGAGCCAACGGAATCGGACGCGCTCGACTCGACGCACGGTGCGCTCCCACGCGATCGCGCTCGCGAACGACGGACGACCCTCGATCTCCACCACCTGGTCCTCACCACCCGAGCGGCCGACGAGGACGAACCGGCCCGGCACGGGCGTGACCTCGATGCGGGCGGCGAACTCGCACGCAGGCGACGCCGCGGTCATCGGCGCAGCCCCATCGCGCCGAGGGCCCGGACGAGTGATTCCAACTCCACGACCTCATGATAGTGCAACGTCACCAGTTTGGTAAAGGGGTCCTAACATCGCCGACCAGTTCTCTGCGACCCCGGGCACTGCCCGCAGCAGAGCGTGTCATGCCGCGCAGCGGAACGGCCGTACCGAGCCGGAGTGAGTCAGTTCGGTGTGTACACGATGCCGACGGTTCCGGGACCGGTGTGCGCTCCGACGGACGGGCCGACTTCGTAGATGACGATCTCACTGCCGGGGAGCCGGGTCGCCAGACGTGCCCGGATCTGTTCGGCGACGTCGTGGTGGACGGCATGTCCGACGCCGATGCGCAGGGCACCCGTGCCCGCGGTCGTCACGGTCTGTTCGACCATCGCGTCGATCGCCGTGTCGAGGTCCGGGACCGCTCCTCGATCGTGGAGTTCTCCGTTGACGAGTTCGAGCACGGTGGTGGGTGTCAGCTCGCCGCCGATGGTGACGAACCGCCCGCCGCGTCGTGCGACGGCCGGGACGCCGACGACGAAGAGACTTCCGGTGTCGCTCGCGGTGCGGTCGGCGGCTGCGGCTGCTTGCTCGATGGTGCCGCCGCCGACGAGTGTCTCGGCGGCACTCCACGCAGCGAGGGCGACCGGGAACGAACCGACGCCCGTGTCGACGATGGAGACGGGGAGGTCGACCATCTCGGCTGCGACCGTGGCCGACGCGACCGTCGCGGAGTACGCCGTACCGGTGTGGACCGACAGCACCGCATGGGCCCCCCGTGCTTCGGCGGCCCGGTAGGTGTCGACGAAGCTGCCCGGAGACGGCGCGGCGGTGGACACCTCGGCTCCGGCGGCCATGCGGGAGTAGAACTCGGCGGTGGGCAGGTCGATGCCTTCGGAGAACTCGTGCCGGTCGATGCTGATCGTGATCGGGACGACGGAGATGTCGAATCGCCGACGGATGTCGTCGGGCAGCATCGCGGCGGAATCGGTGACGAGCGCGATCATCGTGTCGGTCTCGCCGTGCGGAACTTGGCGACGATCATCGCGGACCCCGAGAGAGCGAACAGCGGGAGCCCCACGGTCGGTGCCGGTCCCCACGCGTTGGGAAGCCGACGCCACCACCACAGCACGGCGGCGGCGACCCAGGCGGCCGACGACACCCAGATCGTGTGCTCGGCGTTGCGTTTCGCCACGGCTGCGGTGGCGGCGACGGCGGCGTCGATCGGGAAGTACGCGGGAAACACTGCGAGACACGCCCCTGCCGAGGTCGCCACGCCCTTGCCGCCCTTGCCGCGCGACCACACCGGCACGATGTGACCGGCGATCGACGCCGTCGCTGCGACATAGGCCCCAGCCGGTCCGGCAATCGAGCGACCGAGAGCTCCCGCCGCGGCACCCTTGCCCATGTCGGCGATCAGCACGGCAGCTCCCCATCGGGAGCCGAGCACCGTTGCGGAGTTGAGCGCTCCGGGGTTGCCGCTTCCGGCAGTGCGCAGATCGGCGACCGGGCCGGTGGCGAGCCGGGCGGCGATGTCCGCGGACGGCGTCGAGCCGATCAGGTAGCCGGCCACCGTCGCCGTGGCGATCGACGCTGCAGCGCCCCTCTTCACCGGTGTCATCAACAGCAGGGAACCCCCTGATGAGCCCGTCGCATTCCCCTCACCGATGTCACCGGCGGCGACGGGTCCTGCTGCAGCGTCGACGCGACCGTCGTGGTCGTCCGCTGCGCGGGTGCACCATCGGCGTCGAGCTCACCCGACGAGATGTGCAAGATCGAATGTCAGGGCGTCGTCGAATTCGATCGTCATGTACGCACGTCGTCGGCGAGGGCGGGCGTCGTGCCCTCGACCACGGTCGGCGAGTCGTCACCCACGGTCGACGCGCCCTCGACCACGGTCGGCGCGTCGTCGAGCTCGTGGCGGTGCGCGTGGTCGGCACCGTCACCACGGGATCGTTTGACCCGCCGGACGAGCGCGATGCCGCCGCTGAGCGCGGCGAGGGCGATGACGGCACGGATCGTGAACGCGGTCGGGTCGTCGGGGACCACCAGGTTCTGGAGCCAGGTCTGCAGATCGATGGCCCGGTCGATGATCGGGTCGCCGGTGGCACCGTCGAGCACCCGGATCTCGTACCAGCCGTAGTAGGCGACATAGGCGCCGGCGACGACGAGGAGTCCGCCGGCGATCCGGTTCATCACGGGCAGGAGGTTCCTGAACCGTTGCACGACGCCCGACTTCGCGAGCGAGACGGCGACGGTGAGGATCGTGATGACGACGCCCATCCCGACGCCGTAGGCGACGAACACGCCGAGTCCGGTCAGCCAGCTCTCACTGCGGAACGTGCTGGTGGTGACGGCGAGGAACGGTCCGATCGTGCAACTGAGCGAGGCGACGGCGTACGACACGCCGAACAGGAACATCGACGGCAACGTCCCGTCCTGGCCGCCGCGCTGGAACTTGGGGATCTTCAGCATCAGCTGGCGGCCGAGCAGGAGTGCGACGCCGAGGCCGACGAGACCGAAGCCGATCACGATGGTCGCCCACGGCAGGTACTGCTCGATGCGCACGGCGAGCGGGCTGATGATCAGCCCGAAGGCCCCGAAGACGAGGACGAACCCGGTGGTGAGTGCCAGCGACACCGTGAGGGCCCGGGCGACCGCGCCGGCGCGGCCACCGCGGTGTTCGATCCCGATGAAGGCAGCCAGGTACGCGGGGAGGAGCGCGAAGCCGCACGGGTTGACGGTCGCTGCCATGCCGGCTGCGAGCGCGAACGCATACGTGCCGTTCATCAGGTGGCGATCAGTTCGTCGATCCGTTCGGCGAGCGCGTCGCC
>CAZJUC010000248.1:0-4598 GCA_964549065.1 uncultured Ilumatobacteraceae bacterium
AACGCCTTCAAGATGGCCGACGAGGTCCTGCTCCAGGGTGTCTCGGGGATCACCGGGCTGATCACCACGCCAGGCCTGATCAACACCGACTTCGCCGACGTCAAGATGGTGCTGTCCAACGCCGGTTCTGCGCTGATGGGCATCGGCCAGGCGAGCGGGGACGAGCGCGCCGTGTCCGCCGCGAAGGCCGCGATCTCGAGCCCACTGCTCGAGTCGGCGATCGACGGTGCTCGCGGCGTCCTGCTGAACATCACCGGCCCGTCGGGCATGGGTCTGTTCGAGATGAACGCCGCCGCCGAGATCATCCACGGCGTCGCCCACCAGGACGCCAACATCATCTTCGGCACCGTCATCGACGACGAGATGGGCGACGAGGTGCGCATCACGGTGATCGCCGCCGGCTTCGACCGCCTCGACGAGCCCGCCGCGCTGCGCAGCATGAGTGACGACGGCGGCCCACGCACCGCGTCGACCCGGATCACCGAACTCTTCGGCTCCGACGACGAGCCCGACCCGTTGGCCGACGACGACGACGACGACGACTTCGACGTCCCGTCGTTCCTGAAGTAGTCCGAACCGCGGATCGGTCGGGCCCGGCGTCGTGCAGGAACTCCTGCGAGTCGGCGTGGGGGCTCGTACCGCGGTCGCTGTCGTCACCGAGCGAATCGACGGCGACATGAACCTGCAGCGGGTCGACCTGGACACCCTCCAGCGGCGTCAACGCCGGCTCACCGGCGCGACGTGGGTCATGATCGACGAGGTCCACGGCACCGACGTCGTCGACCTCGACCGGCTCCCGGCGGGCAACGGATCGCCGGCAGGCGTCGGCGACGTCCTCGTGGCCGACCGTGGCACCGACCGGCTCGCCGTGTGGGCGGCTGACTGCGCTCCCGTTGCCTTGTTCGGGGCGAACGGGACCTCGCGAGTGGTCGCGCATTGCGGCTGGCGGGGCCTGGCCGCTGGCGTCCTCGACGTCGCCGTCGACGCACTCGAGTCGAAGGGCACCACCGTGGCCGCAGCGGTGCTCGGCCCGTGCATCCAGTGCTGCTGCTACGAGTTCGGTGACCTGGAACGCCGCGCGGTCGCGCGTGGTGTCGGTGCGCCGCCCGAGCTGATCACCGGCCGCACTGCATGGGGGACGACGGCCCTCGACGTGCCGGCGGCGGTGGTGGCCGGGCTGGCTCGGCGCCGAGTGACGCTCGACGTCGTCGGCAGTTGCACCGGCTGCGATCAACGATTCCATTCGCATCGACGGCGCGCACAGCCTCAACGACACGCGTTGGTGGCCTGGTTCGAAGAGACATCGTGACGCCCGCCGAGGTCGCCGCCCGCGTCGGTGAGGTCCGCCGTCGGATCGACTCGATCGATCGGGCGTGGACCCACCGGGTCGCCGTGGTCGGCGTGACCAAGGGGTTCGGCCCGGATGCGGTCGTTGCCGCGGTCGACGCCGGGTGCGAGGCGATCGGCGAGAACTACGCGCAGGAGTTGCTCGACAAGCGGGCCGAGATCGAACGGCTGCACCCCGAGGTGCACTTCATCGGACGGTTGCAGCGCAACAAGGTGAGGCAACTGGTCGGCCTCGTCGACGTGTGGTGCAGCCTCGATCGAACCTCGGTGATCGACGAGGTGGCCAAACGTGTGCCCGGCGCACGTGTGATGATCCAGGTCGACACCACCGGCGACCCGGCCAAGGGCGGCTGCAGCGCCGACGAGGCGGGAGCGCTCGTGCGACATGCAGCCGCGGCGGGGCTGCGCGTGGACGGGCTGATGACGGTGGGTCCGACGAGCGGTGACCGACAAGCCACTCGATCGGGCTTTCGGCAGGTGCGCTCGCTGGTGGACGAACTGGGCCTTGCCGTGTGCTCGATGGGGATGACCGGCGATCTCGAGGTCGCCGTCGAGGAGGGCAGCACCGAGGTACGCATCGGTACCGCCCTGTTCGGTCCCCGTCCGCAGCGACCAGGGCCGAGGTGAGGATCGCCGTGTCCCTCGTGCCGGCGTCCACCTCGGAGCGATCCTGCTGGGCTAGCCTGCGCCACGCAGGAGGATTGCATGTCACTCTGGAAACGGACCATGGACTACCTGGGTCTCGGTCCCGACGACGCATACGACGACTACGACGACTACGACGAGCCCGAACCGCCGGCGCGTCAAGGTCGGGGACCACGTGATGTCGAGCCGCGCCCATCGGGACCTTCGACGGGCGGCACCCAACGTGGCTGGGAGCCCGAGGGCGAGCCAACGGTCCGGACGGTGTCGGCGCGTCCGAGCTTTCCGTCACGCGACTTCGATGCCTCGCCGTCTCGGCGGGCCGCCAACGGACGGTCCGACGACTCCGGTGTCCACGTCAGGCCGAGCCAGTCGCCGCAGCCGAGCCTGCGCAGTGTTCCGGGAGGATCGATGGAACCCCACACAGTCCGACCGCGGCGGTTCGACCAGGCCCAGGAGGTTGCCGACAAGTTCAAGGACGGCCAGCCGGTCATCATGAACCTCGAAGGCACCGAACGCGAAGTCGCCCGTCGCCTGATCGACTTCGCGAGTGGCATCTGCTATGCGCTCGACGGCTCGATGGAGAAGGTCGCGACCGGCGTCTACCTCCTCAAGCCGCCCTCGCAGCGGTCACCGCGCTACGACGAATACGACGACTGACGACCGGTCGGACGACCGGTCAGGATGAGCGGCCGGATCATCGGCCACCTCGACGACACAGGAGAATGCCATGGAGATGAGCCCACAGCGCATCCGCAACGCCGACTTCAAGACGGTCCGCAAGGGGGCGGACCCCGACGAGGTCAGGGTCTTCCTCGACGATGTCGCCGACGAACTCGAACGGGCACAGAACCAGTCGACGGCGATGGAAGCGCGTGCTCGCGCTGCGGTCGCTCGGCTCCAGGAGGTGACCGAGGAGAATGCGAACGCGCCGACGGTGTCGATCGAAGCACCGGTCGAGGAGTCCGAGACCATCAGCCGCACACTCCTGCTCGCGCAACGCACGGCGGACACCACCGTGGCCGAGGCTCGCAACGAAGCGGCACGCATCGTCGGTGCGGCGCACGACGAGGCTGCGACCACCCTCGACTCCACCCGCGAGATGGCGGCGCAGCTCATCGACGAGGCTCGCTCCGAAGCACATCGCGTCGGTGACGCCGAGCGGGTCTCGATCGACAGCGAGGTCGAGGCGCTCAAGGCTCGTCGCGACTTCCTCGAGTCCGATGTCGAGCAGCTCGAGCTGTTCCTCACCGAGCAGCGCAGTCGGATCCGTGACGCAGCCTCGTCGCTGGTCGACATCACCGAGCGGGTGCCCGGTGGTCTCGGTGCCGTTCGTTCACCGTTGCTGTCGGCGTCCGACGACGACGCATCGATCGGCAGTGACGACGATGCGCCGAGCGCCGAGGCGCCGGCGCACGATGACGGCCTGGTGATCGTGACCGACATCGCCGACGACACCGTGGACGACACCGTGGACGACACCGTGGACGAGACCGACAACAGCGGTGGGGCAGATGCGGACGCTGGCGACCCGTGGGCCGGTGATGACGGTGAGCCCACGCAGGCCATGGCCGTCGAGCGCCCCGACGACGACGATCGGACCACGGCGGGAACCGGCGATGCCGGCGACGACCGCGACGACTTCCGGTTCTCGTTCGACGACGACCGTCGCTGAGAGGCGGCCGGAACCACCGGTCCGGCGTCCGCGCCCCGTCGGTAGCATCGTGGCGTGGCCTACCCAGACGTCGACCCCCGGCCGAGCTTCCCGCAACTCGAGGACGAGATCCTCGCTCGTTGGGAGAAGGACGACACGTTCCAGGCGTCGATCGACCAGCGCGCCGCAGGCGAACACGGCGACAACGAGTTCGTGTTCTACGACGGGCCCCCGTTCGCCAACGGACTGCCGCACTACGGGCACCTGCTGACCGGCTACGTCAAGGACACCGTCCCGCGTTATCAGACGATGCGCGGCCGCCGCGTCGAGCGCCGCTTCGGCTGGGACTGCCATGGGCTACCGGCCGAGGTGAAGGCCGAGCAGGAGCTCGGCATCTCCGGCCACCCCGACATCACCGCGTTCGGCATCGACAAGTTCAACGATGCGTGCCGCACGAGCGTGTTGCAGTTCACCGATGACTGGCGCGAGTACGTCACCCGCCAGGCGCGGTGGGTCGACTTCGACAACGACTACAAGACCCTCGACCTCTCGTACATGGAGAGCGTCATGTGGGCGTTCAAGACCCTGTGGGACAAGGGCCTGATCTACGAGGGGTTTCGGGTCATCGCCTACTGCTGGCGTTGTGAGACGCCGCTGTCGAACACCGAGACGCGGATGGACGACGTCTATCGCGATCGCCAGGATCCGGCTCTCACCGTTGGGTTCGAACTCGACACCGGCGAGCGTCTCCTCGCCTGGACCACCACCCCGTGGACGCTGCCGTCGAACCTGGCGCTCGCTGTCGGCGCCGACGTCGACTACGTCGTCGTCGAACTCGACGGCATCCGCTACGTGCTCGCCGAGGCGCTGCTGGGGAGCTATGCCGCCGAACTCGGCGAGGCGACCACGGTGGCGACGATGAAGGGCTCGGAACTCGTCGGTCGTCGCTACACGC
>CAZJUC010000249.1:0-4555 GCA_964549065.1 uncultured Ilumatobacteraceae bacterium
CAGCAGATCCAGTCGTTCGTGGTGATGATCCCGATCACGATGTCGAACCTCGGCATGGTCCTCGCGGCCACCATCATCCTGTTCGTCACCGATCCGATCCTCGCCCTCGTCGCGCTGGCGCCGCTCCCGCTCGTGAACGTGGCCGGGCGCAGGTTCTCCACCTCGATCCACGATGCCGTGCTGCAGGTGCAGGCCGAGCAGGCCGAGCTCGCCACCGTCGTCGAGGAGAGCATCGGGGGCGTCCGTGTGGTGAAGGGCTTCGGCGCCGAGGAGGTGCAGTCGACCCGGCTGCGCAAGGAGGCCGAGGACATCCGAGGGGTGTCGATCGGTGCTGCGAAGATCCGAGCGAAGTTCCTCCCCGCGATCGAGCTGTTGCCGCAGCTGGGTCTGATCGCCGTGCTGGGTCTCGGCGGTCTGCGTGTCATCGACGGCGACCTGACCCTCGGTCAGCTCGTGCAGTTCAACTTCTTCGTGGCGTTGCTGGTGTCGCCGCTGCGCATGCTCGGCATGACCATCGCGTGGGCGCAACGCGCCGGCGCCGCACTGGAGCGGGTCAACGAGGTGCTCGACGCAGTCCCCCAGGTGGTCGACCCCGAGCACCCCCAACAGCTGCCCGACGCCGTCGACCGTGGCGCGGTGAGCTTCCGCGGCGTGCGGTTCGGCTACGACCCGGATGCACCGGTGCTCGACAACTTCGATCTCGAACTGGTCGCCGGTCAATCGGTGGCGCTCGTCGGCGCCACCGGGTCGGGCAAGTCGACGGTGGCGCGCCTGCTGGTGCGCTTCTACGACGTGGGTGCCGGCCGTGTGATGATCGACGGCATCGACGTACGCGATCTGCCGGTGCTCGACGTCCGCCACGCCGTCGGCATCGTGTTCGAGGACACGCTGCTGTTCCACGACAGCGTCGCCGCCAACATCGCCTTCGCAGACCCTGATGCCAGCGTCGAGTCGATCGAGCGAGCCGCGAAGCTCGCCGGCGCCCACGACTTCATCATGGGATTGCCGGAGGCCTACGACACGATGCTCGGTGAGCGGGGCTACTCGCTGTCGGGCGGTCAGCGCCAGCGCATCGCGATCGCTCGCGCCATCCTCGCCGACCCGCGAGTGCTCGTGCTCGACGACGCCACCTCGGCCGTCGATCCCTCGAAGGAGCACGAGATCCGCTCCGCCATGGCCACGGTGATGGACGGACGCACCACCATCGTCATCGCCCACCGCCCCGGCACGATCGCGCTCGCAGACACCGTCGTGTTGCTCGACGGCGGCCGTGTGGTGGCCTCTGGGCCCCATCAGCACCTGTTGAACACCGAACAGCGCTACCGCGAGGTGCTCGCCGCGATGGAAGCCGCCGACGCCGAAGAGCGTGGCGAGATCGCTTCGGCGGACCCGTCGTCGACCCCGGTGGGTGGTGACTGATGCGGGTGATGGGCGCCATCGAGGAGGACGACAAGCTCGACGCCGACGAAGCCAAGAAGGTGCTGCGGCGCGCCGGACGGATGGCCCTCCCGTTCAAGAAGACCATCGCCGGGGCGCTGGTGTTCACCGCGTTGTCCACGCTCGGCATCGTGCTGGGCCCGGTCATCCTGCGGTGGGGAATCGACCGGGGCATCGAACCGGGCGACACCACGGTGCTGCGCAACGCCGTACTGGTGTTCTTCGGCATCACCGTGATGGCCTACTTCGCCGCACGTCAACAGTTCATCCTGATCAACCGGGCCGGTGAGGGCTTCCTGAGGGCGCTGCGCATCCGGGTGTTCGACCACATCCAGAAGCAGTCGCTCGCCTTCTTCGACCGCAACAAGTCCGGTGTGCTGGTGGCACGGATGACCGCCGACATCGAGTCGATGGGCGAGCTGGTGCAGTGGGGGCTGCTGCAGTTCGTGTCGGCGATCCTGCTGGTGATCTTCGCGTTGATCCTGTCGTTCGCGATGTCGTGGCAGCTCACGCTCGTCGGCCTGCTCGTGCTGCCGGTGATCATCGTGGCCTCGCGCAAGTTCCAGCGCGACTCGAACGCCGCGTATCTCGACGTGCGCGAGCAGATCGGCCAGACGCTGTCGAGCCTGCAGGAGGGCATCGCCGGTGTCCGTGTCATCCAGGCGTACGGCCGGGAGCCGGAGCAGCGTCGGCGCTTCAAGCGGGCCAATCGTGACCTGTACGACTCGCACGTGCACAGCGTCAAGGTGTCCACCTGGTACTTCGGGCTGGTCGAGACCTCCGGGGTGGTGGCCACGGCGATCATCGTGGGTGCCGGCGGCTGGCTGTTCACGCGTGGCGACGTCACGATCGGCACGATCATTGCGGTGGTGCTGCTGTTCGCCCAGCTGTTCGAGCCCGTGCAGCAGCTGTCGCAGCTCTACAACTCGGTGCAGTCGTCAGCGGCGTCGCTCAACAAGCTGTTCGGGATCCTCGACACCGTGCCCGACATCGAGGACGGCGAGCAGGACCTCCCCGACCAGGGTGACCTCGTCGTCGACGGGGTGGGTTTCCGCTATCCGCAAACCGAGGCAGCGGTGCTCAGCGACGTGTCGATCACGGTCGCCGACGGTGAACGGCTCGCTCTCGTCGGTCCCACCGGAGCCGGCAAGTCGACGCTCGCCAAGCTGATGGCCCGGCTCTACGACCCGACCGCCGGCACCATCTCGTTCGGCGGTGTCGACCTCCGCGACGCCACGATTGCCTCGTTGCGCCGGCGTGTCGTGGTGGTGCCGCAGGAAGGGTTCCTGTTCGGGGGCACCGTTGCCGACAACGTGCGCGTCGCCCGGTCGGAGGCGACCGACGACGACATCCGCGACGCCTTCGCGGCGATCGGTGCGCTCGAGCGCTTCGAGGAGTTCCCGGAGGGCATCCACACCGAAGTGCGCGAACGCGGCTCGCGGTTGTCGGCCGGCGAGCGTCAGCTCGTGTCGCTGGCGCGGGCGGCGCTGGTCGATCCCGCGGTGCTGGTGCTCGACGAGGCGACCAGCAATCTCGACCCGGGTACCGAGTTCATCGTCGAGCGGGCGCTCGACTCACTGATGAGCGGGCGGACCACGATCGTGGTCGCGCACCGTCTGTCGACGATCCAGCGCGCCGACCGCATCGGTGTCATCGATGGTGGACGTCTCGCCGAACTCGGCAACCACGACGAACTGCTCGAGTTCGGTGGCCGCTACGCAGCGCTCGCCGATGCCTGGGCCAAGAGTCAGCCGACCCGCACCTGACGCTTGTGGCGACGTGTCACCGTCTGACCGGCGCGTCTGACCGGCGCGTCTGACCGGCGCGTCTGACCGGTGCGTCTGACCGGTGCGGTGTGTCGGTGTGACTCAGGCGGGGGCGAAGACGAGGACGAACTCGACGAGGCCGTTGTCCTCGACACGGACCGGGCCGATCGAGGGTTCGGGGATGGCGTAGTCGTCGAAGACGACGGGGATCGATCCCAGCACACCGATCTGGCCGGCGCTCGTCTGCGCCGTGACGTCGAAGGTGACCGGGTTGGTGACGCCACGCAGGGTCAGCTCGCCGACGGCGGTGGCGGTCACCTGCTCGTCACCGGCCGGGATCTCTGCGAACTCGATCGGCTCGGTGATGCGGAACTCGGCGGTGGGGAACTCCTCGGCGTTCATGATGCGGCCCCGGAACTGTCCGTCGCGGAGCGAGTCGTCGCTCGTGATGTTCTCGATCTGTACGGTGATGTCGACGACGGTCGCCGTGGTCCCCTCGATGGTCAGCAGTCCCTCGATCTCGTTGCTGCGTCCGACGGCGGTGGTGTTGACACCCGCGAGCACCTCATCGACCCGGTAGCCGAACTCCGATGCCGTGGTCGGTGCCCAGTCGCCGTCGAAGTCACCGGCCGGTTGCGCGCTGGTGGTGGAGGGCCCGGCGGTGGTGGCCGGCGAGGCCGCGATGGTTGACGAAGCGCTCGGCGCGACCGTCGAGGACGCCGCCGTGGTTGCGGGCGACTCGGTGTCGGTGGTGGCGGTGAGTGCGTCGGACAGGTCGGTCTCGTCGAGGGCGTCGGGCGAGTCGTTGATGAAGTTGGCGTAGATGAAGATGCCGCCGAAGAACAGCACCACCGCAGCGACCACCCCCAGCACCGTCCACTTGATCCATCGCTTGGAGGACTTCTCGGACGTGGCTTCGGCGTCGGTCACGCCGCAGAGTCTGACAGATCCTTGCGAGCGCAGGGAATCACCGGAGGTGAGAGTTCCTAGAGAATCTGCGAGAGGAACAGTTTGGTGCGGTCCTCGCTGGGGTTCTCGAAGAAGTGGTCGGGAGTGCCGACCTCGACGATCTGGCCGTCGGACATGAACACGACCCGGTCGGCGACCTCGCGTGCGAAGCCCATCTCGTGGGTGACCACGATCATCGTCATGCCCGACGCCGCCAGCTCCTTCATCGTGTCGAGGACCTCGCCGATCATCTCGGGGTCGAGCGCCGAGGTCGGCTCGTCGAACAGCATCACCTTCGGCTTCATCGCGAGGGCCCGAGCGATCGCCACTCGTTGCTGCTGCCCGCCTGACAGCTGCCCCGGGTACTTCTTCGCCTGCTCGGGGATCTGCACCTGCTCGAGCAG
>CAZJUC010000250.1:0-4547 GCA_964549065.1 uncultured Ilumatobacteraceae bacterium
TGTCGGCCTCGCGGACGACGGCCGCCATGTCGGCGGTGCGCGAATGGCCGAGCGTGACCGTGGCGTCGACACCCTTGCGGGCCAGCAGCAACGTGAGCGGCAGGCCCACCAGCGTCGATCGTCCGATGACGACCGCCCGCTTGCCGCTCGTTGCGATGTCGTAGCGCTCGAGCAGGCGCATCACGCCGAGCGGTGTGCAGCCCACCAGGCCCGGTCGGCCACGAACCAGACGGCCCATCGACCGCTCGGTCAGCCCGTCGACGTCCTTCTCCGGCGGGATCAGGTCGATCACCGGTTCGGCGTCGAGACCGTCGGGCAGCGGCAGCTGCACCAAGATGCCGTGCACGTCGTCGTCGATGGCGAGGCCCCGCACCACCGACTCGACCTCGGCTTGCGTCGCCGTTGCGGGCAGGTCGACGTGCTTGGACGCCAACCCCGCTTCGGCCGCCTTCTTGTGCTTCATGTCGACGTAGCGTCTACTCGGGCCGTCGTCGCCGACGAGCACCGTCGCCAGGCAGATGGCCGGCGAGCCGGCTTCCTCGATGCGCTCCCGGAGTCCGGCGACGACTTCGTCGCGCAGTGCGTTGCCGTCCATCAACGTTGCAGCCATGCGCCGCACCCTAGGCCGCCACCGGAGAAGGCGACGATCAGTTCGAGACGATGCCCTGCTGCAGGTCGATCTCCGGGAACGGCAGCCCGACACGATCGTTCATGTCGATCGCGAACGACGCCCAACCAGCGACGATGCGGTGCTGCATGATCACTGCGACGTCGGCGAGGTCGAGCGTCCCGAGCGACGGCGAGGAGGCGAGACGGGCAACGGCATGGACGCCACGGATACCCGTACCGAGGGCACCCTCCACGAAACGCCAGCGGGCGACGATCTCGACCGACTGCCGGTTGCCCACGACGTATTCGATCAGGACATGGGCAGAGGCGACTGACACTGTCGATTGCATCCCAGTCCATCGGCGGGTCGGACGTCATGTGGTACAGCAACCGGTTCAGGTCGGTCACGACGAGCTCGCCAGCCAGTGCCGCGAGTTCGTCCATGTTGCGGGCGTGGCGGTAGATCGCGGATTGGGTCACCCCGAGCCGAGCGGCGACGTCGACCGACGTGAGGGCATCCGGACCGGACTCGCGCAGCAGAGCGGTTGCCGCGTCGATCACGTCGTCTCGTCGCCCAGTGACACCGTATCGCTCGGTTCTGACGCCCTTTGCGACGTGACGGGTCCATCACGCGAGTGCGACACGTCGCTCGAGTCTCGTACTCCGATGTCGACTCCATCTCGCTCCGGACACGGATGAGAACTCATGACTTGCCCACAACGGTCCGATGAGGGCTATGATGTTTCCCGTGTCTACGACCACCACCTCATTCCCGAGCCTGCTCGTAGTACTCATCCAGTAGCACGCCCGGCTTTCTGCTGCGCGTGCTCCGACCTCCCAGACGGGAGGTCGTTTGCTTTTTCGGCGCAGTCGCCGTCCGACTCTCCACCCCGAACTCCACCACACAGAGGCAAATGACATGACCGAACGACTCACCGGCGCTCAGGCGCTGATCCGAGCACTCGAGTACGAGAACGTCGAACTGATCTTCGGCTACCCGGGCGGCTGCATCCTTCCCGCCTACGACCCGCTGATGGACAGCCAGATCCGCCATGTCCTGGTGCGCCACGAGCAGGGCGCCGGTCACATGGCCGAAGGCTATGCGCACGTGTCCGGCCGACCGGGCGTGGCCATGGTGACCTCGGGTCCGGCGGCCACCAACCTCGTCACGCCGCTGATGGACGCCTACATGGACTCGGTGCCGATGGTGGCGATCACCGGCCAGGTCCCGACCGCGGCGATCGGTTCCGATGCGTTCCAGGAGTGCGACACCGTCGGCATCACCCGATCGTGCACCAAGCACAACGAACTCGTGATGTCGGCAGACGACATCCCGATGGCGGTCCGTCAGGCGTTCCACATCGCCACCACCGGCCGCCCCGGTCCGACGCTGATCGACGTGCCCAAGGACGTCCTGCAGAACGAGATGACCTGGAGCTGGCCGACCGACCAGGACGTGCTCGACTCGCTGCCGGGCTACCGCCCGAACGTCAAGGGTCACCCCCGCATGATCAAGGAGGCCGCCCGTCTGATCATGGAGTCCGAGCGGCCCATCGTCTACGCCGGCGGCGGGATCCTCAAGGCGCGTGCCGCCGAGGCGTTGCGCGAGCTGGCCGAGCTGATCGACAGCTACGTCGTCACCACGCTGATGGCCCGCGGGGCGTTCCCCGACAACCACCCGCTTTGTCTCGGCATGCCCGGCATGCACGGCAACGCCACGGCGATCACCGCCATGCAGAAGAGCGACCTGCTGATCGCGCTCGGTGCCCGCTTCGACGATCGCATCACCGGCAAGGTCGACGCGTTCGCACAGCAGGCCAAGGTGATCCACGTCGACATCGATCCCGCCGAGCAGGGCAAGGTGCGCCGTCCCGACGTGCCGATCGTCGGCGACGCCCGCTTCGTGATCGAGGCGATCATCGCCGAGATCAAGGCCATGATCGCAACGGGCACAGCGCAGGCCGACACGTCGGCCTGGAAGAGCAAGGTGTCGGGTTGGCGAGAGCAGTTCCCCGTCGTCTACGAGCAGTCGGAACCGGGCGCAGCGCTCAAGCCGCAGTACTGCATCGAGGAACTCAACCGGTTGGCCGCGCCGCACACCATCGTCACGTCCGGTGTCGGCCAGCACCAGATGTACACCTCGCAACTCTTCGACTTCGACGAGCCCTACACGTGGGTGAACTCCGGTGGTCTCGGCACGATGGGCTTCTCGATCCCCGCAGCGATCGGCGCGAAGGCGGCCAAGCCCGAGTGCGACGTGTGGGCTGTCGATGGCGACGGGTGTTTCCAGATGACGGCGCAGGAACTCGTGACCGCCACCGTCGAAGGGATCCCGATCAAGGTCGCGCTGCTCAACAACAGTTACCTCGGCATGGTGCGTCAGTGGCAGGAGATGTTCTACGACGAGCGCTACAGCGAGGTGTTCCTCAACTCGACCGTGCCCGACTACGTCAAGTGGGCCGAGTCGATGGGCTGCGTCGGCATTCTCGTCGAGTCGCCCGAAGAGGTCGGCCCCGCCATCGAGAAGGCGAACTCGATCACCGATCGCAGTGTCGTCATCGAATTCCGCACCGACGCCTCCGAGAAGGTCTTCCCGATGGTGCCCGCTGGTGCCAGCAACGACGACCTGATCCTCCATCCGACCCAGCACGACCGCGCCGGGGCACTCCAGGAGAGCCGCTCATGACCACCATCAACCAGTACGGGGGCCAGACCCTCAACCACCACATCTTGTCGGTCCTCGTGCAGAACCGACCTGGTGTCCTCGCTCGGGTGGCCGGACTGTTCGCCCGACGCGGCTACAACATCTTCTCGTTGGCGGTCGCTCCGGCCGAGGACGACGGGATGAGCCGCATCACCATCGTGGTCGACGTCGAGTCGACCCCGCTCGAACAGATCACCAAGCAGCTGTTCAAGCTGATCGACGTCGTCAAGATCTCCGAGCTCGACCCGCGCCGTTCGGTCGAGCGCGAACTGCTGATCGCCACGGTGAAGTCGCCCGACGAACAGCGGGCCAAGGTCGTCGAACTCGTCACCATCTTCGAGGGCAAGATCATCGCCGTCGCCGAAGCCGTGCTCACCGTCAGCCTCGAGGGCCACCCCGACAAGCTCGACGACTTTGAGGATTTGCTCGCCGGATATGGCATCGTTGAGCTCCAGCGCACCGGACGGGTCGCGCTGCCGAAACTCGACCGCGGTACGCGCTTGCGCGCCGTGCACCCCACTCTCACAACTGGAAAGGCTGGCTGACATGGCCGTCACCGTGTACTACGCCGAGGATGCAGATCCATCGATCATCCGGGCAAAGAAGGTCGCCGTCGTCGGCTACGGCTCGCAGGGCCACGCCCACGCCCTGAACCTCAAGGAGTCGGGTGTCGACGTCGCCGTCGGTCTCCGCCCCCAGTCGTCGTCGGCCGCGAAGGCCGAGGCTGCCGGGCTCGCCGTGATGACCATCGACGAGGCCGCCGAGTGGGCCGACGTGATCATGCTGCTCGCCCCCGACACCGAGCAGAAGGCGATCTACGACGCCCACATCGCGTCGCACATGACCGACGGCAAGGCGCTGGCCTTCGCGCACGGCTTCAACATCCGATTCGACCGCATCCAGCCGCCTGCGGGCTGCGACGTGATCATGATCGCCCCGAAGGGTCCCGGCCACCTCGTGCGCCGCACCTACACCGAGGGTGGCGGCGTGCCGGCGTTGATCGCGGTCGAGCAGGACGCCAGTGGTCAGGCCCGCGACATCGCCATGTCGTACGCCGACGCGATCGGTGGCACCCGCGCCGGTGTGATCGAGACCACGTTCTCCGAGGAAACCGAGACCGATCTGTTCGGCGAGCAGGCCGTGTTGTGCGGTGGCGTCACGGCGCTGGTGCGCGCCGGTTTCGAGACGCTCACCGAGGCCGGGTACGCGCCGGAGATGGCGTACTTCGAGTGCC
>CAZJUC010000251.1:0-4510 GCA_964549065.1 uncultured Ilumatobacteraceae bacterium
GGTGCTGCGACGAGGCCGGTGCCGATCATCGAGTTGCGGTCGACGAGGGCGGCCAGCTCCTCCTCGGAGAGACCGTCGGTGCCGTCGGGTCGCGACGGCAACACGAAGTACCGCATCTCCGAACTCGAATCCCACACCTGCACACGCACGTCGTCGGCGACATCCACGCCGAACTCGTGCAGGACGGATCGGGGTTCGGCGACCGCTCTGGCCCGGTACGGGAAGCTCTTGTACCAGATCGGCGGAAGTCCCAGCAGCGGCCACGGATAGCAGGAACAGAGCGTGCACACGACGAGGTTGTGCACGTCGGCGGTGTTCTCGACCACCCGGATGTTCCCCTCGACGCCGGAAACACCGAGCTCGGCACACGCAGCGTTGCCGTCGTCGAGCAGCCGCTGCTTGAACTCGGGGTCGGTCCAGGCGCGGGCGACGACTCGTGCCCCGTGGTGAGGACCGAACCGGTGCTCGAGTGCGTCGGTGAAGGCGTCGATGGCGTCCGTCTTCACCACCCCCTTCTCCACGAGTGCCGCCTCCAGCGCCATGGCCCGCACCTCGAGCGCCGAGCGCGCCCGACGCGAACCGGGCGTGTCGTAGTGGCGATGGCCGTGTTCGTCGCCGTGATCGTGGCCCTGCTCACCGTCGTGGTGGTCGTGGTGGTCGTGGTGGTCGTGGTCGCTCATGGATCCTCCAGGTAGCTCTCCCACAGATCGACGAACAGGTCGAAGGCAGGTTCGCCCTCGTGGCGCTGGTCGCCCCACAGTTCGCGGGAGTCGAACCGGACCGTGTACACAGCCTCGAACCGGCCGACGTCTCCACCGGGCTCGGTCGGCGGTTGGTTTTCGGCTCCGGGGATGCGTTCGACGATCCCGACCGCGCCACGGACGTAGCGCGGACAGCGATGGTGCCCGTCGGGCCGCATGCGGCAGACCCGTACAGGATCGCCGACGGCGAACCGCGACTCGGTCGCCGCCGACATCACGGGTGTGGTGGTGAGTGCCGCCACGAGGCCGGGCACCGCGTCGGGCGCATCGTCGCGAGGTGGGGCCAGGTCGGGATCGGCCGACAGCTCGACACGCCAGTGATCGAGTCTCTCCCGATCCACGACGCCGTCACCCAGGAGCCGCTGCTCGGAGCACACGAGCCACTTCTCGGCGTATCCCGAAGCCAGGTATTCCGCGGGCGGGATCGCTTCGATACCGGGACGGCTCATGCCGCCCGACAGCAGCGCGGTGGCCTGCAGTCGAGCCTCCCAGCCTTCGCGCCCCGACATCTCCGCCGACACGTCGACCGGCCCGAAGCCGGCCATGCCCCCCATGTCGTGGATGCCGTCCATTGCCGCACGCTAGCCGTGATGAGCGGACCGGCGTTCCACGCGTCACAGTGGATGGCGGTCGGAGGGTTCGACGGCGCCGTGCGTCGCAGGTCCGGACGCCTCGCCGACCCGGCCGGCATCTCGGTCTTCGTGCGTCGAGCTTCCGAACGCGACGGTCACGCCGGCGCTGCGTCGCATCAGGTTGTCGGCCACGGCGTACAGGAACAGCGACGTGCCCGCGAACTCGGCGACTTCCTCGATCCCCGTCTGCAATGCGTACCGCCAGTTCTGCTCTCCCTGCTCCGACGCCAGCGAGGCGTTGAGCATCTCGATGCCGAGGGCACCACTGACGTAGATGGCGCCGCTGAGAACGAAGAGTGATCGCGTCCTGCGATCGAGCCTGACCAGGAAGGGGATGTAGGCGGCGCCGACCACCACGACCACGGCGATACCGCCGAACACCCAGCCGTAGTAGAACAGCCCCGAGTATCCCGAGAACACGTCGAATCGCCCGAACGCCTCGTGGAACGTCGCCACCTCGTCGATGGAGAGCACCAGAAAGATCACCGCGAGCACCGACCAGTGGCGCGTGTTCGCCCTGTCGGTCGACTGTGACAGAACGGCGATCCATGCGAGGCCGGCGGCGGCCAGCGCCAGGAAGGCCGCCGCGAACCATGTCGGGAAGGCTGCGTCACTCCCGAGGTCGAACCGGTTCGTGAGCTTGGTCACCGGCGCATCGCTCGATGCCAGCACGACATGGGGGATGTGCAGCACGAACAGCGCCGCCGTGATGGACAAGGTCGCGCCCAGCACCCGTCTCGGACGGATGACGACATCCGAGGCCGCGATCAGGTGGCCGTCTGGCTGCGAGGTGCGCATCGACACGGGCGTGTCCGGTGCCCGACCTGGTCAAACGTGGACGAGCCGGCGAGCGCTGCATCGTCGTCAGACGATCGCCCAGTCGTCCTTCGTGAGCGTGTCGGAGGTGATCAGACCGAGGACTTCGAGGAGTGGGAGATAGTGCGCAGGAAGCACGTCTGCGCCCGCCGACATGATGCTCGATGTATTCGGGCCGTACTCGGGGATGTCGACGTCTGCTGCGGTGGCCAGGTCCATCATCGCTTCCTGTGCCGTCGCATGTGAGTCGTTTCCGCTCGGGGTCATCGCTTGGATCTGCGTTGCTCGGTATGCGTCCTCTGCACGGCCCGTACTGAGCAGTTGAGCGGCCTTCTTGTCGACGGCTCCAGCGCTTCCGTACGTGAAGTACTCGTCTGGACTGCCGAGCATGTGCCCGAATTCGTGCGCCAGGATCGAGTACTCGTCACCGGTCCACACGAAGTTCTTCGACACCTCGAGGACGACTTCCCGCTTGTACTGGACAGCCTTCAACGGATCGAGCTTGTCCTTCTCGTACTTCTTCGATGCCGCTGAGTTCTTGCTGTCGTACTCGGCCTGCTGCTCATCGACGATGTCGTCGTATTCACGTGCATCGCAGATGTTGCTCTTGAATGCCTTCGACTGAATGTAGGCCTGCACCACCTGCGCTCGGGCCAGGGCTCGATTACCGGAGCCGGCCTTCTCGCGCTTGTTCCGTTTCCCCCATGCCACGAGCGGATGCGGAACCGTACCGGGGCGTTCCGAGCGCACGGCCGCCGCGACGAAGTTGTCGAGCGCCGCCTTCGACTCGGGCGCGATCTCCTTGTATCCGTCTCCTCGGAAACGAATCGGGTTGACCCCGAACGCGTCCATCAGGTACGTCAACCGAGTCGCATCGTGGTCGGCGATTCCCTTGCACGTCTTCGCGCTGTCGTGCGGACGTTCGGTTCGATCCGAATTCGCGAAGTTGCCGATGTTGCGGGCCGCACCACTGTTCTGCTCGCGTCCGATTCCGGTTGACATCTTCTCGTTCTTGTCGGTCTCCTTCTGGATCCGGTGATGAAAGTGACTCTGGTCGATGTCGGCAACGGGCTCGCACCGGATCTCGACCTGGGCTCGGAACTGCTCGAAGCCGGTCTTGGTCGCGTGGAACGAGTACTTGCCACTCCAGGCGGCGACGGTCTGCTGGCGGAACTTCGCGATGAAGTCATCCTTCTCGGCTTGGTCCCAGCCGCCGGCCGTCACGATGAAGTCCTTCGTGGCATTGTCCTGCTTCACTCGTTGCACCCACTCGAAGAATGGCTTCACGGTGATCACCAAACGGCCGTCAGGGCCCGTTCCGGGAACGTACTCAGCGTCGAACTGTCCGAGACCGGTGCTCGGGCGATGATTCAGCACCCGCCGTCGTGGCGGTGAGATCGTCAGGAGATTGGTGAAGATGTCCGCGGGCAAGTTCGCTGCATGACCTCGGCGACGGACCCGCCCGGCGTCCTGCTGGACGACGTGGGTGAGTTCGTGGGCGAGCAGTTCCTGGCCACTGCTCGACGATGTGTCCGGTATGCCGTCGCGGAAGTACACGTCGTTGCCGACGGTGAACGCCTTCGCCTGGATGCGATCGTTCAACTCTGCCGCCTTGGCGCCCTCGTGCACGCGGACCCCACCGAAATCGGCACCGAAGGCACCTTCCATCTTCGAACGCGCCTCGTCGGGCATCGGCCGACCACCGCCGCGCGACGCCTGGATCGCCGACTCGGTCTCGGCATCGATGGCACCGCCGGCCAGACCGACCGTCGCCGATCGCCGAATCCTGCCGATCCGCTGAACCGTCGTGTCCGACGGCACCCCGACCGAATCCGAACGGACCACACGACCAGCAGTCTCACCCTCGACGTCGAGTTGCGGGTCGGGGGTTCGTGCCGTCAGCGACCGCACCACCCGTGCAGCGACCGCATCGGCCTCCTGCTCGTAGCGATCACCCGCCGGACCGACCGACAGCTTTGCCTGAACCAGCGCATGCCCGAGGTCCCCCCGACGCGTCGACGGCCGGGGCAACTCGACCGAAGGGCGGGGCGCGACCGGTTCGGTCGCCGAGCCGCGCTCGACCGATTCAGGGTTGCGGACCTGATGCTCGTCTCCCACGACGCGTCCCCTACGCACACACCTGATGAACAAGACACCGTTCGCGGCGAGACTGCGCGATCGTCAACGTAACAGACCGTGGTGGAGAGCGCTGCGAAGGCCCCGTCGTGCCACGGGGCCGGACCGGGGGTCGTCCGCCTCGTCCGACCTCACGGCGCCACGGCAACCACGTCAACCGCACCG
>CAZJUC010000252.1:0-4508 GCA_964549065.1 uncultured Ilumatobacteraceae bacterium
AGCACTCGAGACGATCACCGCAATGACCACTTGACATCTATAGGAGCGTCGGAGTTGATGTAACGATTGGTGTCTGACACCAATCGTTACATCAGGCGGGGGTGCCGAACTGGCGATCGCCGGCGTCGCCGAGACCGGGCACGATGAATGCGTGGTCGTTCAAGTGATCGTCGACCGCGGCGGTGAACAGTCGGATCGAGAATCCGGCGTCCTCGAGTGTGGCGATGCCCTCGGGCGCGGCCAGCGCGCACACGACCGTGACCGGTTCCGGGGCATCGCGTTCGAGCAGCAGTCGAATCGTGTGGACCAGTGAGCCACCGGTCGCCACCATCGGATCGAGCACGATGACCGGGCGGCCGGCGAGCGACTCGGGCAGCTTGTTGACGTACGGTTCGGGCTGGTGGGTCTCTTCGTTGCGGGCCATCCCGATGAACCCGATGTCGGCGTTCGGGAGCAGATCCTGGGCGGGTCCGACGAAGCCGAGGCCGGCTCGCAGGATCGGCACCACCACCGGCTGCACGGCGATGCGTCGAGCCGGTGCCGTGGTCAACGGCGTCTCGACGGTGCCGTCGATCGTCGGCAGCGTGCGGGTCGCCTCCGCGATGAGGAGCCCGCCGATGCGTTCGAGGTTCTGGCGGAACAGTGCGTTGGGGGTGTCCCGGTCGCGGATCTGTGCCAGTGCGTCGGTGCACACGGGGTGATCGACGAGCGTCGTCTCGACGGCCACGTCAGCCGACTCCGAGCGACAGTTCGCTCTTGAGGATCGAGTACTGCGGCTTGATCACGCCGTTGATCAGCTTCAACCGCTCGGGGAACGGGGCGAACGCCGACTTCATCGCGTTGACGGTGAGCCACTCGAAGTCGTCGAGGCCCCAGTCGAACGCATCGTGCAGTTTCTGGAGCTCCTTGGTCATCGAGGTGTTGCTCATCAAGCGGTTGTCGGTGTTGACCGTGACCCGGAACCGGAGACGTCGCAGCATGCCGATCGGGTGGTCGGCGATCGAGGGGACGACGCCGGTGTTGACGTTCGAGGTCGGACAGAGCTCGAGTGGGATGCGACGGTCGCGGATGTAGGTGGCGAGGCGGCCGAGCTTCTCCGAGCCCAGCCCGTCACCGGGGTCGATGTCGTCGACGATGCGCACGCCGTGCCCCAGACGCTCGGCACCGCAGAACTGCACCGCCTCCCAGATCGAGGGCAGACCGAACGCCTCGCCGGCATGGACCGTGGAGTGGAAGTTCTCGCGGTTGACGTACTGGAACGCGTCGAGGTGGCGGGACGGGGGATAGCCGGCCTCGGCACCGGCGATGTCGAACCCGACCACACCGGCGTCGCGGAACCGCACCGCCAGCTCGGCGATCTCGAGCGAGCGGGCGGCCGTGCGCATCGCCGACACGATCGCGTAGATCGTGAGGTCGGTGTCGGCCGAACCACGTCGGAACCCGTCGAGCACCGCCTCCATCACCTCGTCGAGGGTCAGTCCCTTCTCGGTGCTCAGCTCGGGAGCGAAGCGCACCTCGGCGTACACGACGCCGTCGGCAGCGAGATCCTGGGCACATTCGAAGGCGACGCGCTCGATGGCATCGCGGTGCTGCATCACACCGACGGTGTGCGCGAACGTCTCGAGGTACAGCACGAGGTCGTTGCGTTTGGCGCCCCGATTGAACCATGTCGCGAGATCGTCGACGTCGGTCGTCGGCAGATCGGTGTAGCCGAACTCCTGGGCGAGTTCGATCACGGTCTGGGGGCGGACCCCGCCGTCGAGATGGTCGTGCAGGAGCGCCTTGGGCGCCCGGTGGATCAGATCGGCCAACGACATGGGACCACGCTACCGACCCCCGCAACGCACCGCCGTTGTAACGTCTGGTGTCTGACACCAATCGTTACATCAGTCGACGGTGACGTCGGCGACCATGTCGGGGTGGAGGGTGCAGAACAGCGAGTACACGCCTGGCGTGTCGAAGGTGAGCGCGAAGTTGCTGCCGGGGGTGAGCAGGCCGGAGTCGAACTCGTCGAGCGACGGCGCGGCTGGTGTGCCGGCGGTGACGGTGTGCGGCACCGAGTCGACGTTGTTGAAGAACAGCGGCTGGCCCACCTCGACCTCGAGGTCGCCGCCGTAGAGGAAGTCGGTGATCAGCGACTGTTCGGCGCCATCGGGGAAGTCCGACCCCCGGACCTCGCGTGTCTCGAGCACGCTCGACGCGTCCGTCACCGGTTGGATCGACGAGTTCCACATCCCGAACACGCCGAGCTGGTTGTCGTGCGTCGGATCGACCCAGGCGTGGATCATCCAGCCGAGCGCGGCGGAGAAGTTGCCACCGGCGGCGACGCACTCGCTCTGGGGGACGAACGTGTCGCGGCCCTGGGCGTTGCCACGACACAGGTTGTAGTGGATGTGCCAGTTGTCGAGTGGCCCGGCGAACGCGTCGGGGTGGTCGTTGCCGATCACCGCCGGCGGGATGATGAACGAGGTGCCGACGAGCACCATCGGTGGCCCGTTCCACGCACCGTCGACGCACTGCCCGACCGGGCCGTTCGGCATGGTTCCGTCGGCCAGCGCATACAGCAGGATCTCCGGTCGCGACGGGAAGAAGCCGTCGCCGATCCACGCCGGTTGATAGAAGTGCGAGCCCATGTTCGCGGTCTGGATCTGGTCGCTGACGAACCCTGCCGCGCACGCCGAGTTCACGTCGCGGTGCAGCTCGGCGAACGCGTTCAGCTCGTCGAGTTGGGTGACCAGCGTGGTCAACTCGTCGCTGGACATCTCCAGCTCGGGCGGGATCGGTGCGCCGGACGCGGCGAGCGCCTGCAGCTCGAGGTACGAGCACGGGAGGGCCTCGTCCTGGCAGCGAACGGTGCCCTGGATGGGGCCCTCGACCAGGGTCGGCACCACACCTTCGGAGTGTTCGCGGAACACGTAGCGCGAGTAGCCGGGGGCGCCGCCCGCAGCGAACGTGAGCCCCTGCGGGAACTGCGCGTCGGCACCCGCCTGGTCGAATGCGGCGGCCTGGGCGACGTACTCGTTGACCTGCTCGATGGTGCGCGCCTCGGCCGGGTCGATCGTGGTGGTCGGTGCAGCTGTCGTGGGGGCCGCGGTCGTCGGCGCCGCGGTCGTCGGCGCCGCGGTCGTCGGGGCAGCGGTCGTGGGGGCGGCGACGGAGGTCTCGGCCACCGACGACTCGTCGACCGCGGACGAACACGCAGCGGCCAGGGTGGCGAGTGCCAGGCTCGTCAGCAGCAGTGGTTGTCGGCGAAATCTCAAGTTCGTCCCCCGTCGATCGTGGTCTGCGCTGCACGGTACCGGCCGATGGCGGGTGCCCCGTGACGGGCCGTGCCGCTCGGGGTGTCCGACACCACTCGGGACCGCTCAGTGGGCGGGGTCGATCTGGTCGGCGACGATCCGGCGCCGGACGGGCATCGGGGCGAACGACGACATCATCGCGTTGGTGGCGAGCCGGCCGACCTCGTCGGGCGTCAGGTCGTGGGCGACGGAGACTGCGTGCAGTTCGCTCGACGGCATCACGTTGCTCATCAGGCGATTGTCGGTGTTGTACCCGACGTTGAACCCGGCGCGCAGGAACGGGCCGATCGGATGCTCGGCGATGCTCGGGACCGCGCCGATCTGCACGTTGCACGTCGGTGCCATCTCGAGGTGGATCTGGTGGTCGAGCACGTACTGGGCGAGTGGGCCGAGCACCAGCTCGGTGGCCCGCACGGCGGCGGCGCCGTCGGCCTCGACCAGGTTGGTGTCGGACCGCAGCCGCACCCCGTGGCCGATGCGGTGGGCCCCGTGCACGAGGGCGTCCGAGATCAACTCGAGGTCCGGTGGCTCGCTCGCGTGGATCGTGACGTTGAGCAGCGCGGACCGGGCGAACGCCAACGCGTCCGCGTGCAGCGACGGAGCGAAGCCGGTCTCGGCGCCGGCGAGGTCGAAGGCCACCACTTTGTCGTCCCACGCGCGGAGCCGGTCGACGAGGCGGGCGATCTCCATCGAACGGGCCTCGGTGCGCATCGCGCAGATGATCGCGTTCACCGTGATCGTGGCGCCGCGCGCGGCAGCGTCCGCCTCGCCGCGCCGGAACCCCGAGGTGACGGCGTCGACCACGGCCTCGAGGGCCAGGCCCTGCTGCTGGTGCAGTTCCGGAGCGAAGCGGACCTCGGCGTACACGACGCCGTCGTCGGCGAGGTCGACCACGGCCTCGTGTGCGATCCGTTCGATGTGCTCCGCGGTCTGCATCACCGCCAGCGTGTGCTCGAACGTGGCGAGGTACTGCAAGATGTCGCCGGTGTCGGCTCCGGCCGTGAACCACGCCTGGAGTGCCCCCGAATCACGCTCCGGGAGCGTCCAGCCGATCGCATCGGCCAGCTCGAGGATCGTCGGCACCCGCAGCCCACCGTCGAGGTGGTCGTGCAGCAACACCTTCGGGAGCTGCCGCGCCTCGTCGAGCGTGAGGGCCATCGGGGCGCGCGCGTCCTACTGCATCCCCTTGAACCAGGGGATGCCTTCCTC
>CAZJUC010000253.1:0-4480 GCA_964549065.1 uncultured Ilumatobacteraceae bacterium
GGCCGACCGGCGCGGAAGATTCGAGGCGACCACGACGGCGACGCTAGCGGCCGTGTGGTCGGCCACCTGTCGCCGGCCTGGCGTGGCATGAGCAAGTCGGATTCCTCCCGGACGCGAGTCCTTCTTCGAGCGACACCTCCATCGCCTCGATGCATACGCCCGACAGCCCGACGGCCAAGACCGTTCTGACTGAGCGGCGGCGGGGCGCAACCCGTCCCTGTCTCCGTCGCTGATCGCCGGCTTGGAGAACGGTTTTCGTGGCACGAGACGTGGGCAAGGCAGCGGGCACCGACTACGAGCAAGCGTTGCGGTGGAGCGTGCGGGTCAGGTTGCCGGTCGCGTCGCCCGCTGATCAACTGATCACTGTGAACGTCGAGTTGTCAGAATTGGTCGAACGGCGCGAACGCGTCGAGCAGGCACTGACCTCGGCGGCGGGTGGAGCATCGTTGTGCTCGATCTCGCGGTCCGCGGGCCCGGTGCCCGGCATCAAGTATCTCGAGGGACAGATGGCCGCGCTGATGGAAGTCGAGCGCGTCGCGCGACGCGGTGACGATCGCGTGTCGACACCTGCCGAGATCCAGGGCCGGTGGAGCGCCCGGCTCGACGATGCCCGACAGCGTGGAATGAGCGCAGACTGGATCGCGTACTACGCCGGGGGCGTGGACGAACTCACCGCTGCCTTTGGGACGTGACGGCGAAGGTCTCGGGTTCGCGAAGTCGGCAATCCGGGAGCCATACGCGTTCGGTGATGCTTCGCCAGGGGCACCGTGATGACGACGTTGCTGATCTACTCCGTTTTCCGCACCGGTACGAGCACGACCTACCGATCGGCGCACTCGATGTCAATCGCACGCTGGCTCGCAGCGGGTGACGCTCGCTGTTCGTGATGTCGTCGATCTCGACGTCGCGCATGATCCGAGCTGCGGCAAGCCACTCTCGGTGTGGTTGACGGGCCAGCCGAGCGATGGCCACCACTCTGTTCCAGTCGTCGTCGCTCAGAAGGAGGGGTGTGGATGCGCCGTTCCGCTCGATCCAGAACAAGATCAGTCCGTCAACCTGGACGCGATTCTGTGCGCTCATCACGTCCCCGATGAACTCGTCGCCCGCGCCGCCCGTCGATGACGGATTGACCTTCTACGCCGCGGCGCGACTTCACGCTCGGCGGTTCGATCGATCGGTGCTGTCATCGATGTTCCTGCTGAACGCCTGCGACCAACTCCTCACGGACACCGCCGGAGGCGTACTCGCACTGACCGACCTCGGACGATCGAAGTGGAGGGCCAGACTTCTCGCTGTGACGTTCGTCGGAGGGCTCGCCGTCGTCCTCTGGGCCGGGTTCCGCGGACTCCTCGGCCTGGGTGTGGCCCTCGCAGCTGTGCTTCTGATCCTTCTCGTCGTCGTGGCCCCGAAAGTGTTGCGGTCCCTGCAAGCCCTTCACCGCCATCGGGTGACCGGCGCGGCGTGGGTGGTCACCGGCGTCGCAACAGAACCGGGGCATGGCGCCGGCGACCGGCTGGTCGGACGTGCGTGCGAGCTCGCAGACGGTGCGAAGGCGATGCTCGTCCTCTCCGTCGCCGACACAACGACCGCGGCGATCAAGCTGTACGAACGCCACAATTTCGAGAGGTCCGGAAGCGATGGACAGAAGCTCCTGATGACACGGTCACCCGCATGACGAGCCAACGGTGTCGTCGGTAGCCATCGAGGTCCACCTTCTGGCACCCACCCATCTCATGGTGATACCGCCAGTCACCGTGGGTAAGACGTGGACCTGGGTCCTGACGGCTCATACCCACTGGCGTTCGGGGACCGCACGAGTCGACGCGAGCGCTGCCTTCTTCGACGACCAGGCGCATCATGAGCTCCAGCCTCATCGGGTAAGCATTGTGCGATGGACGATCCGAAGGCCCAACTCGTCGACCGACTTCGGTTGTTGCTCGACGTGGTCGACGGACGCAAGCTTCCGAGCGAACCGGCGCTCGCCTCCGCACTCGGTGCCAGCCGGCCGGCGGTGAGAGAAGCGCTCACCCGCCTCGAGTCGGAAGGGCTCGTGAGCCGCCGCCAGGGCGCCGAGACCACGATCAACCGCGAGGCGCGGCGCCTCCACGCTCGCTTCGACCAGCAGGTCGAGTTCGTCGACGTCATCTCCGCCTCCGGGCGCAGTGCGCGAGTCGACGTGCTCGAAGTAGGACCGATCGTCATGTCGGCCGAGACGAACGAACTCCTCCACCAACCCTCCGGCACCACAGCGTTCCGCACCGTCAAGCGCTGGAGTGCCGACGGCATCGGCGTCATGGTCGCCGTCGACGAGTTCGCCTGGGACCCGTCCAGCGACCCACAACCCGATCCGCACGCATCACTCTTCGACAACGTCGCCGCCGTGAGCGGCAAGACGATTGAATGGGAGATCGCCCGGCCCAGCGCCGTGGTCGCGGACGAACAACTCAGCGCATGGGTCGGCACCGACGGCCCGCTGCTGATGCTCGACCTGTTGGGCCTCACCCGCACCGGCGAACTCCTCTACCGGGCTCGCGAGTATCACGTGCCCGGAGCGGTCGAGTTCGGCTTCATCCGCACCTTCACCGCCACCTGAATTTCACGGTTTGACACAGCCGTAACATCGCCCACACTTGTCTGACATGTGCGCGCTGGATGATTCGTCGGCGCACCACCACCGGTGCGCCTCGAGACGAACGAAGGGGCTCTCATGCGAGCTACACCCAAGATGATGGCGATCACCGCGGCGGTGGCACTCGTTGCCCTCGCCGGCTGCGGCTCCGACGACGACACCTCCAGCGACGACGCACCCACCGCCACCGCCGCAGGAAGCGACGACACCGCCGCTCCGTCCGACACTGCCGGCGAGGAGAGCGCGGGTGGCGACATGGTGACCATCGCCCTCTTGATCGGCGGGCCCCGAGACGACGGCGGCTTCTACCAAGCGATGGTCGACGGCCTCGAGGACTCCGCCGAGGCCGACGGCGCCGCAGAGGTCACCGTGATCGAGAACATCGCCGAAGGCGGCGACGCCGCACTCGAATCGGCGGTGCAGAACGCCGCCGAGTCCGGCGACTTCGACATCATCGTCGCCCACGGCTTCGACCTCGTCCCCGGCGTCGGCCGCTACGCCCCCGACTTCCCCGACCAAGCGTTCGTCACCTCGCTGCCCATCGACGGCGCCGACAACGTCTCGGTCTACCTGACCGCCTTCGAGGAGACCGGCTACAACGCCGGCTTCCTCGCCGCCCAGGGCCTCCTGCTCTCCGGCGCCGAAGGCGCCGTCGGGTTCCTCGGCGGTCCCGGCCTCCCCTTCGAGGAGCAGGCACTGTTCGGGTTCGAACAGGCCGTCGAGGCCTACGCCCCCGGCACCGAGGTCGTCTCGGTGTTCACCGGCACCTTCGAAGACCCCCAGCTCGCCCAGGAATCGGCCACCCAGATGTTCCAGCAGGGCGTCGTGTCCCTCTGGAACCAGCAAGCGGCCGGCCAGTCCGGCGTCTACCAGGCCTGCGCCGCCACCGACGGCGTCTACTGCTTCGGCAACAGCGTCTACTCCGAAGCGGTGTCACCCGACGTCGTGCTCGCCTCGACCGTCAGCGACTACGGGGCACTCGCCCCGCTCTGGCTCGAGCGGATCCGCACCGACGAATGGAGCGACACCATCGACATCTTGAACCTCGCCAACGCCGGCACCGGCGTCACCGACGCCACCGCCGCCGGCGAAGCGACCCTCCCCGGCCTCCAGGACGCCATCGACGCCTTCCGAGCCGAAGCGCCCGGCCTCACCGTCGAGCTGATGCCCGCCGCCGAGGAATGACCGACCACCAGCCAGCGACGCCGGGCCCACCGGCCCTGCTCGACGTGCGTGGGGTCACCCACCACTACGGGCCGGTGCGAGCGCTCCACGACGTCAGCCTCGACGTGCACCCCGGAGAAATGCACGCCCTGGTCGGTGAGAACGGAGCCGGCAAGTCGACGCTGGTCAAGGTGATCGCCGGGTTGGTCACACCGGCGGCGGGCCACGTGCTCGCCGCCGGGGCGACCGTCCCACCCGGTCGCCGGCGGGCGTCGGTCGCCGCCGGGATCGGCGTCGTGCACCAACATTTCAGTCTCGTCGACAGCCTCACCGCCACCGAGAACTTCCTCCTCGGACGCCCCGACACCGCAGCGGTCCTCCCCCTCCAGGCGGCCCGCGCCGAGCTCGACGAACTCGGCGCTCGCATCGGCCTCGAGGTCGACCCCACCGCCCTCGTCAGCGACATGACGATCGGGCAACGCCAACGCCTCGAGATCCTCACCGCACTCGGATGGGGAGCGCGCATGCTGCTCCTCGACGAGCCCTCCGCCGTGCTGTCCCCGCTCGAAGCCGACGCCCTCCTCGGCGACCTCGCCCGCCTGTGCGAATCCGGCTACGGATTCCTGCTCATCACGCACAAGCTCCGCGAAGTCGAGGAGTTCGCCGATCGCGTCACCGTGCTACGCA
>CAZJUC010000254.1:0-4331 GCA_964549065.1 uncultured Ilumatobacteraceae bacterium
CTCAATGCGCAGCTCCTGCGCCGCGTCGACCTCTCACCGGAGGCCCTCTCGGCGTCGCCACGCGACCGCCAACCCGAAACGCTGCCGGGTGACGCCACTGCTCCCGACACTCCGGACGAACAGTCGGGAACCGGTGCGCGGGAACGGCACCACGAGAAAGGGCCCGTGCGATGACTGCAGCATCGATCCTCGCCGACACACACCGGTGGAACCACATGGACGGTTGGGGCGGCGGCTGGATGTGGCTGTGGGGAACGCTCGTGATGGTCGGGCTCGTGGCTGCGGTCGTCTGGATCGCCCGCAGCGCCGGCGCAACACGCCGGACTCCCCCGACGACACCGACGTCCGGGCAGAGCCGCGCCCGCGACATCCTCGCCGAACGCTACGCACACGGCGAACTGACCACCGAGGAGTACCGCGAACGCCTCGGCGAACTCGACCGGGACGACCGCCGATGACTCCGGCACCCGATGGCCGCACACTCTCGGACGTCCGGCGCCGATCGCGCCGGCCTCACCTCTGACGAGGAAACGTACGTCCGCGGCGTCACCCGCTGCCCAGGTCGAACATCGTCACCTTGGCGGGTCGACCGCCCAGGTTTGCGTAGAAGGCGAGGGCGTGCGCGTCGTCGTCGGCGGCGAGCACGAACACCGCATCGATCCCGCGATCGGCCGCACCGGTGACGACCGCGTCGACGAGTCGACGGCCGATGCCACGCCGTTGGTCGGCGACTCGGACCGCGAGGTCATGGACGAAGAGCTCCGTTCGTCGGCGACGAGACCTGCCACGTAGCCGTCGGACAACACATCGGGGTCCTCGCCGAGCACGTCGTGCATCATCTCGAACGCGGCCCGGGTCCGCGGGACGTCGGAGACGCCGAGCCGTTCGGTCACACGTCGCTCCCACTCTCGGCGGGGTCGGGAACGGAGGGGGTGATGTACCAGTAGTCACGCATCAGCTCGTGCGACCAGGCGGGTTGGCGGACCGTGGCCCTCGGCGCGAACTCGACCATGTAGGGCTTCATGTCGAGGACCGGCGTGCGGTCGATGGCGTCGAGCCCACGAACGGTCACGACCCGCTGGTCGACGCTGACGATCTCGCAGGTCGTGACGCCGATTCGGTTCGGCCGACCCTTCGCTCGCTGGGCGAAGATGCCGACCCGGGGCCAGTCGGATCTCTCGCGCGGGTGGCGGGCGCCGACGGTGATCGTCGCCTCGTCGACCTGGTCGAACACGTACACGACGTCGAGGTGGGAGAACTCGTCGAGTCCGTCGAGCGAGTCCTTCGGGAAGCGGTCGTCGAGGACGATCTCGCTGATCGTGCCGCCCCAGTCATCGTCGATCGCTTCGGCGCGCCCGCCGCGCACGACCCCGATCGGAACCATCTCGAGGGGTCGAGTCTGTTGCGTCGTCATCGGGGTACTCCATCTCGTCGAGGGGGACGACGGTTGATCGTCCGGTCTGATTCACGACCACGAAGGTGTTCCAGTCTGCTGCATCGGCGCGGGTGACACCGGTTCGTGCAAACCTCTGCTGCCTCCCGGGTCATCCCGATTCCGACGTCGAGAGTTCCGCGCCCGCCCGCACGGATCCGGCACCCGCGCCACGGAGCTCCCTTCGACCCAGAGAGCGTCGGCGGCTCCTCATCAGGATCACCCATCATCGAGGTGAGCGTCAGACCGACGGGTTGCGGGTAGGGCTGCCGAATGGAATCGCTGACACCGTTCATCTACCGGCGCCGGACGATGCGACCTCTCGGGAGCAGCTGAACATGGGCCGGAACTTCTTCTTCAAGATCGCCATCTTCGTACTGATCCTCGTTGCGATCAACGTTGTCGCAGCGCTCGCGGGCTGGGAATTCCGGGTCTCGATCATCGGCAGCGTGATCCTGACGCTGATCATCAGCGTGGTCCTGAATCTGTTCACGCGACGCAATCGGTGATCGCAACCGGAACGCCCAGACTTCGTGGCGACCGGATGGTGTTCGAAATGCCGGTCAGCGAACCGTCCGTCGCGAGCAGCGCGGGGTGCAGCGTTCATTCGTCCATGGCGGACCGCAGAATCTCCCGTCCCCGGCGCAGATGACCGGCACATCGCCCCCCCTGTCCATGACGGGAATGCAGGGCGCCGAACGACCAAGGTCGCTTCACCGCTGTCGGCGTCGAGGCTCGGCCTGCGAAGCACCTGACGACGCGAGGTGCGCGTCGTACACTTCGCAGATGGGAGGACCGCAGCGTGTGGCTCTCGGCGCAGCCTTGGTTCTGGTCGCGGCGTGCGGCTCGAACGATCAGGGAGCCGAGCCGGCAACGACATCGCCCCCGTTCACGGAGACCATGCCGGACATGACCACGACCACGACGGAGGTGCCGACGCCGTCGACGTCGACATCCCGTTCTGATGAGGTTCGCATCACCGAGCAGTGTGCGAAGCCAGCAGTCACGATCGTGTCCGAGGCGCTGCGCAGCATGCAGGCGCAGGCCCTCGACGATGCCTGCATGCGTCCAGAGGTCATCGTGCAGCTCGCCACCCTCGATGGTGCCGGCTTCCAGTTCGAGGTCGAGCCGGCGGCCACCGATTGGGAGAGCGCACATCTGGACACCCGCGGCTGGATCGTCGGGGTCGCTCTCGACGTGTTCGGTGGCGATGGCAGTGTCGAGCGGATCATCCAGCAGTGGAGGCTCGAAGTCGTCGACGAACAGCACGCCGTCGTCGAGCAGATCGACACGCTCGACACCGACGCCGTCGTTGCTGCCGGACACGCCGCGGTCGTCGGGTACCTCGCCCACCTGGCCGCCGGCCGCTACCGCGAGGCTGCCGAGTTGCTCGGCGCTGGAGGCCAGGACTGGTCGGATCGCGCCGACCTCAGTGCGCTGTCGGACGCACCCGACACCCGAGACGAACTCGCCGACGCTCTCGAGGCGTGGTGCGACTCGGGAGCCCGATGTGCCGAGCCCGAGGCGACAGGGGCTCGCGCCGATATCCGCGGCGGGTCCGCTGAAGTGACCGCCACGTGGGATGCGGACAACGGTCGGGCGACGGCGACGTTCATCAGCGGCGACTACGAAGGCCAGCCCACTGTCGTCGGACTTCCACCGTTGACCGGCGAGGCCTCGCTGGCAACCGTCGCCGAGATCACTCGGGCGAGCACCGTGGTCGCTGCGCTTGCCGACGGGCGAGTGGTGACCTGGGTCGACGGTCGCACGTCCGAGGTCCCTGCCGCGGCCGATACTCGGACGTGGTCGGACGGTCGGTTCGTCTATTGGACCATCTACCCAGATGAAGCCCAGAGTGTCACCACCACAACCGCTGCCGCCCTCGATGGCTCGATCGTGTGCGAAGCCGCAGGAAGCATGCGCAGCCTTCGACAGCGCCCCGACGGTTCGTTCGTGGCGACCGTCGAACGCGACGACGAGGCGACACCGACACCGACCGAGTACCCGATTCCGAACTACGCCGTCGACTGCGCGACCGGTGCCTCGACGGCCATCGATCCGGTGTCGTTCCACTTCGAAGGTGGAGCCAGGACGGTCGAGTCCGTGGCTGGGCGCACCTTCACCCGTCATTTCGATGCCGAGGGCAACGGTGACATCGTGAACACCGACGGCATCTCCATCAACGGGGACGACGACGCAGGGTTCCACACATTCTCCCCCGACGGCACACGCGTCGTGTACGGCGACTACGGGGGCGGCGTGAGCCCGCACGTCACCAGGAACATCGCCGTGCGCAACACCGTCGACGGTTCACTGCTCTGGCGCACGGAACTGCCCCGCTCGTTCGCTGCCCTCGAGATCACCGACCGAACAGTGGTCGCCGCGCTGCCGTCGCGCGACGCCGAGTACGAGCCCTGGATGAACACAGAACTTCTCGCGGTGTTCGACGCATCCGACGGGACGCCGCTCGCACCGTTGCCGACATCGATCGACATCCTCCACCTCGAATAGCCCGGCCAACACCGAACACTCCAGCACCGATCACCACGAACCTGAGTGCAGCCGAGCGACCGACTTCGGCTCGAGCAGACACTGCATGGTCCCAATCGAGGATGACTGATCGCAGCCGAGATGCTCGGCATCTCGCGGACCTCGGCATACCTCTGCGCAAGAGGATGCGCAAGAGGACAGGAGATCCCGACCGTGCGGCTCGGTCGGCGAGTGCTCGTGCCGGTCGCTCGATTCATGGCGCTCCTCGAGGACGACCCGCCAATGGTCGAGAACGACGACCCACGGAAGGGTGAGTCGTGAGCCTGCGAGACCCAGGCGTCGTCCCGGAGTCTCGGCCACGCAACGTTGTGACCACAACCTGTTTCGAGGGGGCGAAACCCCAGCTAGA
>CAZJUC010000255.1:0-4319 GCA_964549065.1 uncultured Ilumatobacteraceae bacterium
CGCTGCACCTGTTCACCCGCTACGCACTCGACGACGTGGAACTCGGCAACGGGGTCCGTCTCGCACGAGGCGAGCAGATCGGCGTGATGCTGGGCGCCGCCAACCGCGATCCCCGCCGATTCGAGCGTCCCGACGAGTTCGACCCCTGGCGCACCGACGGCGGCAACGTCAGCTTCGGTGCGGGCATCCATTTCTGCATCGGTGCACCGCTGGCCCGGTTGGAGCTGTCGACGTCGCTGCGCCGGCTGTTCGAGCGGCTGCCGGCGATGCGACTCGCCGGGGAACCCGACTACCGCGACATCTTCCACTTCCACGGCCTCGACGCCGTCGACGTCAGTTGGTGACCGCGAGGACGTCGTATCCGGCGTGCGACCGGGACGATATCCTGTCGGCTCACGAGCGTTCGAGCTTCGGAAGGGCAGCTCGCACGCCGATCGGACCCACGAGTTCGAACACCACCGTCGACACCACGGCGACGCCGACGATCTCGTCGGCGTGCTGCGGGAAGCGTTCGGCACCCGACAGGGCCATGCCCAGCGCGACACCGGCCTGCGGTAACAACGCCGGCCCGAACCAGACCCCCTGACGCCACCGCACGCCGGCGGCGCGCGCACTCGCAGCAGCGCCGATGGTCTTGCCGGCGGTGCGCAACACCACATACCCCACGATCAGCGCCACCGCAGTGAGCGTGTCACGGGAGATCTGGGCGCCGGCCAGCACGAAGAAGATCACGAGGAACGGCCACTCGATCCCCTCCACAGCCCGGAACGGCCGCTCGTGGTGCGACGCCAGATTGGCGACGACGGCACCCATCACCACCGCCGCGATCAGATATGACACGTCGAGCCACCACGTGATGCCAGCGCACAGGAACACCGCTGCCAGGGCCTCTTCGAGCGTCGGCTCACCGTTGGGCAACCGGCCGGTGAGTTGAGAAGCCAGCAGGCCGAGGACGCCGCCGACCAGAACGCCGCCGCCCAGTTCCCAGAGCCCGGCGGTCAGCTCCTGTCCGACTCCACCGGTTCCGCCGGTTCCGGCGGCGACACCCGCACCAGCGAGGAGGACACTGAACACCACGATGCCCGCCACGTCGTCGAGGGCGACGATGCCGAGCAGTGTCCGCGGCGCGTCACCTTGTGCGTGCCGGTCCTCGATCACAGATCGTGTGGCGGCGGGATCGGTGGCCGTCGCCACCCCACCGAGCAACAACGCCACCGTCGTGTCGAACCCTGCGAGCAGCAGGCCGCCGGCCACCATGGCCGCCGTTGCGAGCGCCTGACCGGCGGTGACGAGCGCCACCGTGGAGCCGTGGCGGCGGAGTCGTTCCGCCGTGAACTCGCCGCCGATGAGGAACCCCACCATCACCAACGCGATGCGCGCAGCCACCGGGAACCACTGGTCGCGCTGTGTCGGCAACACGTCGAACACCAGTGGCCCCGAGAGCACACCGATGGAGAGCAGCAGGCTCACGCGCGGCAGCGGCGTGCGCTCGCCGAGCCAGTTGGCGGCGAGCGAGACGGCGAGCAACGCTCCGATCGTGATCAGTGCGAGGTAGGTGGAGGTCTCGTCCATCTGCATCCGTCACCGAGGAATCGTCGGACCCAGCATCAGACGATGTGGTCGGGATGGTCCGTCTCGGCGACGTGGATGGCCCAGGCCGCGTTGATGAGCCCGATGTGGGTGAACGCCTGGGGGAAGTTGCCGAGCAGTTCGCCGCTGTGCGGGTCGATCTCCTCGGAGAACAGTCCGACGTCGTTGGCGCACGCCACCATCCGGTCGCACAGTCCGCGGGCACGTTCGACGTCACCCAGCAGCGCCCAGCAGTGAGCGAGCCAGAACGTGCAGAGCGCGAATGTTCCCTCCTCACCCTCGAGTTCGTCGCCGCCGCGATAGCGGTACACGAACCCCTGATCGTCGGTGAGCTGCGCATCGATCGTCTCGATCGTCGACCGCATCCGGGAGTCGTCGGCGGGAAGGAAACCGACGATGGCCATCATCAGCACCGACGCGTCGAGTTCGGCACTCTCGAAACTCTGGGTGAACGCGCCGATCGACTCGTTCCAGGCGCCGGTGGTGATCTCGTCGGAGATCTCGCGCCGGGCGACGTGCCAGCGCTCGATCTGGTCGTCGTCGGCCCCGATCCGATCGGCGAGCCGACAGGCCCGGTCGGCAGCGACCCAGCACATGAGCTTGGAATAGGTGAAGTGGCGAGGTGCACCCCGGATCTCCCAGATGCCCTGGTCGGGTTCCTTCCAGCGTTCGACCGCAGCGTCGGCGAGTTCGCGCAGGAAGCGGGCCGTGACATCGTCGAGTTCGCCGAGTTGCTCGATGAGCTGGCACGCAGCCCCGAGCAGTTCGCCGTAGACGTCGAGCTGGACCTGGTTCCACGCGTCGTTACCGATGCGAACCGGCCGGCTGTCGCGGTGACCGTCGAGATGAGCGAGTTCCGCCTCCGGCAGGTGCCGCTCGCCCCCGACACCGAACATGATCGGGAGTGGATCGTCGCCGCCGATCCCGGCGCCCGCTGCCGTGGCGAAGAATCCGAAGAAGTGCTCGGCCTCGTCGGGACACGCGGCGACCCACAGTGCCTCGAGGGTGAGGCTGGCGTCACGCACCCAGGCATAGCGGTAGTCCCAGTTCCGGCCGCCGCCCACGGACTCCGGCAGCGAGGTCGTCGGTGCGGCGACGACCGCGCCCGACGGCGCGTACGTGAGCGCCTGCAGGACGCGCCCGCTGTGGGAGACCAGATCGGCATACGGACCGTCGTAGGACTGGTGGATCTCCGACCAGGACTCCCAGGCGGCGATGGTGTCGTCGGCGTGCCGGAGCAGCTCGTCCTGCGACCAGGGTCGTGGCGGATCCTCCCACGGGTCGTGCAGTTGGACGCCGAATGCCGAACGCTGCCCTGCTTCGACATCGACCGTCGCGCCGGCGGTGCCGGTGTCGGGGCGGATCTCCCAACCCATCGGCGCAGACGCAATCGCAGCAGTGGCGCCACCGCGGGCCAGGACGAATCCGGCACCGCCGACGAGCTGCGGGAGCACGAGCCCGTACTCGGGCCGCAGCGCCAGTTCGCTGCGCAAGGTGACCGAGCCCTCCACGCCGACGACGACCCGGATGATGCCGGCCGGGGCGTGCAGGCCGATTCGGTGACCGCGCTCGTCATCGCCGAGGGTCAGCAGGTCCCACACTTCGCAACGGCCGCGGTCGGTCTGCCACTCGGTGCACATCACCATGGTGTCGGTGAGGTACCGGCGCGACGACGTCGCCGGGTCGGTGGGCGCCAGTGTCCAGTGTCCGGCATCGACGTCGAGGATCGAGGCGAAGATGGCCGACCCGTCGAAGCGAGGCAGGCACGCCCAGTCGATCGTGCCGTCTCGTGCGACCAGCGCGGCGCCACGGCAGTTCGAGATCAGTGCATGATCTGCGATCGTCGCCGACCCCCGGGCCTGGATCATGTCGTCGATCACCAGAGGTGGCGTGGCCGATCCAAGGCGTCGAAGGTGGCCGCCGTGGCCCAGCCGTAGAGGAGGTGGGGGATGATGTCCGCAGCCCAACTCTCGGCGGGCCAGGTGCGGGGATCCGAGACGCCGAGGGCGCTGTACGGTGCGACGGTGGCCGCTGTCGCTGCAGCGGCGATGCCGAGGGCAGCGACGGATCGCGGAACATCGGCGCGGATCCGTGGTCGCAGCAGGCCGTAGACCGCGCCGACGCCGAAGCCGGTGAGATACCCCATCAGCGCCCCGACACCCTGCTTGCGATTCTGGCCTCGCCGTTCGCCGTCGTCGGGCCCGTCGCCGTCCGTCTCGAGTGTGATGCCGCCGAGATCGGTGGCCCGTTCCGCCGTCTGCGCCGGCACGTTGCTCGACGGCCGGTCGCGGATCGCCATGTCGAGGTAGGTGGCCGTGTTGAGCACGGCCGTGCCGACTGCGCCGGCGGTCAGGCCGTGGACGATTGCTCGAGTGATCATGTGGTGGCCCTTTCCTCGGTGGTTCCGAACACGTCAGCGATCACGTCTCCTGGGCGCGTCGGTACCCGGACGGGCCGGTGGTCAACCCTCTGGTGATGCCGGGCCTGGTGATGCCGGGCCTGGTGATGCCTGGCACCCGGATGACGAGGTACTCGCGTTGGCGTACCTGCGAGGCAGGCGGGCTCGCCCGCGTTTGTGTGTGTTGATCGACGGGTAGCCACCGGCTGGGTTTCCGAGAAGTCGACGAGTGAGGAGAGACCGATGACGACACGTGTGGCGATCAACGGATTGGGGCGCATCGGCCGAGCGACGCTGCGGGCACTGCTGGAGGAGGACGGAGTGGAGGTCG
>CAZJUC010000256.1:0-4314 GCA_964549065.1 uncultured Ilumatobacteraceae bacterium
GCTACCGCGACACGATCCGCGACTTCTGGCGCGGCGAACCGTCGACGCTGGCCGAGTTCGGCTACCGGTTCACCGGCAGCTCCGACCTCTACGAGGCCGACACGCGGCGTCCGACGGCGTCGATCAACTTCGTCACGGCCCACGACGGCTTCACGCTGTCCGATCTGGTGTCGTACAACGACAAGCACAACGATGCCAACGGCGAGGGCGGCAACGACGGCGAGTCGCACAACCGCTCCTGGAACCACGGCACCGAAGGCCCCACCGACGACGCCGACATCAACGCGCTCCGAACTCGGCAGCGGCGCAATCTGGTCACCACGCTGCTGTTGAGTCAGGGCGTGCCGATGCTCCTCGGCGGCGACGAACTCGGGCGCAGCCAGGGAGGCAACAACAACGCCTACTGCCAGGACAACGAGATCTCGTGGTTCGACTGGGACCACGTCGACACCGACTTCGCCAAGTGGTGCCAGCGGGTCATCGCATTCCGCCACGCCCACCCGGTGTTCCGCCGGCGCCGATGGTTCCAGGGCCGACGCATCCGCGGCATCGAAGATCTCGCCTGGATGCGACCCGACGGCGAGGAGATGACCGACGACGACTGGGAGGCCGGCTACGCCCGCGCCGTCGCCGTGTTCATGAACGGCGGGTCGATCCCGACGACCGACGCCTACGGCGAGCGCATCGTCGACGACACGTTCCTGGTGATCTTCAACGCGTCCGACCAGCCCATCGAGTGGTGCCTGCCCGGCCCCGAATGGAGCCGGCGCTGGACGATCGACCTCGACACGGCCGACCCCAAGCGGGGTCTTTCGCGCACCGTCAACAAGCGCCCCGGCGACACGCTCGACGTGCCTTCCCGGTCGATGGTGGTGCTGCGTTCGGTGAAGCCCCCCAGCCGCCATCCCGTCCACCAGCGAACCGCCGAGGAGGCGACCTGATCCGATGACCGCTCCCACCACACCCCGCCAGCCCACACCGACCACCACCCGGACGCCCACCCGCTCACCCGCGCTCCCCGACCAGCGACCGTCGCGGGCGGTCGTCGAACCCGTGCGACCGATGGTCGACCGGGGCGCCCATCCCGCCAAGGCCTCTCTCGGTGAGCCGACGGTGGTGGTCGCCGACGTGTTCGCCGACGGCCACGACGTGGTCGCGGCGGCGCTGCGGTGGCGGCGTGTGTCGGCGAGCGGCGGGCGCAGCTCGTGGCAGGAGACCCCGATGGAACCGATCGGCAACGACCGCTTCACCGGGCTGCTCACGCCGGGCGAACTCGGACGCATCGAATACGACGTCCTCGGTTGGATCGACCATCTCGAGACCTGGCGGCGCGACACCGTGAAGAAGCTCGATGCCGGCCTCGACGTGTCGTCAGAACTCCTCGCCGGCGCGCGCCTGGTCGAGACGGCCGCCGACTGCGCCACGACCGTCCAGGAAGACCGCGACCACCTGGCTCATCTGCAACGCACGCTCGCCGACGGCGACACGATGGTGCTGAGCGACGCTCGCTGGACCGAGATCTTCTGGCGGTGCTCACCACGGGAGCCCGGCGCCCGCTTGCTTCGGCCGATCCCGATCGACGTCGACCCACTGCACGGCAGCTTCGGTGCCTGGTACGAGTTCTTCCCCCGGTCGTCGGTGCACACCGGCGGCGGCACGCACGACACGGGCGGGGACCCCGACACCGGCGACGATTCGGCAGCGTCGCCGCAGACGCTGCTCGGCTCGATCGAACGACTCGATCGCATCGCGTCGATGGGCTTCGACATCGTCTACCTCCCACCGATCCACCCCATCGGGACCACCCATCGCAAGGGCCGCAACAACGCCACCACCGCTGGCCCCGACGATGTCGGGAGCCCGTGGGCGATCGGATCGCCGGACGGCGGTCACACCGCCGTCGACCCCGACCTCGGCACCGTCGACGACGTCGCGACGTTCGCGGCGGCGTGCAGCGAACGTGGGATGCACCTGGCGCTCGACATCGCGTTCCAGTGCTCGCCCGACCACCCCTGGGTGCGCGAGCACCCCGAATGGTTCGCGAAGCGTCCCGACGGCAGCATCCAGTACGCCGAGAACCCGCCGAAGAAGTACGAGGACATCTACCCGCTCGACTTCGAGTCCGACGACTGGCAGGGCCTCTGGGAGGCGCTGGCCGACGTGTTCCGGTTCTGGATCGACCGGGGCGTCACCGTGTTCCGCGTCGACAACCCGCACACGAAGGCGTTCGCGTTCTGGGAGTGGGCGATCGCCACGCTTCGCAGCGAACACCCCGAGACCGTGTTCCTCGCGGAGAGCTTCACCCGCCCCCGGGTGATGGAGCGGTTGGCGAAGATCGGCTTCAACCAGAACTACACCTACTTCACGTGGCGGCAGTCGCAGCGAGAGCTGAGTGAGTACTTCGACGACCTGGCGACGCGAACCGTCGACTACTTCCGGCCGAATGCGTGGCCGAACACGCCCGACATCCTCACCGAGCAACTCCAACACGGCGGACGGCCGGTGTTCGTGAGCCGCGCGATCCTCGCGGCGACGCTGTCGCCGAGTTGGGGGGTGTACGGCCCGGCCTTCGAGCTCCTCGAACACACCGCCGTGCGCGAGGGATCCGAGGAGTACCTCGACTCGGAGAAGTACCAGCTGCGCACCTGGGAGCTCGACCGCGACGATTCGCTGGCCCCGCTGCTCAGCCGACTCAACCGGATCCGCCACGACCAGCGGGCGCTGCGCAACCTGCACACGCTGCACATCCACTCGTGTGACGACCCGGGCATCCTGTGTTTCAGCAAGACCGACCCGGCCGGTGTCGGCAGGCCGGTGCTCGTGGTCGTGAACCTCGATCCGTTCGAACGTCACCAGGCCTTCGTCGACATCGACCTCGCAGCCCTCGGGCTGCCGTACGGCTCCGACTACGACGTCGTCGACGAGCTCGGCGGGGTCACCTACCGCTGGAGCGGCAACATGAACTTCGTCGACCTGGCCCCGTGGTCGGCGTCGGCCCATGTCTTCAGCGTTCGCCGGCTCGACGAGCCCGCCACCGCCGACCTTCCCCCGCCGACCGACCGCCGGATGGGAGCAGCAGCATGAGCGGCGACTGGTTCCGCGACGCCGTCATCTACGAGCTGCACGTTCGGGCGTTCGCCGATTCGAACGGCGACGGCACCGGCGACTTCGACGGGCTCACGTCGCGCCTCGACTACCTCAGCGACCTCGGCGTCACAGCGCTGTGGCTGCTGCCGTTCTACCCGTCACCGCTGCGCGACGACGGCTACGACATCGCCGACTACCGCACGGTGAACCCCGACTACGGCAACGTGCGCGCATTCAAGCGGTTCCTCAAGGCCGCGCATGCCCGCAACCTGCGGGTGATCACCGAGCTGGTCATCAACCACACCTCCGATCAGCACCCGTGGTTCGAGCGCGCCCGCAACGCCCCGAAGGGCTCCTCCGAGCGCGACTTCTACGTGTGGACCGACGACCCGACCACCTACGCCGACGCCCGCATCATCTTCCAGGACTTCGAGACGTCGAACTGGACGTGGGACCCGGTGGCCGGGCAGTACTACTGGCACCGCTTCTACTCGCACCAACCCGACCTCAACTTCGACAACCCAGCGGTCGAGGCCGCCGTGCTCGAGGTGCTCGACCACTGGCTCGACATGGGTGTCGACGGTCTCCGTCTCGACGCGGTGCCCTACCTCCACGAGCGCGAGGGCACCAACTGCGAGAACCTGCCCGAGACCCACGAGGTGCTCAAGCGCATCCGCTCCCACATGGACGCGAAGTACGACGGGCGCATGCTGCTCGCCGAGGCCAACCAGTGGCCCGAGGACGCTGCGGCCTACTTCGGCGACGGCGACGAATGCCACATGAACTTCCACTTCCCGGTGATGCCGCGCCTGTTCATGTCACTGCAGACCGAGAACCGCATGCCACTCATCGACATCCTCGACCAGACCCCGACCCCACCCGAGGGCTGTCAGTGGGCGACGTTCCTGCGCAACCACGACGAACTCACCCTCGAGATGGTCACCGAAGAGGAACGGCACATGATGCTGCGGGCCTACGCCCGCGACGACGAGATGCGCATCAACCTCGGCATCCGCCGACGGCTCGCGCCACTGCTCGGCAACGACCGCCGCAAGGTCGAGCTGCTCAACGCCGTGCTGTTCTCGCTGCCCGGAACGCCCGTGGTCTACTACGGCGACGAACTCGGCATGGGTGACAACGTCTACCTCGGCGATCGCGACGGTGTGCGCACCCCGATGCAGTGGTCGTCGGACCGCAACGGCGGGTTCTCGACGGCGAACCCCCACC
>CAZJUC010000257.1:0-4310 GCA_964549065.1 uncultured Ilumatobacteraceae bacterium
ACGCACTATGGTGACGAAGATGTCAACCTTCCACGACTTCGAGATGACCTCGATCACCGGCGACCAGGTGTCGTTCGACCAGTTCGAGGGACAGTTCTGCCTGATCGTCAACGTCGCCAGCGCTTGAGGCCTCACGCCTCAGTACGCAGGTCTGCGTGCGCTCCATGAAGACGACGACGACATCTCGGTGCTCGGATTCCCGTGCAACCAGTTCGGCGCCCAGGAACCCGGCTCCGACGCCGAGATCCTCGAGTTCGTCACCTCGAAATTCGACGTCACGTTCCCGATGTTCCACAAGATCGAGGTCAACGGCGATGGCGCAGCCCCGCTCTACAAGTGGCTCAAGAGCGAACAGCCGGGTGACGGCGACAGCGCCGAGATCAGCTGGAACTTCGAGAAGTTCCTGGTCGACCGACAGGGCAACGTGGTCGAGCGATTCGCTCCCACCACCACGCCCGAGCAGGTCGCCGACACTCTCGAGAAGTACCGCTGACCACCGACGGCGGATGATGGACGCACCACTGCCTGGTTGCGGCGTCACGACATGACGATCCACTTCACGCCCAATGCCCGACAGACGGTGGGCATCGAGATGGAACTGCATCTCATCGATGCGGCGACGGGACAGCTCGCGTCGGCTGCCGGCGAGATCCTCACCGAGATGGGTGCGTCCCACCCCGACGGCGAACACCCGAAGGCCAAACACGAGCTGTTCCAGAGCACCGTCGAGATCATCACCGGTGTGTGCGAGACCCCGGCCGAGGCCGGCGACGACCTGCGCACCACCATGGCCGAACTGCGTGCGAGTGCCGAGCGTCGAGGGCTCACGCTCATGAGTTCCGGCACCCACCCGTTCGGGTTGGCCCGCGACCAACTCGTCAGCCCCGATCAGCGATATCGCGACCTCATCGACGATCTCCAGTGGCCGGCGCGTCGGCTGCTGATCTGCGGGATGCACGTACACGTCGGCGTTCCCGACGGCAGCAGCGCGATCCGCATCATCGGCGAGATGATGCGCCACCATCCGCTGTTCCTGGCATTGTCGTCGTCGAGCCCCTATTTCGAGCGGGAGGACTCGGGGATGGCGTCGGCGCGCACGAAGGTCTTCGAAGGGCTGCCCACCGCAGGTCTGCCTCCGTTGCTCGCCGACTGGGCCGACTTCGAGATGTTCATGTCGACGCTGCTCGAATCGGGGTGCATCAAGTCGATCAGAGAGGTGTGGTGGGACATCCGACCCCACCCCAACTTCGGCACGATCGAATTCCGCATGTGCGACGCCGTCCCGACCGTCCGTGAGACGGTTGCGCTCGCAGCACTGGCCCAGACGCTGGTCGCCTGGGCGATCCGACGCATCGACGACGACTCGCTGCCACCTCCTCCTCGCGAGTGGACCATTCGGGAGAATCGCTGGTTGGCGGCCCGGTACGGCATCGACGCGACCCTGATCGTGGAGCACCCCGAGAGCGGCCATCCCGAACGTCGCTCGGTCCGCGACCTCGTGGCCGACCTCCTCGACGAGCTGCACCCCGTCGCCGCCGAGCTCGGCAACCTCGACCAACTCGCCGACCTCGCACTGCTGCTCGATCGCGGTTCGAGCACGCAGCGCCAGCGGCAGGTCGTCGAGGCCGGCGGTACCCTGGCCGACGTGGTCCAGTACCTCGCCGCCGAACTTGCTGCCGACACGATCACCGGCGCCGATCGTTCCCCATGACCGAGGTCGTGCCCGCGGGCTCCGGCCTCGACGCATCGGCGGTCGATCGGTGGCTCGACGAACACGGCGAGGGCCTGATCGCACTGCGACGCAACCTCCACGCCCATCCCGAGCTGAGTGGCGCCGAGCGCGCCAGCACCGATCTGGTCCACGAACGCCTCGAGTTGGCCGGCCTGCGACCTCGTCGTCTGTCGTCCGGCACCGGCCTGGTCTGCGACGTGCATCCGAGCGGCTCGGAGGCACGCCCTGGCGACGTCTTCGACGGTGGCATCGCACTGCGCGCCGACCTCGACGCCCTGGCGATGTCCGATCAGAAGGACGTGGCCTATCGCAGCCAGGTGCCAGGCGTGTCGCACGCCTGCGGCCACGACGTGCACACTGCCATCGTCCTCGGCACGGCACTGTACTTCGCCCACCACCGCGACCGACTGGCTGGTCCGGTCCGGTTCATCTTCCAGCCGGCCGAGGAGCGGGTCCCCGGTGGCGCGCTCGACGTGCTCGCCGACGACGGGCTCGCCGGTGTCGACGCAATCGTCGGCCTGCACTGCGAGCCGAAACTCGACGTCGGCACGATCGGGTTGCGCACCGGCGCGATCTCGTCGGCCGCCGACATGGCCGTCATCTCACTGTCCGGTCCGGGTGGCCACACCGCTCGCCCCGAGCTCACCGTCGACCTCGTCGCACTGGCCGCTCGAATCGTCACCGATCTTCCCGGTCGGGTCGCAGCACGGGTCGCCCAGCTCGACACCGACCACGTCTCGCCGGTGAAGGTGGTGTTCGGTTCGGTGAACGCCGGCGACGCGGCCAATGTGATCCCCACCCAGTGCGTGCTCAAGGCGTCGATCCGCACGCCCTCGTTGCCCGTGTGGAACGAGTTGCCCACCGTGGTCGAACACGAGATCCGTGCCCTGGTCGAGGGCTCCGGTGCCGCGCTCGATCTCGACTACACCCACGGCGTCCCACCGGTCGTCAACGACGCGCACGTCACCGGTGTCGTCGGCGCTGCCGCTGCTCTTGCATTCGGACCGGACGCGACCCGAGACGTCGAGCAGAGCTGGGGGGGCGACGACTTCGCGTGGTTCACCCGCGAGGTGGCCGGCACCTACGTCCGCCTCGGTGTCCACGATCCGCTCGGGCCCACCCTCGACCTGCACGCAGGTCATTTCGACGTCGACGAGCGGTCGATCTCCATCGGTGTGCGTCTGCTCAGCGCAACGGTCGAGCGGTTCTACGACGCCCGCACGGCCGCCTCCAACGGTTCGTGAGCGCTGACGTCTGGATCTTCGGATACGGCTCGCTCGTGTCGCCGGCGTCGATGGCGACGACGATCGGACGTACCGTCGCAGCCGATGACGTGGCCGTGGCGCATCTCGACGGGTTCGGTCGCAGGTGGAACTACGGGTCGATGCATCTGCGCGGCGATTGGGACCACGACGGTGTCCGGGTCACGCAGGGACTCGTCGTGTCGCTCGGTCTCGTCGCCGCCGGCGCCGAGTCGTGCAACGGGGTGATCGTGCGGGTCACCAGCGACGAACTGGCGCAACTCGACTGGCGAGAACGCGACTACCAACGCACCGACGTGACCGACCTGATCCGCCTCGATGACGGTGCCGGCACGAGGCGATCGCGGAGGGTGATGACCTACGTGCCGAGGCCGAGCGCGATCGAGCGGTACGAGCAGGCACGCGATCTCGGCCGCGCCGGCATCCGGCAGTCGTACTGGAAGCTCGTCGGCGCTGCGTTCGGCGATCTCGGTGACGATCACCTCGGCAACTTCGAGTCGACACCACCGCCCGACGTGCCCGTCGTCGACATGACACTGTCGATGCTCGGCTGAGGTCTCGCTGCAGCGCTGCAGCGCTGGGCTGCGGCAACGAGTGGCGCCTGGATCAGGCCTCGGCGACCGGCGGGAGCTGCAGCAACTGCTCCCAGAGGGCGTCGACCTGGCTCGCCAACGAGTCACGGTCGCCGCTGTTGTCGAGCACGTGCGTCGCGCGCTCGAGGCGCTCCTCGCGGCTCAGCTGGCTGTCGATCCTCGCCCGGGCATCGTCGACGTCCATGTCGCGCTGCTCGACGAGTCGCTCGACCGCGACGTCGACGGGGACGTCGACCACGATCGTGGCGGCCAGACCCTTGCGCGGGTTCTCTCCCAGCAACGGGAAATCCAACACGACCACACGGTCGGTGTCGCGCTGCGCATCGATCTGGCGTTGGATCTCCGACTGCATCGCCGGGTGGACGATGCCGTTGAGGTCCTGCAATGCGTCTTCGTCGTTGAACACGATCTGTGCGACGGCGCCCCGATCGAGGACACCGTCGTCACCGATGATGTGCTCGCCGAACCGTTCGGCCATCGCTGCGAGCACCGGGCTGCCGGGCGCTTGCAGGTCGCGTGCGATCTGGTCGGCATCGACGATCACGGCGCCGCGCTCTGCGAGCATGGCCGACACCGTCGACTTGCCGGCGCCGATACCTCCGGTCAGACCGACCAGGATCACCCTTCGGGCTTGGGCTCCGCGTCGGCTTCGACAGCCGGAGCCTCGTCGGCCGGGGCCTCAGCAGCCGGAGCCTCAGCAGCCGGAGCCTCAGCAGCCGGAGC
>CAZJUC010000258.1:0-4302 GCA_964549065.1 uncultured Ilumatobacteraceae bacterium
CTGCTTCGGGGTCGGCCCACACGTTGTACTCGCCGAGCGCATCGACGTTGCCGACACCGTCGGGCGAACCGGCCATGAGATAGGTGTGGCCGAACCTCGTGAGCAGTTCGGGATCGTGTTCGAGCGCCGCGGCGATGTTGGTGAGCGGGCCGAGAGTGACGAGGTCGTGCCGACCCGGTTCGTTCGCCGCGACGTCGACGAGGACGCCGACGGCGTCGTCGGAGGTCGCAGCACGGGAGGCCTCCGGCAGCGCCGCGCCACCCATGCCGTCCTCGCCGTGCACGAACTGGGCCGTGTCGAGCGGGCGCACGAGCGGTCGGCCACGACCGGCGTGCACGGGGATCTCGGCCCCGCCGGCGAGGTCGAGCGTGACGATCGCATTTCGCGCCGCCAGCTCGAGCGGCACGTTGCCCGCCACGACGGTGACTGCGCGCACGTCCACCGACGGCTCTCGCACGGCGAGGACCAGGGCGATTGCATCGTCGGATGCGGTGTCGGTGTCGATCACGATGCTGCGGCGAGCCATCTGGGCAGTCTGGCCGATCAGCGACCGATGTCAGCTGGCAGCGTTGCCGAAACGGACACCGTCGACGGTCGCCTCGCGTGTCGACGTCGACTCGCTGAGGTGCTCGGAGTCGTCGGAGACCAGGTCGTCCGCGATGTCGATCAAGTCGTCGAGCAGGCCCCGGACCTCTTCCTGGATCGCGATCACGACCGCCCGGTCGTTGCGTTTCGACATCAGCGCGTCGATCGCCGCCCGGCAGTCGTCGGCCACGCCCTCGTCCGGCGGTGACTCGTCGATGATGTCGCGCACCAGTGTGCGGATCGTGGTCGCCGCACGATCGACACCGTCGAGCAGTCCGTCACCGATCACGGCGCCGTTGACGATCGCCCGGTCGGCGAGCCGCACGATCGTCGAGGCAGTCGTGAGCGACTGGACGAGTGACGCGGAGGAGTCGACGAGACCTTCGACAGCGCCCCGGTTGCGCCGGCGAAGGGGTGCCCAACGAGCGAGATCGAGCGCATGTTCCTCCGTGCCGTCGACCCGTCCGAGTTCTCGGTCGATACGCGCCGATGCAGCGCGAGCGGCCTGCGGGTCGCGATCGGTCGCGTCGAGGCGCAGTTGGTCGGCGGACGTCTCGAGGCCGTCGGCCGCTGCATCCGCAACGGTCCTGAGCCGGGCCGCGAGTTGTCGGCGTGGCCGCGACGGTGCGATCACGAAGGTGACGACGAGGGCCGACAGCACACCGAGCGCGCCGTCGAGCAGGCGCGTCGGCACCCACCCTTCAGAGCCGGGGATGCTGTGCAGCACGACAGCGTTGATGGTCGCGTAGGTGACGGCCAGCTCCTTGTCGAACAGCAGCCCGGCAGCGAGACCACTGACGCCGAGGATCACACCGACCTGCCACCACCCGATCCCGAGTGCGGCGCCGGCGAGTTCGGCAACGGCGGTCCCCAGCAGCAGTCCGCCGATCATCACCACCGACCGCCAGATGCGGCGCTCGCGGCCGAGACCCATCGCGACGATCGCCGTGATCGGACCGTAACCGCCCGGTGAATCGAGGAACTCGTGCGCGAGCAACCACGCCAGACCAGCAGCAACCGCCATCTGAGTGGCCGGCCACCACCACGCCGAGAAGCGACGCCTCAACTCCTCGGGCGAACGCGGCGGCTCGACGCCGGCCGTCTCGGCGACCGACCGCCGCTCCTGTCCCGATCCGATGTCACCAGCCACGCGCTGTGCGATACCCGGTTCAGCTCCCCCGCAATCGGACGTCGGTCCCGCAGCGACTCAGAACAACGAATCCTGACCGGTGACCTCGGAAGCGGGAGCGACCGGCAGCGGTGACGGCAGGGGCACGAGCCCCTCGGCGACCGCTGCCACCTCGGCATGGATCATCCGTGCCAGAGCGGGCGACTCGACGTTCTCGGGCTGATGCACGAACACGTACGGCTCGCGACCGTCGTCGATCCACTCGACGAGCTGTGGGATCCATGCTCGGAGACCGTCGAGGGTGCCGTCGTGATCGTCGGAGCCGATCACCCGGATCACCGGCGTCGGCCCCATCACGTCGGTGACAACGGGCAACCTCGGTTTGGTCCGTCGTTCCTCGATTGCGGCGTCCGAGCGCGGCAGCGCGGCGTGGAGCGGGCGTGTGTCGAGCACGACACGGCCGAGTCCGGCCCGGCCGAGGAGGTCGTCGACCGCTCGCTGTGCTGCGCCACCGTCGAAGAACCCGGGGTGGCGGAGCTCGACCACCCAGGAGTGCGACGACCAGGAGTGCGACTGGCGGGTGTGCGACAGCGCCGAGCGGTCGACGAACGACCGGAGTGACGCCAACGACTCGGGCCCGAACGACGGCGGTAGCTGCAACTGGATCGGCCCGATTCGCTCACCGAGCGGATCGATCGCGGTGAGGAACTCGTCGAGTGCTCGGATCGCTGCGTCGCCCCGTAACCGCAGCTCGTGCGTGATGTGACGCGGCACCTTGAACGCGAACCGGAAATCGGCGGGGGCCTGCGCGGCCCACTTCGCCACCGTCCGCTCGGAGGGTGCTGCGTAGAACGTCGTGTTGCCCTCGACGGCGTTGCACCAGCGCGCGTACTCCTCCAGCTGCCGGCCACGATTTCCGGGCGACAGGAACCGGCCGACCCACGGAGGGTGCGCCCACATCGGGCATCCAACGCGAAGCACGGGCCGGTCCACGGCTCACGTCGCCAATCGATGGAGCCAGATCGGCACGCCGACGCCTTTCACCCTCGTGGGCCCGACCGGTCGGAAGGCCGACGGGTCGAGACCACCGTCGAGCGAGCGCACCAGCTGCTCGGTCACGAGCAACTCGCCCGGGCCGGCGAGCTCCGCCACCCGCGCCGCGATGTTGACGGTGTGGCCGACGAAGTCGTCACCTCGCTCGACCACCTCACCCACGTGCATCCCCATGCGAACCGCCAGCGGGAACGCTGCGGTGTCGCGTGCCTCAGCGACCGCTGCGAAGATGTCGAGGGTCGACCCGAACCCGTCCGACGGGTCGTCGAACCACACCATCAGACCATCGCCGAGCTCTTTCACGATTCGGCCACTCCCGTCGATCGCAGCTGCCACGAGGTCGGTCTGCCGATCGAGAACGTCGACTGCGAGACGATCACCGTGCACTTCGGTGTACGCGGTGAAGCCGACGAGGTCGGTGAACAGGACGGCCCCGCGACGCCCTGCGGACAGCGACGTGTTCATCGGGTCACGACGTCGACACGACCGCTGCCCGACCGCGCCGTGACCACACAGTCGTGGTCGCCGGCCACGTCGACCGACCCCGCCGAGGGTGTGTCGATGCGGGCCCGTGTCCCCTCGGGAAGCGAGATCGAGATCCGACCCGAGATGGTCTCGGCCTCGACGTCATGGGCCTGCGCCATCGTGATCTCGATCTTGCCGCTCCCGCAGTGTGCTCGAGTCGAACCGGTCACGTCGCGCAGCACGATCCGGCCGCTCGTGGTGGTGACGTCGGCGTCACCGCTGTGGCCGATCTCGACCCGCCCGCTCGTGGTGAGAACGCGCGCCGAGCCGGCCGTTCGCCCGACGGTGACACGCCCGCTGCCAGTGCGTACGTCGACCGACCGGGCGTCGTCGATCTCGACCCTGCCCGACGTGGTGAGGACGGCCACCGCGCCGGCAGACCCGCGCACTGTCACCTGCCCCGACGAGGTGCCGATCACCAGGTCCAGACCGTGCGGCACGCGCACGTGGACCGATGTGCTGGTGGAGTCGACCGTGACCGTCGATTCGTCGACCTCGATCGGGTGACCATCGGCGACCACCGAGTGACGACCTGGCTCGGCCGTGACGCTCACCGCTCCGCTCGTGGTGGTGACTCGAACCGTCGACACGGCGACGTCGGATGTTCGCGGCATGGCCGGACCGTACCCGAGATGTCACCTGGGCGTCAGGGTTGGCACCCGGGTGTCATCGGTCGAGAGTCGCGTCGCCGTCAGCGAGGAACGTGCAGGTCCGGCCACTCGGCGACCGGACCTGCACAGCGTTCGATGGAGACTGCTCGATGGCTCAGTCGAGGCGTTCGATGATGGTCGCGTTGGCCATGCCGCCGCCTTCGCACATCACCTGCAGGCCGTAGCGGCCGCCGGTGCGCTCGAGCTCGTTGAGCAGCGTCGCCATCAGCTTGGTTCCCGAAGCGCCGAGCGGGTGTCCGAGGGCGATCGCGCCGCCATTCACGTTGACCTTGCTCATGTCGGCCCCGGTCTCCTTCTGCCAGGCGAGCACGACCGAAGCGAACGCCTCGTTGACCTCGA
>CAZJUC010000259.1:0-4199 GCA_964549065.1 uncultured Ilumatobacteraceae bacterium
TAGCTGCTCATCACCATCGTGTCGGCGAAGCGGATGACGCAGCGGCCGTCGGCGGTGGTCCGGTCGAGCTCGGGGGCGTTGGAGATCGCGGTCAGGTCGTCGTCGACGTCGAGGGTGACGGCGAAGACCGCCTTGAACTCGGGTTCGTCCCAGCAGGGGAAGGCCCGCCGGCAGTCGGTGGCTTGCATCTGGGTGGTGGCGATCACGTGCTCGGCGCCCTGGTCGTCGACGTAGGTGCTGCGGTAGAAGCCACGGAGCTTGTCGTTCAAGATGCCGTCGAAGCCGATCGTCAACGTGCTCGTGCCCGCAGCCAGTGGCGACGCCGGTGTCACGAACAGGCGCTCGGTGGTCGGGTCGAGCTCCCAGGAGGCCGCGTCGCCGTCGACGTCGCAGCTCGTGATCGTGAGTTCGTCTGCGTTGAGCACGAGTACCGGGCTCGGTTCGAGGACCGCCAGCTCGATGCGGACCGTGCCGGTGAACGTCGCGTCGTCGAGCGAGGGCCGCAACCGCACGTCGTAGCGGGTCGGACGCACTTCCGCGGGGAGGCGGTAGGGATCGAGTTCGGGCACCTGGGACACGCTCGCAACCATCGGGGGCGAGGGTACCCCGGTAGCGTGGTCCCTCGTGTCCGACCTGACTCGACGGTTCTCCAACGGCGCCACCGACTCCGCCCGATTCGACGTGGTCGGCATCGGCAACGCGTTGGTCGATGTCATCGCTCCCGCCGAGGATCAGTTCCTCGACCGCCACGACCTGGTGAAGGGGGCGATGACGCTCATCGAGACCGAACGGGCCGTCGAGCTCTACGCCGCGCTCGATCGGGCGGTGGAGATGAGCGGTGGCTCGGCAGCCAACACCGTGGTCGGGGTGGCCAGCCTCGGGGGACGCGCCGCCTACATCGGCAAGGTCAACGGCGACGACCTCGGCGACGTGTTCGGCCACGACATGCGCGCGGTCGGCGTCACGTTCCACCGCCCGCCCGGTGTTCACGGCACGCCCACCGGTCGGTGCGTGATCGTGGTCACCCCCGACGCGGAGCGCACGATGAACACCTACCTCGGTGTGTCGAGCGAACTGTGCGTCGACGACCTCGACGAATCGGTCGTCGCCGAGTCGCACGTGCTCTACATGGAGGGCTATCTGTTCGATCGCGACGACGCCAAGGCGGCCTTCCGGCGGGCGGCCGAGGTCGCCCACGCTCACGATCGGATGGTGTCGCTCACCCTGTCCGACTCGTTCTGTGTCGACCGCCACCGCGACGACTTCCGGGCGCTCGTCCAGGACCGCGTCGACCTGCTCTTCGGCAATCACGACGAGCTGCTGTCGCTGTATCAGCTCGACTCGTTCGACGACGCCGTGTCGGCGCTGCGCGACGAATGCGAGTTCGCCGCCATCACCGTCGGCGCCGAGGGGTGCGTGATCGTGACCCCCGACGAGCTGGTGCGGGTACCTGCCATGGCGGTCGACCGGGTGATCGACACCACCGGTGCCGGCGATCTCTTCGCCGCCGGCTTCCTCCACGGATTGACGTCGGGGCGCGACCTCGAGACGTGCGGCCGCTTCGGTGCGATCGCTGCGGCCGAGGTGATCGGACACGTCGGGCCGCGCCCGCTGGTCGAGTTGCGTAACCTGATCGGTGATGGCTGAACACGACGTGGCATCCGGCGCCCGAGCCGGCGATGACGCACTCCTCGCAACGGCGAACGCCTGGCTGGCCGCCGAGCCCGACGACGACATCCGCGACGAACTCGCCCGGTTGATCGCCGACGCCCAGCGGGGTGACACCGACGAACTGGCCGCACGTTTCGCCGGTCGTCTCCAGTTCGGCACCGCGGGGCTGCGCGCCCCCGTCGCTGCGGGCTCGATGCGGATGAATCGCCTGGTGGTGCGCCAGGCGGCAGCCGGCCTGGGCCGATGGCTGCTCGACGGCGAGGCGTCGGGGGCGATCCCCGATGCGTCGAGTCGTGGCGTCGTGATCGCCAACGATGCGCGCCGCAAGAGCGATGCCTTCGCAGACGACACGGCCCGCGTGTTGGCCGCGATGGGCATCCGGTCGATGTTGCATCCGGGCGTGCAGCCGACGCCGGTGCTCGCATGGTCGATCGTCGGGATCGGTGCTGCCGCCGGGGTCGTGGTCACCGCCTCGCACAATCCGCCCGCCGACAACGGCTACAAGGTGTACCTCGGGACCGGCTCACAGATCGTGTCGCCGACCGACGCCGACATCTCCGAGCGGATCGCGCGGTTCGACCCCTTGACGGTCGAGCTGGCGCCCGCCGACGACCCGCTGATCGAGCGACTGGACGAGTCGTGGGTCGAGCGCTACCTGGCGTTCGTGCCCTCGGTGCGGTTGCGGCCCGACGTGGACGGCGTTGCGGTGGCGTACACCGCCATGCACGGCGTCGGTGGCGACGTGGTGCTGCGGGCGTTCGAGTCGGCCGGGTTGCCGGCGCCGCACGTGGTTGCCGAGCAGCAGGAGCCGGATGGCACGTTTCCCACGGTGTCGTTCCCGAACCCGGAGGAGCCGGGTGCGATGGACCTGTTGCTGGCCGAAGCGCAGGCGTGTGGGGCGAACGTGGCATTGGCGAACGACCCCGACGCCGACCGGCTCGGCGTGGCGATCCCGCAACCGGACGGCTCGTGGCGCCGGCTGAGCGGCGACGAGATCGGGTGGTTGTTCGCCGACTACATCCTCGCGAACACCTCGGGCGACGACCGGCTCGTGGTGACCACCCTGGTGTCGTCCTCGCTGCTCGCCCGGATGGCCGATGCCGCCGGCGTGCACAGCGAGGAGACGTTCACAGGGTTCAAGTGGATCGGAAAGATCGCCACCGAGCGGCCCGATCTGCGGTTCATGCTCGGCTACGAGCAGGCGCTCGGGTACCTGGTGGCGCCACGCCCGCTCGACAAGGACGGCATCACCGCTGCGGTGATGATGGCCGAGATCGCGGCGGTGGCCGGATCGGAGGGCCAGACGTTGCAGGATCGGCTCGACGCGATCGCCGACCGGTTCGGCCGCTACGTCACCTCCGAGTTGTCGGTGAAGATGCCGCCGGCCGACGGTGCGGCCTGGGTGGCGTCGATCGAGGCCGAGCCACCGAGCGAGGTGGGCGGACGCGCCGTCGTTTCCGTGCAGACGTATCCGGAGGCGAATCTGGTGCGCTTGATGCTCGAAGGCGGCGTGCGGTTGCAGATCCGCCCGAGCGGCACCGAACCCAAGGTCAAGCTGTACGGCGAAGCCGTCGACCTCGACCCGTCGAAACTCCGAGCCCTCCTGGACGACCTCGCCCAGCTGTAACGTTTGGTGTCAGACACCAAACGTTACATCGCCGCTCGGAGCTGGGTTTCGAGGGCGCTGACGGTCGCGTGGAGAACGGCGCTGTCCCGCTGGGCGGCCTTGGCGCGGACGAGCGCTGTGCGTGCGGCGCCGGCGGACGCCAGACCCAACCATGTGGCCACGTGTCCGGCGGTCATGTCGGCCAACTCGAACCCGAGCAAGAGGCGGACTCGCCTGCCGTCGGGGCACGTCGGATCGAAACGGGCAGCAACGGCGGCATCGATGCGCTCGGCGGTGACGGCGACCGGAGCAGGCGGGTCGAGGTCCTGTGACACGAGTTCTCGGTGCACGTCGCGGGGCAGCAGAGCGTCAACCGTTGAGCGCGTGAACCACGTCGGAGCCGAACGCCGACCGAGATACACCCCGAAGCTCGACCACCGGTACGCGTCCAGCACCGATTCGGGTACCAGGTCGATCGGGTTGCGATGGATGTATGCGGCGGCGTGGGCGATCTGGAGTTCGGATTGCACGACAACGGAGTGGAACCGGCCGCGGAAGAGTGGGCCGTCTCGGCCGAGTCGTTCGTTGACGATGCGGGTGTACGACGACGACAGTTGCTGCATGAAGGTGGAGAGTCCACCTCGGGGGCAGTGGACCAGCAGGTGGTAGTGGTTGCCCATCAGGCAGTACGCGTGGATCTCGATGCCCAGCTCGTCGGCCAACCGGCCCATGAGTTTCTCGAACGTCACCCGGTCCCGGTCGTGTGGATAGACGATGGAGCGGTCGACGCCCCGGTTCATCACGTGGTGCCACCCGTTCGGTTCGTCGATGCGCAGTGGTCGTGCCATGTCGACGACCGTACGCACAGGGTGTCACAGAGATGATGTGAAGACCGTTCCGGACGGTGTGGAGGAGACTCCCG
>CAZJUC010000260.1:0-4183 GCA_964549065.1 uncultured Ilumatobacteraceae bacterium
TCGTCTCGCCGGCCTGGTACGAGACCGCCGGCAGGGTCTCGGGCTGTTGGCCGATGCGCTCGATGACCGCCTGCGCGCACCCCGAGGTGCCGACCTTCTCCTTCGACACGCCCGCTTCGAAGATGTCGTAGGTGTGGATGCCGTCCTCGAGCGTCTTCAACCAGGCGTTGTGGACCTTGGTCGCCACGTCGCCCTGGCCGATGTGCACCAGCATCTGGACCGCACCGAGGAACAGTCCCGACGGGTTCGCGACGTCTTGACCGGCCCGCCGAGGCGCCGAGCCGTGGATCGCCTCGAACATCGAGAGTTCGTTGCCGATGTTCGCGCTACCGGCCAGGCCGACCGATCCGGCGATCTGCGCAGCGACGTCGGAGAGGATGTCGCCGTAGAGGTTCTGCAGCACGACCACGTCGAAGGCGCCGGGCGTGTCGGCGAGCTTCGCGGCGCCGATGTCGACGATCCAGTGCTCGCTCTCGATGTCGGGGTACTCCGCCGCGACCTCGTCGAAGATCTTGTGGAACATCCCGTCGGTCATCTTCATGATGTTGTCCTTCGAGAACGCCGTGACCTTCTTGCGGCCGTGCACACGGGCGTACTCGAAGGCGTAGCGGGCGATGCGCTCGCACCCGGGCCGGCTGATCAGCTTCAGGCACTGCACGACCTCGTCGGTCTGCTGGTGCTCGATGCCGGCGTACAGGTCCTCTTCGTTCTCACGGATGATCACCACGTCCATGCCCGGATGCTTGGTGTCGACGAACGGCGCGTACGCGATGCACGGGCGGACGTTGGCGTAGAGACCGAACGTCTTGCGCACGGTCACGTTGAGGCTCTTGATGCCGCCACCCTGCGGGGTGGTGATCGGCGCCTTGAGGAACACTTTGGTGCGACGCATCGACTCGAACGCCTCGGGGGCGATGCCGGCGGAGAACCCCTGTTCGTACATCGCCTCGCCGATCACGACCTCTTCGATGTCGAGCGCGGCGCCACCGGCCTCGAGGATGTCGAGGGTGGCCTGCATGATCTCGGGACCGATGCCGTCGCCGCGGGCGACGGTGATGGGGACGGGTGACTGACTCATGGTGTTCCTCTCCGGTTCGGGTTCTGACTGGAGACACCATAACGTACGAATTGCAGTTCGTACATTTCTATTCGCATATTGTATTGCGCTTGCTGCAGATGAGTCGACGCGACGACACTGCCGGTGATGCGATACGACCAGCGACCGCTCGACGACACCAAGGTGCACACCACGGACCTGCCGGCAACACCCGTCCGAGATCGCAACATCCCGGCGACCGCCTGGGTGGAGGCGCCGGACAGCCTGCTCTCGCTCGGCAGCGACCTCCCGGACGCGCCGACCGCCGAGTACAAACGGCGTATCGGACCGTGGTTGCTGTGGCGTGCCGGCCCCGCCACCGGCGCACACGCCCGCTACTGGGCGGCACACGTCGACCGACTCGACGAGCCCGTCACGTTGCGCTTGTTCCCCGACGGATCGGCCGACGGCGTCGGCCCCAGCGGCACTCGTGTCGACCGCTTCCGGGCATGGAAGGAGGACCTCCGCGATTCCTGAGCGGTGACGCGGTGCAGGGCCCACCGCGACAGTTGCCCCACCGAGGCGACCAGCGGCGTCAACGGACCCGTTCGATGTGGCGGGCAACGAGGTTCTCGAGCGCCTCCTGGCGCCCGCTCACCCGGGTCGGCTCGGCGGCCACGGCCAGCTGGGCGTCGTGCAACTCCTGCAACGACACCTCGCCGGCCAGAACGTCGGTGGCATCGCCCCACCCCGCGTAGCGGTCGTTGCGACGCCGATCGAGTTCACCCTCGTCGAGGATCGACGCCGCGGCGAGCAAGGCCCGGGCGACGGTGTCCATGCCGCCGATGTGGGCGTGGAACAGGTCGTCGCGGGCGATCGACTGCCGACGCAGTTTGGCGTCGAAGTTCATGCCACCGGTGGTGAATCCGCCCCCGCGCAAGAGCTCGACCATGCCGAGGGTCATCTGCTCGACCGACACCGGAAACCGGTCGACGTCCCAGCCGAGTCGGTCGTCGCCGGCATTGGCGTCGATCGACCCGAAGATGCCGGCAGCAACGGCCGCAGCGATCTCGTGGGCGAAGTCGTGGCCGGCCAACGTCGCGTGGTTGACCTCGATGTTCACCTTCACCTCGTCGGCGAGGTCGTAGCGCTGGAGGAAGGCGTGCACCGCTGCCACGTCGTAGTCGTACTGATGCTTCGTCGGCTCGAACGGCTTCGGCTCGATCAGGATCGTGCCCTCGAAGCCGATGGCGTACTTGTGCTCGACCACCATCGAGAAGAAGCGGCCGAGCTGGTCGAGCTCGCGCTGCATGTCGGTGTTGAGCAGCGTCTCGTACCCCTCGCGACCGCCCCACAGCACGTAGTTCGCGCCACCGAGGCGGTGCGTGGCGTTCATGCAGTGCGCCACTTGGGCCGCGGCGTAGCGGAACAGCTCCGGGTCGGGGTTGGTGGCGGCGCCCGCCTGGAAGCGCGGATGGGAGAAGAGGTTCGCCGTCCCCCACAGCAACCGCACGCCGGTGCGCTCCTGGTGCTCGGCTGCGAGCTCGACCATCTCGTCGAGGTTGCGGCACGATTCGGCGAACGTGTCACCCTCCGGCGCGATGTCGCGGTCGTGGAAACAGTAGAAGGGCACGCCCAGCTTCGAGACGAACTCGAACGCAGCGTCCATCTTCTGTCGTGCGGCGGCCATCGGATCGAGCGCTGGCGACTGGTTCGGATGCCACGGCCGGTCGAGGGTGCCGGCGCCGAAGATGTCGAAGCCGTCCCACGTGAACGAATGCCAGTAGCACACCGCGAATCTGAGGTGCTCGGCCATCGTGCGCCCGGCGACCACCCGATCGGCGTCGTACCAGCGCAACGTCAACGGATCGTCCGACTCCGGCCCCTCGTACCTGATCCGATCGACCCCTTCGAAGAACTCACCCATCCCCGCAACCTACGAGCAACAGCGCGAAGGCGTCGGACCGGCGTCGTCCCGGTCGACGTCGACGCGGACGGCCTCCGGCAGGAACTGTCACAGTCGGCCAGGCACCGTGTGACAGTACGGCGGTAGAATCACCTGATGGCGTTCGATCTGGACACGGTGCGCAAGGAGTTCCCGATCCTGGCCCGCGAGATCGACGACAAGCCACTCGTGTACCTCGACTCGGGCAACACCTCCCAGAAGCCCCGCCAGGTCATCCAGGCGATGTCGGACTTCCTGGAGAACTCCTACGCTCCGATCAACCGCAGCTCCTACCGCCTCGCCGGCGAGGCCACCGAGGCCTACGAGGGCGCACGGCGCGCCGTCGCCCGCCTGATCAATGCCCCGTCGGCCGACGAAGTGGTGTTCACCAAGAACGCCACCGAGTCGACGAACCTCATCGCGCGGTCGTGGGGCGTCCCCAACCTCGGCGAGGGCGACGTGGTCGTGCTCACCCACATGGAACACCACGCGAACATCGTGCCGTGGCAGATGCTGCGCGACGAGCTCGGCGTGGAGATCCGCTGGGTACCGCTCACCGCCGACGGTCAGCTCGACCTCACCGACATCGGGCGGCTCCTCGACGGCGCCAAGGTGTTCTCGTTCACCGCGATGAGCAACGTGCTCGGCACCCTTCCTCCAGTCGCGCAGCTCTGCGCCGCCGCCCACGACGCCGGCGCCCTCGCCGTGGTCGACGCCTGCCAGTACGTGCCTCACAACGTCACCGACGTCCAGGCCTGGGACGCCGATCTCGTCGCCTTCTCCAGCCACAAGATGTGCGGACCGTCGGGCATCGGAATGCTCTGGGGCCGGATGGAACTGCTCGATGCCATGTCCCCGTTCCTCGGCGGTGGCAACATGATCGACACCGTCACTCTCGACGGCTACACGACGGCGCCGGTGCCGGCGAAGTTCGAAGCGGGCACACCACCGATCGTCGAGGCCGTCGGGCTGCGAGCCGCCGTCGAGTTCCTCGAGGATCTCGGGATGGCCGAGATCCGTCAGCACGAGATCGACCTCACCCGCTACGCCCTCGACACGCTCGACGAGCGTTTCGGGGACGACATCACCATCTACGGGCCGACCGACACCGCCGTCCGCGGCGGCGTGCTGAGTTTCGCGTTCCGTGACCTGCACCCCCACGACATCAGCCAGATCCTCGACGAGCGCAACGTGTGCGTGCG
>CAZJUC010000261.1:0-4095 GCA_964549065.1 uncultured Ilumatobacteraceae bacterium
CGATCGCTGCGATGGTGCTCACCACCGAGTGCCTCGTCGCCGACGAGCCCGAAGAGGACGCCGGCATGGGCGGCGGAATGCCCGGTGGTGGCATGGGTGGCATGGGCGGCATGATGTGAGCAGGCCCTCGGCCTGCGAGCACTGCTCGACCACCTGAACTGAACGGAGCCCCGAGGATCGCCTCGGGGCTCCGTCGCGTCATGCGGGCCTCAGTCGAGCGGCGCCGGGGGCGGCCCGAGGATCTCGATGCCGTTGGCGGCGGCGACCGCGGCGACATGGCCTGGATCGATGCTCATCGGCTCGGGCTGGGTCGGCGCTTCCGTCGGTGTTCCGAGCGCCTCGACGAAGACGTCGAACGGCGATGCGTCGCGCCGCCCGCCGGCGACGGTGAGGAAGGTCGCCCACTCGGACGTGACCTGGAACGTGTGCGGCACACGAGCGGGAAGCGCGACGACGGAGCCGGTCGTGGCGGTCCGCTCGACCCCGTCGATCTCGACGCGGATGTCGCCGTCGACGACGTACATGATCTCGTCTTCTTCGTGATGGAGATGCAGCGGTGGGCCGAACCCCCGTGGCGCGCAGAACTCGACTGCGTTCATGCCCGAGGCCGTCCGGTCGTGCGACGACTTCACCGTCGCGAGGTGGTTGAGGAAGTGGAGATGGTCGCCATCGCCGGCGCCGGTGAGCGTCGGCCGCAGGCCGGACAGGCTGTTGGTGGGGGTGTTGGTGGTGGTGGTGGTGTCGCTGATGGTGTCGGTCATGGCGCCATCGTCGACGCCGCCCCTTTCGGAAACCTTCAGGTGGGAAACCTTCTGGTGGGAAACCTTCGGGTATCGGCGCGGCCGGACACGGGGCGTCAGCCGAGTTCGTCGATGCCGGCTGTGTCGATGCCGAGTTCGGCGAGCCGATCGGCGTAGCTGCGGCGCGCCTCGCCAGCGCGAGCCACTCGGCCGGCGCCGTCGTGGGCTCGGATCAGTGCCCGGTGGGCGCCGTCGTGGTAGGGGTCGGCGGCCAGGATCGCAACGGCGAGTCGGGCGGACCGGTCGTGATCGTCACCCGCGTCGGCCAGACAGCGATCGGCGGCCGCGAGGAACCGGACGAGTGCCTCGGCCCGTGCTCCCGCGGTCCAGTCGTCGTAGCGGTCGTCGGGGAGGATCTCGCCGGAGTAGGCCTCGACGATCTCGGCGTCGTCGTCGGTGGCGTGGAACCGGACGAGGTCGACGTCGACATGATCGAGGTCGAGGCGGATCGAGGACCGGTCGGCGATCACGCCGCCGCCCAGAACCCGGCGCACGGCGGAGAGTTGGACGGACAGCCGCGGCCGCAGGACCCGCTCATCGTCCTCGTCGGGCCACAACATGTCGGTGCGTTCCTCGCGCGTCACGGGGCATCCCCGGGCGACGACGAGGCACTTCAGCAACTGGCGGGCACGGCGCGACCCCCAGTCGGCCGCAGGAACTTCGGCTCCATCGACGACGACCCGGAATCGGCCCAGGACGTCGATCTCGACGCGTCCTGCCCGGAGAGGTGCCCGCCCGACGGTTCGCCCGGTGACGAAACGCTCGATTTCGGTGAGGGCTGCTTCCACGTCGGCCGCGTAGGTGTAATGGTCGCGTCCGGGTCGTTCGACCAGCCGGGCGTTCGGGAGCCCGGCAGCCACCTCCCGGGCGTACTCGACCGGGACGACGTCGTCGTCGGTCCGATGCAGCACGAGCGTCGGTGCCTCGATGCGGGCCAGGACGTCACGAGCGTCCATGAACGCGTTGAGTTGCAGCAACTGCCGCAGGCCGTCCTGCGTGGCCGAGTGCCGTTCGTAGCGCTCGTGCCATGCGCGGTAGTCGGGATCATGGGCGAGCGACGGAGCGAAGAGTTCGGCGGTCGTCGATCCGGGTTTCCCCCAGCCCTCGACCCATCTCAGCATCGCGTCGCGTCGCTCGTCGTCGATCGGTGCGTCGATGTCGCCGAGCCGGGCGCCGGAGCCTTCGAGGATCAGGCCGGCGACGCGGTCGGGGTAGGTGGCTGCGAACATCAGTGTCATCGGGCCGCCCTCGGACGTGCCGAACAGGTGGGCGCGCTCGATGCCGGCATGGTCCATCACGGCTCGCACGTCGTCCACCCGTTGGTCCATCTCCGGTACCGGCACTGCGCGGTCGGAGGCGCCGGTGCCCCGCTTGTCGAAGTGCAGGTAGGTCGAGAACGAGGCGAACCGTTCGAACATCGACCGGATCGCCGGCCACTCCCAGGCGAGTTCGATGTTCTGGGCTGCCGGGGGGATGGCCACGATCGGTGGCCCCGATCCGAACACCTGGTATGCGATGTTCGCTCCGTGGGCCCGTGCGAAGTGCACCTGGGGAACGCCGTCGACCATGTCCACAGTCCAGCACACCGCTGGGACGTCGATCGGCCTGAAGGTTTCCGAAAGGGTCGGTCGGCACGATTCCGTCATGACATCGACGACGACCATCCCATCCGTTGCTCGGCGACACCGCCTCGTGATCCCCCTGGCATGTGCTGCCGCCCTCGCTGCCGCCGGGTGCGGCAGCGAGTCGGCGGACTCCGATCCCGTGGGTGAATCCGACGGAGCGGTGACCGACCTCGTCGAGGTGACGACCATCGACTACGCCTACGTCGGACTGCCGACCGAGTTGTCCGCCGGTACCGAGGTGAGGCTGGTGAACGACAGCACGACGGAAGTCCACGAGTTCGTCGCCGTCCGCCTCCCCGACGACGAGGCCCGCTCGGTCGCCGACCTGGTGCAGCTTCCTCCCGAGGAGTTCGGGGCGCTGCTTGCCGATGTCGAGACCGTCATCGTGGCGCCCCCGTCGAGCGACGGGTTGGTCGTGGAGGGAACAGGCGTGCTCGCTGAGCCGGGTCGCTACGCGATCGTGTGTGTGATCCCGACCGGGGCCGACCCGCAGGAGTACCTCGCTGCAGCGGCCGAAGCCGAGGGTGGCCCTCCTGACGTGGCGGGCGGCCCACCTCACATCGTGGAGGGGATGTTCGCCGAAGTCACCGTCACCGGTTGACCGACACCTGGCGCGGTGTGACCCGCTCGGCTCAGATCGTCGAGGTCACCCCTGTGAGGCGCTCGGACTCGGCCCACAACGCGTGCTGCAACTCGACGTCGTGGGATCGTGCCGACGACTGGACGACCACCGGGTCCCCACGACCCTCCATGAAGCCGTCGGGGCCGTAGTACTGGCTGCCTCCGGCGGCGGTATCGGTCGCCGCCCGCAGCTGTGGCAGGGCACCCTTGGCGGCGGATTGTGCGAGCAGACCGCTGACGCGCTCCAACATGCGCACCACCTTCGGTGAGTTGCGGACGAGTTCGGTCGAGGAGATCCCCGGATGTGCCGCCAGCGCGATGGTGGTCGCACCAGCGGCTGTCAGTCGGCGTTGCAGTTCGTAGGTGAACAACAGGTTGGCGAGTTTCGAGCGGCCGTATGCAGCGATGCGGTCGTACTTCTCACCGGACATCATCGTCGCCGGGTCGAGCTTCGACCTGAACTTGTGCCCCACACTGCTGACGCTGACCACTCGCGATCCCTCGGTCGCCGTCAGACGCTCGAGAAGTTCCATCGTGAGGGCGAAGTGGCCGAGATGGTTGACGCCCATCTGGAACTCGAAACCGTCGGCAGTGGTCTGCCACTCGGTGTACATCACGCCGGCGTTGTTGATCAGCAGGTCGATGCGATCGTGGCGGGCGAGGAGCTCGGCGGCCGCCGTGCGCACCGAGTCGAGCGATGCGAGGTCGAGCGACTGCACGTGCACGGTCGCGTCCGGATGCGCCTCGACGACACGCGCGCGCGCTGCTTCGCCCTTGTCGAGGTTGCGAACCGCCATCACGACCTCGGCGCCCGCCCCGGCGAGCGCCAGCGCGGTCTCGAGGCCGAGACCGGTGTTGGCGCCGGTGATCACGGCGACGCCTCCCGTCTGGTCGGGAATGTGGGCGGTGCTCCAGGGGCTTGTGGTCATCCTCCTAGGATCGCACGTGATGGTCGAAATCGAACGCGTGCGCCGGCCGTTCTGGGCACATCAGCTCATCGAGTACCTGCTCGGCATCGCGTTGATCAGCGTGTCGGTGCAGATGCCGCA
>CAZJUC010000262.1:0-4082 GCA_964549065.1 uncultured Ilumatobacteraceae bacterium
CGGCCTCGAGCCCCTGGTCCCCGCGCGGGATCACGGTCTCGCCGTCGCGGGTCAACGCGCCGAACAGGAACTTCCAGTTGGGCTCGAACGACTGGCCGATCTCGGCGAGGTCGTGGCCGATGAACGGCGAGGTCTCGCCGATCACCGCGCCGAGCACCAGCAGTTCGCCGTTCGACATCGGGTAGACCTCGTCGGCGCCGGACACGTGCGCGAGCTCCATGATCTCGTCGGCGGTGTCGGCGTCGGGGTCGATAATCACGTCGGCCCCCATCGTGGCGAGCAGCTTCTCGCCCATCGGCCCGCGCAGCTCCTCGGTCTGGATGCGCACCACGGTCTGCTCGACACCGAACTCCTTGGCCAGCAACGACGCGAGGAGGTTGACCTCGTCGTTCTGGGTGACCCCGGCGAGCAACTCGGCGCGCTCGATGCCCGCGGCGCGCAGCGTCGACGGCACGGTGGCGTTGCCGACGACCACCTGCACGTCGAGTTCGGCGCCGATCGCCGCGGCGATCACCTCGTCCTGCTCGACGACGACGACGTCGTTTCCCTCGGCTCCGAGCCGTTGGGCCAGATACCAACCGACCTCACCCGCGCCGACGATCACCACATGCATCGTCACAGCCTGCCTGATCGACCGGACCGATCGCGAACGTCAGGCACGTCGAAGACCGAGTGTCACAGTGGACCGGCCTCGGTGTGAGGGTTCAGGCGGTGACCGGGACCGACTCGAGCAACGCTGCGGGCGCGGTGCGCAGCACGGCGGTGGCGTCGGAGTCGGGGAAGTCGTCGCAGCAGGCCTCGGCGCGGGCGACGAACTCGCGGGCGGTGTCGATCGCCGACGCGATGCCGTCGTTCGAGCGCAAGATGGCGAGCGCCTCGTGCTGTGCAACGGCATCGAGCGGCGCCCCCAGCAGCTCGAAGAGTTCCGACGCCGCAGCGTTGCCGAGCGCCAACGTGCGCAGCACCGGCAGGGTGTAGACCCCCTCGACGATGTCGTGGCCGGCCGGCTTGCCGAGCTGCTCGTCGGTGGCGGTGATGTCCAAGATGTCGTCGACGATCTGGAACACGGTGCCGTAGGCGTTGCCGTACTCGGTGAGCGCGTCGACGACCGGGCGGTCGTGGCCGGCGACGATGCCACCGATGCGCGCCGCGGTGCCGTACAGCGACGCGGTCTTGCCGTGGATCGAGGCGAGGTAGCTGGTCTCGGTGCGCGAGCGGTCGTAGGTGTGGCGGAGCTCTTCGATCTGACCTTCGCACAACCAGCCGATGGTGCGCGCCAGCAGGCCGGCGACCTCGGTGCCGAGCGACGCCGCGATCTCCGACGCCCTCGACAGCAGGAAGTCGCCGGCGAGGATCGCCTGCAGATTGCCCCACTTGGCGTTGACGGTCTCGACGCCACGGCGGGTGTCGGCTTCGTCCATCACGTCGTCGTGGTAGAGCGAGCCCAGGTGGACCAGCTCGCACGCCACGCCGCCGCGCACCACGTCGTTGGACGCCGCAGCACCGAAGATCTGCGCGCCGGCGACGGCCAGCACCGGCCGGAGGCGTTTGCCACCGGCGACGATCAGGTGCGAGGCGATCTCGTTGAGGTAGGCGTCGGGGGTGACCACTGCGGCATGCATCGCTGCTTCGATGCGCTCACGGTCCGCGTCCATCGAGGCAAGGGTCAACAGCGGCGACATGCCGTTGGGGGCCAGCAGCTCTTCCTGGGACACGGCGGACAGGCTAGGCGCGCCCGGCGACACACGCACGAGCGAGCACGACGGACCCGGGTCGCCCCTGGCGCCGGGCACCCCTATCCTTGACTCCATGTCTGTGACGGCGACCGCACCCGCCATGCTGCCGAAGGCGAACGAACCGTGCTGGTGCGGCAGCGGCCGCAAGTACAAGCGCTGTCACAAGAAGTCCGAAGGTCGGGTGCTGCCCGGGATCGTCACCCCGATGCGCGGCGTGCCCGACAGCATCGCTCGTCCGTCGTACGCCGACACCGGCGAGGTGGTCCCGTGGGACGAGCCACGCGTCAAGAGCTCCGAGACGATCGAGGCGATGCGCCACTCGGGCAAGGTCGCAGCCGAGGTCCTGCGGTTGGCCGGCGAGATGGTGGCGCCCGGCGTCACCACCGAGGAGATCGACGTCTACGTCCACGACCTGTTCGTCGAGCGTGGCGCCTACCCGTCGACGATCAACTACCACGGCTACCCGAAGGCCTGCTGCACGTCGATCAACGAGGTGATCTGCCACGGCATCCCCGACTCGCGTGTGCTGCAGGCCGGGGACATCTGCAACATCGACGTCACCGGCTGGATCGGTGGCGTGCACGGCGACACCAACGCCACGTTCTTCGTCGGCGACGTCGACCCCGAGAGCCGCCAGCTGGTCCAGGTCACCGAGGAATGCACCTGGTACGGCATCGAAGCGGTCACGCCCGGCCGTCCGCTCAGCGACATCGGCAGGGCGATCGAGAATCATGCCAAGAAGTACCGCTACGGGGTGGTGCGGGCGTTCGTCGGGCACGGCATCGGCGAGCAGTTCCACACCGACATCCAGGTGCTGCACTACTACGACTCTCGGGCCTCCACCATCATGCGCCCCGGCATGACCTTCACCATCGAGCCGATGATCACCCTCGGCACCGTGAACTACAAGGTGTGGGACGACGACTGGACCGCGGTGACCGCCGATGGCCGCCGCACCGCCCAGTTCGAGCACACGATCCTGGTCACCGAGGACGGCTGCGACGTGCTCACGGGTGGGCCGGGCGCGGTGAGCCCGACGGCTCCCTGGAACCGCTGACGCCACCGTCGGAATCGCGGTGCCCCTCGCCGGTCGGCGAACTCACCGGGACCGCGAACAGCCACCACAGCGCCATCGCCGCCAGCAGCACGCCGCCGGTCAGCGCCGCCGTCGTGGCGAACCGGTCGAGCCAGTACGGCGCTGCCGTCGGGATGATCGCCGCCGAGAGTCCGTCACGCTTGACGAATCCCCAGATCGCCAACTCGGCGCCGATGAGCAGCAGCGCGGCGTCCGCGGCGAACCGCTGGCCGCGGACGGACAGCCCGAGGCCGACCGACGCCGAGACGACGGCGATCACCGGCAAGAGGAACCACACCGGGCGCGGCTCGGTGGCGCTCGGCAGCGACAGGAACTGCGCGAGCCCCACGCCGAGGGCGAGCAACACCAGTGCAACGGTGGCGAACAGCGGCGACAACCGGCGGCCGCGCAGCCACCAGGCACCGGCGGCGACGCCTGCGCCGGCCAGGGCGCCGAGCACCATCGGCACCGGTGACGGCTCGGGCTGCCAGGTACTGATCACGGTGACCTCCACGATGTCGCCGTCGACGACGATCGGGATCACCGCTTCGAGGATCTGGTCGCCGGCGCTGCGACCGAGGGGGCGGATGTCCAGCATCCAGTGCGCACGGTGGTCGTGCCAGGCCCAGTAGCCGCCGGTGGCGATCTGCTCCCAACTCGGTGGGGCGTCGGCGCTCGCCGTCGGCGGGACGCCGTCGACGCCGTAGCGGTCGGTGTTCAGGTACTTCGCCGGCGAGTTCTGGTTCTCGAGCACCACACCATCAGGTCGGAACCACAGGTAGTCCTCGCCCTGGTAGCCGACCACCATCGCCTCGGTGCCGGACTCGACGCGCAGCTCGAAGAACGAGTCGCCGCCGATGATGCCCACCTCGATCGCCGAGGTCACCGGATCGACCGAGCGCACCTCGGACAGGTAGTCGGTGGGCCCCGGCGGGTCGGCGAACGCCGGCGTCGCGATCGCCGCGGCCAGACCGAGTCCGGCCAGGGCACCACCCACGATGCACCGGAGCCGGTGGAGGCGCCGGGGACGCTCGGGCGCCATCGGATGCGTTCGTCGGCGCCTCATGCGTTCACGACGAGCACGAGCTGACCGCTCGGATGCACGGTGCAGACACCCTCGAACTCGCCCGGGGTGGAGAACCGTTGCGTGAGCGTCTCGTTGGCCCCCACGAAGAACGGCCCGACGGTGTGGCCGCGGTCGTCCTGGTTCTCGATGCGGATGGTGTCGCCGACGTTCACCTCGAGTTCGCCCGGCAGGATCTCGAGCGGCG
>CAZJUC010000263.1:0-4030 GCA_964549065.1 uncultured Ilumatobacteraceae bacterium
CTCGACCAGATCGGGCTGGTCCCCTGGGCCAAGGCCGAGTGGCGGCCGATCTGGGTGCGCATCGAGCCCACCACGATCTCCGGTCGCGTCCTTCGTTGACCGTGCGCTGACCGAGACCCGGCAAGATCACTGGACGACTGCGCCCGGACCACCGGCTCCAGGCGAGGAGGGCCTCACGGCGTCGGAGTCGACGGCGGGAGGCTCATCCTCTGGTCGAGGTGCCCCGTGTGAGGCTCGCCGCCTGCGACGGGTAGCGTCGCCGCGATGGGGAGGTTCTCGGGATCCGATCTCGACGTGCGGAGGCTGTCGGGTTCGCTCGGTGCGGAGATCCACGGCATCTCCCTCGCCCGAGCGGACGGCGACGCCGCACGGCTGATCCACGAGCTGCTGCTCGAACACCTGGTGCTCCTCTTCCCCGATCAACACCTGACTGCCGACGAGCACCTCGCGTTCGGCCGGCACTTCGGGGAACTCGAGGCGCACCCGAATCTCGATTTCGAACGGGAACGCCCCGAATTCTTCGAGCTCCGGGCCACCGATGGGCAGGGCGGGGTCGCCGACGAGTGGCACAGCGACATCACCTTCGAACGCCACCCGTCCAAGTTCGCCATCTTGCAGGCCAAAGTGGTTCCACCGGTCGGCGGCGACACGATGTGGTCCAACGCATACAAGGGCTACGAGGAGCTGTCGGCACCACTGCGAGCACTCTGTGACGGGCTCACCGCCTTCCACGACGCCGGACCTCACTTGCGGCCCGACAAGGGCTACGTCCATCCCGTCGTGCGCGTGCACCCGGAGACGGGTCGCCGGTCGCTGTTCGTGAACGAGCACTTCACCCGCCGGATCGTCGAGCTCAGTGCCGCCGAGTCCGACCTCCTGCTGAGGCATCTCACGAGCTGGATCCAGCAGCCTCGCTTCACGATGCGCTACTCGTGGAGCGCCGGCACGATCGCCATGTGGGACAACCGATGCACGCAGCATCATGTGCTCAACGACTTCGAGGGCGATCGGATGATCCAACGGGTGACCGTGATGGGCGACGATCCCCAACCTGCCGTCCCGCTGCCCCGGTGGGAGCCCTACGGCTCGAAGACCGCTGCCTTCTGGCGCGACACCGAGATGCGCCGTCAGCTGATGGCCCAGCGCAGCGAGTCGACCTGACGGGTCGTCACTGCCCGCGAGATACCGGCGGCCGTCACAGTGGCGATGGTGTGGTCGCCTTCTTTCTTGCGGAGCATCTCGGATCCGAACATCCAAAGATGGCTCGAAACGAGCCGAAGAAGGACAGAACCCCTGGCCCGGGCTGCTCTCGCAGTCCCGTGACCAGGGGTTTCGTGGTCGGGGTGAGAGGATTTGAACCTCCGGCCTCCACGTCCCGAACGTGGCGCGCTAACCAAGCTGCGCTACACCCCGTAGCGGCTGACCATGCTATCCAGCGGTGGCCGGTTCTTCCTCTGACGAATTCGTCGCGCCGGCATCGCTGCCGGCATCGCTGTCGGCATCGGGCAGCGGCACCATCGGCTCGACGGGTGGAGCGTCGGCTGCGAGGCCCTCGGTGTAGATGCCACCGGCCGCGATCGCGTCAGCGGCCCGACGCAGTCGCAACGCGTCGAGCGGCTTGATCAGCCACCCTTCGGCCCCGCTGCGACGCGCCAGGTGGAGGTCGGCGCGCCGGTCGAGCAGCATCAGCACCGGGACGTGGTCGAGCACGCCGGCCGATTCGTCCAGGCGCAACGCCATCGTGACCGCCATCGCGCCCATCGAGCCGACCTGCAGGTCGAGGATCGCCAGATCGGGCATCCGCTCGGCGACCTGTCCGGCCACGACGCGACCCTCACGGCACACGGTGAAGTGGACGTCGTCGTCGCCGAGCGCGGCGGTGACCTCGTCGACGATCCAGTCGGCGTCGGTGGCAAGCAGGATGTGCACGACCCAGACGCTACCCCTCGACAGCCGGATGGTCGAAGAGATGCCCGGCGATCAGCATCAAACCGTCGAGATCGTGCACGTCACCGTCGAGCAGCGGCAGCACCACCAAGCGGTCGACGCCGACGATCTCCACGAGCGGCGCGATGACGTCGAGCTCGAGGTTGCGCATCGTGCGCAGTGCCGCGACGTTGTCCCACAGCAGCGCGAGCACGGCGTCGCCCGCGTCGCCGGCCGCCGTTGCCGCCGCAGCGGCCTCGGCCGCGGTGCCCGTCCCGAATTCGGGGTGGGTCCGGTTGACGATCGCCGAGGTGACACCCACTCCCTGCTCGACGAGCTGCGTGGCGAACCACACCGCCTCCTCGATCGTGTCGTGCCGGGGCGCCGCGACCACCACGAACGACGTCTCCGGCGCCCTGATCAACCGCACGACATCGTCCGCGCGTTCGCGGAACCCGGTCTCCATCCCGGCGAACGCCTGGAAGAACGCCACCGAATCGGCCAGTACCTCCGAGCCGACCACTCTGCCGATCGCCTTCAGGATCGGTTGCGTGGCGGTGCCGATCACCTTCAGACCGCCACGGGTCGGCAGCATCAGCAGGCGGAACAATCGGTGGTCGAGGAATCGGGCGAGCACCCCCGGTGCTTCGAGGAAGTCGAGCGCGTTGCGGCTGGGCGGCGTGTCGACGATCACGAGATCGAACCGGTCGTCGCCGTGCAGCTCGTGCAGCGTCTCGGCAGCCATGTACTCCTGGGTGCCGCTCAGGGCGCCGGCGATGTTGCGGTAGAACGGATTGCCGAGGATCCGCTCGATCTGCTCGTCGGAGTCGGCGTGACGGCGCACCAGGCCGTCGAAGGTGGCGGCGGTGTCGAGCATCATCGCCCACAGCTCGCCGTTGCCTGGACCGCCCGTGCCGTTGATCCGGTCGGACGCCACTTCGATGAGTTGCGGCTCGGAGGCGAGGCCCTCGTCGAGCCCGAGCGCGTCGGCCAGGCGCCGCGCGGGATCGATCGTGACCACGACCGCTCGTCGCCCTCGCCGTGCTGCTTCCAATCCCAGCACCGCAGCGGTGGTGGTCTTGCCCACGCCGCCGGAGCCACAGCAGACGATCACCGACGAGACGTCGATCACGTCGAGGTCGACACCGGTCGCGTCGGCCAGTACGTCGACCCCGCCCGTCGGTGCGCTCACGGCGCCGCCCTCAGCGTGGCCGCCAGTTGCTCGATGTCGGCTGCCGTCAGCCCGGCGACCAGGCGAGCCGGCAGGGTGACCTTCGGGATCGGCAGCTCGGCAGCGAGCCGCGCGATCTCCTCGGCCTCCATCGACCGACGCGACCGGCGGAACGCCGCAGCGTCGATCAGGGCGTGAGCCGATGGCTGATCGAGATCGGCGACGGCGCCGCGCACGTCGTCGTCGCCGGGCAGCGGGTCGCCCAGGTCGACGCCGTTGACCACCACGGGGCCGAGCTGCACGCCGACGTCGTCCTCGAGCGCGAACGCCGTCTCGACCACTTCGTTGACCGGGGTGGTCTCCGGCAGCGTGACGAGCACCACCTGGCAGCGATCGGGGTCGTGCAACAGCTCGAGCACGTCGTCGGCCTGGGCGCGTACCGGCCCGGAACCGACAGCGTCGGCGAGACCGGCGGCGGAGGTGAGGAACGTGATCGCATGGCCGGCGGCGGGGCCGTCGACCACGATCAGGTCGTACTCGCCCGAGCGTTCGAGTTGTTTGATCTTGCCGAGCACCACGATGTCGTCGATGCCCGGCGCGGCAGTGCCGACGACGTCGATGACACCGGTGCGGTTGAGGCGCTTCGCGATCCGAGCGAAACCATGGTCGCGCAGGTACTCGTCGAGCGCGTCCGGGGCCGAGATGGCGAGCACCTCGAGGTCCGGCAGCAACTCGGCGAGCGCCGGCTTGCCGTCCAGTTCCACCACCAGGACGCGCCGGCCGGCGTCCGATGCGGCACGGGCGATCACAGCCGTTACCGTGGTCTTTCCCACACCCCCCTTGCCCGCCACCACGACGACGCGGGCAGCAGTCAACGACTGCAGCGGGAACTCGCTTTCTGGAGGCACCTGTGCGAAGACTAGCGATCGGCTT
>CAZJUC010000264.1:0-4000 GCA_964549065.1 uncultured Ilumatobacteraceae bacterium
CGGGGACCTCGGCGGGGATGTTCGATTGCGTGGCGATGCCAGCCGTGACCAGAACGGCCGAGGACTGCTCCCACGCGTCGGCGACGACCGACGTGCTGGTGGTGCCCTCAGTGCTCGTCGGAGTTGACTCCGTCGACGGAGCCGCTTGGGTTGACGATGGCGCGGGTTCGCTTTCGGTGGTTGTTGTGGCGGTGGTAGACGTAGCGGCATCGTCGCCCCCGCAGCCACTGGCAACGGCAACGATCGCGGCGGCGAGCGACACAAGAAGTCGAGACCTCATTCTCATCAGACGCTCGCCCCGAGCTTTGGGTTCCCGTGCACGGCGACAACCGTACGAGACCGACGAGCCACGCCTGAGTCATGAACGTATCGAACTGCCGTGCCGCATCGTAACCCGGCTCGGTAATGACGGAAGCGACGTTGGCGTGCAGCCGAGCGAGATCCGGCAAGATGCTCGCCGACCACCGACGCATAACATCCGCTCCGTAATCCGATCGACTCCGATGCGAGCGCGCCGTATCGCGGTCCTTACCGAGTGCCCCATAGTCGCGGGCCACGGTGGCCTCCACCACTGACCCCAACCGCCGGTTTGCGGCCAGCCTGCAAACGGGGCAAACGTTGCCTGACGCGGCACTAGCTGACGGGTTCCGACGATCGACGGTGCCAGCCCGTCAGGGTCGGTCGTCGCCGGCGGAGCCGGGCCAGCGGAACACCACGTTGGTGTCGGACCACTGGGGCTCGTGGGTGTCGAGGTAGTCGGCGAGCTCGTCGTCGCGGTCTTCGGTGAGGCACAGCCGCCGACGAGCGGAGGACACCCGAGAGGCAGGATCCGCGGTGGCGCGCGCGAGCGGTGGGCGTGGCACGTCCCACCGTTCGGCGTGGAGACCGAGCCCATCGAGGATCTCGGCGAGATCGTCGGCGGTCGGCCCGGCCGGGCGTACCAGCCCCCAGAAGTGGCGCCACGCGTCGTTCCAACCCGACAGCGGGTGGCGCGGTGGGAGCACCAGTACGACGGCGAGGCGTGCGTGTCCGGTGAGCGCGAGCAGGAACGGCTCGATGTCGGCGACGTTGTACGCGACGTGATGACACACGACGACGTCGGCGACCGGTGTCAGGTCGGCGACCTCGGGCCACACGCCCTCGATGGTCGTCGACCGCGCCCCGACTGCTGCAGCAGCGCGCGTGAACTCGGCCAACATCGCCGGATTCTGGTCGACACCGATCACGCGCTCAGCGGGTGGCACGAGCGACATCGCCGCGCGTCCACCGCCGCATCCCACGTCGAGCACCGAACCGCCGGCGACGGGAAGGACGGCGCGCGCGATCTGTGCGGCGGGAGCGCTCCGATCGAGGGTGTCGTCGACCACGAACATCGCCGTGTCGTGTCGCCACGGCGACACCGGCGCCCGGGAGAGGATCTCCTCGGGGATCGCCCACCGCTCGAGCTGTTCGGCCCATCGGCTGGCGGCGTCGGTGACCGTCACCTCGGCGATGGGTGGCTGTTCACCGTCCGCTTCGGGCTCTTCCGAGGGTGACAGGAACACGACCACGACGCTAGTGCGGTGACCGGCAAGGTTCGCCGTCAACTCACGCCGAGCGAGCGCGCATCACCAGCGCGATGCACACCGCGATGACGGCGGTCAGCACCTGGCCACCCTTGAGGAGACGATTGACATCGACCGTCGGCTTCCACTCCACGCGGTCCCCGCGTACTTCATAGACACCGATCGGGATCACACCCATCCCGAAACCGGTACCGAATCCTCCACCCGAGGCACCCTCTTCGTCGACGCCTTCTCCCCCACCGCCACCGGCGCCGCCGGCGACACGAGCGACCGGAATCACGGTGACACCGTCGACGTCGTACGGGTCGCCGAACGCTCGGCGCACCGACAACGAGTCCTTGGTGCCCTTGATCGAGGCGAGCACCTCGTCGACCGACATCCGATCAGCCATGAGAACCTCCTCTCACTGTCTCCCGATCGACGGTACGACATCCTCGCCGAGCGGCTCCAGAGTCGTTCGTCACGAGGACCGCGACGTTGCGGGACGACGCGAGCGAGGCAGCGGGTCTCGGCGATGAACGCTGACGTCAGCGGTCGGTGGGTGGCAGGATGGCGTCGTGGGCAACTACGTGCGAGGCCGCTCGAAGTACTCGTGAGCGATCAAACGGACGTCGACGTGGCCGTGGTCGGCGCCGGCCCGGCCGGGCTCCGAGCGGCCCAGCTGCTTCACGATGCCGGGCGATCGGTGGTGGTGCTCGAAGCGCGAGACCGGGTCGGTGGCCGTCTGCTGTCGGTGCGATCGGGTGATCGCCGCTTCGATCTCGGTGCCACCTGGTTCTGGCCGAACGAACGGCGTGTGTCCACGCTCGTCTCCGAGCTCGACCTCGACGTCTTCGCGCAGTACCTCGACGGCGACATGATGTACCAGCCACCCTCGGGCGCGCAGCGGATCGAGGGGAACCAACTCGACGTTCCGTCGAGTCGGTTCGACGAGGGCGCCCAGTCACTACCGGAAGCTCTCGCCCGGTCACTCCCCGACGGCGCCATTCGGTTGAACGAACCCGTCCGTTCGCTGCATCCGGACGGCAACCTCATCGAGGTGACCACGCCACGTTCGTACCTGCGCGCGGAACACGTCATCTTGGCGGTCCCCCCGGCCACCGCCGTCGCGAGCATCGTCATCGACCGACTCGACGATGGTGTCCATGCTGTCGCCGAGGCAACTCCGGTGTGGATGGGCGCAACCGTCAAGGTGGTCGCACGGTACGGACACTCGTTCTGGCGAGACCGTGGGCTCGCAGGCTCGGCGTTCAGCCACGTCGGACCGCTCCGCGAGATCCACGACATGAGCGGACCCGGCGGAACTCCCGCGGCGCTGTTCGGATTCGCCCGACCGGACCCCGGCGCACCCGCACCCGGCCGCGCTGAGGTGCTCCACCAGCTCACCACACTGTTCGGCGCCGAGGCGACGGCGCCGAGCGAACTCTGGATCCACGATTGGCGCGACGAACCGTTCACGGTCGCGCCCGGAACGCTCGGCCTCAGCGACTACGCCACGTACGGACACCTCGAGTTCCACCATCCGTCGCTCGGCGGACGCCTCCACTGGGCATCGACCGAGACGGCGTCGGTAGCACCCGGACACATCGAGGGCGCGCTCGCCGCCGCCGAACGTGCCGCTGCGGCGATCCCGGGCACCTGACCAGCTGCCGCCAGTCGGAGCGCAATCACGCTGCGGAACATCTGTGCACACGACCGCACACGCTGACATCGGTCTGGATGCCGTGCCGGCCGTGCGCGAAGATCGTTGCGTGACGACGCTCGACCACTGCGAGGTGAGCATCACCTGCGGCTCCCGGGACGAGGCCGCAACCATCGCCGATGCGCTGGTGGAGCTACGTCTGGTCGCCTGCGCCCACCTCGCGCCGATCTCGAGCGTGTACGAGTGGAACGACGCGGTCGAGCACGACGACGAGGTGCTGCTCACCGCCGTCACACGGGTCGAACACTTCGATGCCATCGTCGACAAGGTCCGGGCGCTGCATTCCTACGAGCTGCCCGCCATCACCGGGGTGGCACTGGCCGGCTCCGCCGAATACCTCGCCTGGGTCGACGCCCGGACCGGGCACTGACGATCACACCACGAGGGCGCGACTGCCTCCTTCCGGATCCGTCGACGTCGCCGCCGAGGTGGGGGTGAGAGCGATGTCGGCTCTCAGCTCCCGGAGCACCGGCCGGATCGTCGGCGGTCGAGGGCGTGGCATGCGTGATCCGCTCCGAGTCCGGGTACTGGGTCACCAGCGCCACAGACCACGATCACAGAGCGGAGGACGCGAATGAACCGAGGAGAACTGATCCACGAGGTCCAGCGACGAGGCGAATTTCCCGACGCCCGGACAGCCGAGGACGCCGTCCTGGCCACGCTCTCGGTGCTCGGCGAGCGATTGAAGGGTGGCGAGGCGCGCGACCTCGCTGCGCAACTTCCCGCCGATCTC
>CAZJUC010000265.1:0-3988 GCA_964549065.1 uncultured Ilumatobacteraceae bacterium
TCAGGTGGCGAAGTCGCTCAGGTGGCGAAGTCGGTCGACGCCACTGCGCTGTCGCCCCGCTCGATCGCTGCAACGACCCGCTCGGCGACCACCTGCGGTTCCAAGCCGGTCGGCATCTTCGGCGCATCGCCGGCGAGCGGGCGCGTCGCCAGACCGGTCTCGGTGTGCGGTGGTCGCACATCGATGACCGCGACCTTCATCCGTCGGAACTCGCGTCGGATCGACTCGGTCGCTGCCGCTGCTGCGGCCTTCGACGCGGAGTAGGCCGCCATGCCGGGCATCGGCGACTCGGCCACCACGCCCGACAGGTTCACGAAGAACCCCTGCGATGCCTGCAGCGGAGCGGCGACCCGCTTCGCGAGCCACATCGGCCCCATCGCGTTGGTCAGGAACAGCTCCTCGATCACCACGTCGTCGGTGTCGACCAGATCACCGAACGCGACGATGCCCGCAGCGATCACCACACCGTCGAGGCGACCGTGCGTGGCGGTCACGTACTCGACGAGGAGATCACCGGCGCCGACATCGCGGAGGTCGATCGCGAGATCGCTGTCGGGCCCGCCCGAACGATTGCACCGCACCACCGTGGCGCCGCGGCCGGCCAGCGCGGCCACGATCTGCTTGCCGAGCCCGCCCGTGGCGCCGATCACGGCCACGACGGCGCCGTTCAGTTCACGTGTTGCCATCAGCTGCTCGCTCAGAGCCCGAAGTCGGCGGCGTTGACCGCTGTCGTCGATGCGTCGTCGCCGAACACCTCGACGGTGCTGTGGGCCTGGCGGCCGTAGACGAACATCACCAGTTCACCGACCGGGCCCCGCACGGTCACCGACGGCTCGGCCTCCTTGGCGACGATCGGCTCGTGGCCGTCGATCGGTTCGAGCACGATGCCGACCGGCGATCCCTTCACGAGGCGCTTGGCCATCTTCGAGAGCACGCCGTACAGCGTGTCCGCCAGGTCGGCGTCGAGTTCGCGTGGTTCCCAGGTGGGTTGGGCCCGCCGGACGTCTTCGAGGTGCACGAAGAACTCGACGGTGTTCGCCAACTTGTCGACCGCACCGATCTTGGTCGGCGACCAGACCGGTGGGCCGCAACGCACCGTGTCGACGAGGTCGGTCCACTCGGTGTCGGCCACACCTGCCTGCACCTTGTCGGTGTAGCCGGCAGCCTTCGACACGATGATGCCGACCGCCGCGTCGGGACGCCGCTCACGTACCACCAGGTGGGCAGCGAGGTCGCGTGTGGTCCAGTCACCGCACAGGGTCGGCTCGTCGGGGCCGAGTTCGACGAACAGGTCACACAACTCGGAGCGCTCGCGGCGGGCAGGATTGGTGTCACTGGCCATGGCGTCACGGTACCGGTGCGGTGCGCCGCGGTCGAACGGTGATGCTGATTCTCCGGACCCGGCCGACGCCGTGGGTGTCAGGCGTCGCCGTAGGTGGCGTTCAACGACTCGCCGATCTCGGCGAGCGAGTCGGGTCGGAACGTGGGAACGATCGCGTGGGTCACGCCGATCGCCGCGAGTTCCTCGACGCGCGCGTCGAGTTTCGGCCCGGGAGGGGCGCCGGCCCCGGCGATCATCTCGATCGAGTCCGGATCGCGGCCGTGCTCCTCGGCGCTCTGGCGCACCTGGGCGATCAGCTCACCGATCTCCGTGGCCGACGCGCTGCCGGGGAAGAAGCCGTCACCGATCCGGCCGGCGCGCTTCGCGGCGGCCGGGCTGTGACCGCCGACGATCACCGGAATCGTGCCGGAGGCCGGTCGAGGCAGTGAGATGCAGTTCTCGAACCGGAAGAACTCGCCGTCGAAGGTGGTCTTCTCGCCGGACCACAGCGCCCGCATGATGGCGATGTACTCGTCGAGGCGCTTGCCCCGGTCGCCGAACGAGGCGTTGAGCGCGTCGAACTCCTCGGCCAACCATCCGGCACCCACGCCGAGCACCATGCGCCCGCCCGACAGGTGGTCGAGGGTCGCCAACTCCTTGGCGGTGATCACCGGGTTGCGCTGCGGCACGATCAAGATGCCCGTCGCCAACTTGATGCGGGTGGTCGTCGCGGCGACCCAGGTCAGCCAGATCAGCGGGTCGGGCAGGTCGAACTCCTCGGCGCCGCCGGCCATCTTGCCGCTCGCGTCGTAGGGGTACTGCGACTCGTAACCGGACGGAACGACGACGTGCTCGACGGTCCAGATGGCCTCGAACCCGCCGGCTTCGGCCGCGGCAGCGACGGCGGTGGCACCCTCCGGCGTCGAACCGTGGCCGGTGTTGGCGAACATGATCCCGAACTTCATGATCGCGACCTTACGGACCCGGACGTGTTGGCGCGAGACTGGGACGATGCCGCACACGCACCTGCTGGTCGATCGCCACGGCGACATCGCCACCGTCACCCTGAATCGACCCGAGAAGCGCAACGCACTGGCGCTCGACGTGATGGTCGAACTCACCGAGGTGCTACGCGACGTCGGTGCCTCCGACGCCCTCGGGGTGATCCTCGCCGCCAACGGTCCGGTCTTCTCCGCCGGACACAACTTCGGCGACATGGCCGGGGCCGACCTGGAGGCGGCACGCCACCTGTTCACCGTGTGCACCGAGATGATGGACACGGTCCAGGCGATGCCGCAGCCTGTGGTTGCCCGGGTGCACGCGCTCGCCACCGCTGCCGGATGCCAGCTGGTGGCCACCTGTGACCTGGCCGTCGCCGCCGAGTCGGCGGCGTTCGCGATCCCCGGCGGCAAGGGCGGACTGTTCTGCCACACACCGCTCGTGGCGGTCGCCCGCAACGTCGGGCGCAAGCGGGCGCTCGAGATGGCGCTCACCGGCGACCCGATCGACGCAGCCACGGCCGCCGACTGGGGCCTCGTGAACCGGGTGGTTCCCGACGACGAACTCGATGCCGCGGTCGCCGATCTCATCGGCCGGGCCACCCGTGGCAGCGCGCTGTCGAAGGCGCTCGGCAAGCGGGCGTTCTACGCGCAGGTCGGCCTCGACCAGGCCGACGCCTATTCGCTCGCACTGGACGAGATGGCGAACGCCGCGATGCTCGACGACGCCCAGGAGGGCTTCCGGGCATTCCTCGAGAAGCGCCACGCGAACTTCACTCAACGCGCCTGACCCATCACGCGGCAGCCGGCACGGCGAGCGCCGTCCGCACGTGATCGATCGCCCGGTCGCGTCGATTGCGGATCGTCCGCGGGGTCACCTGGCACTGGCCGGCCACGGCCCCGGGCGAGCCGAGCCGCACCAACTGTCGGAGCAGATCGAGGTCGTCCCGTGGTACCCCGGCGCGGTCGGCCTCTCGGAGCACGTCGACGAACTCGTCGAGCGCGGTCGACGGGCCGTCGTGGTGCGGCGTCGAGGCGAACACGCCGGGCGAGCAGATCTGCTCGGTGCGTGCCTTGACGCGCAGCTGGCGGCGGAACGCCTGGTACACCGCATCGGAGAGCAACGACGCCGCGATGTGCCGGCGGCGCCGCTCGACGTCGAAGCAGCGGATCGCCAGCCACGCCGCCGGCACGATCTGGGCGACGGGGTCGGTCCGGTCGCGGAACGACCGGTATCTCCTCGCCTGCACGATCAGCGACGGCAACAGGTGCTGGAGTACGACGCGGCCGGCGAGCTCGTCGGTGCGCGCCAGCTCGACGAGGGCGAGCAGCATCGCATCGTCACGGCGCTCGGGATCGTCGCGACGCTGGGTCGCCCGGCGGAGAACGTCGAGGTCGTCGATGTCGGCGACGACCGCTGCCAGCGGATGGCCGGGAGCGCTGTCGGCCCAGCTCCGTGCGGTGCGCAGCGCCCGGCGCGACGTGCGCAGGCGGGCCCACTCGGCATCGAGACGGGCGGGCAGATGGTGTGATGGGATCGGTGTCGGTGTGGGCCTGGCCGTCCACGCCGGCGTCTTCGCCCCGCTGACGGCGCTCGGTGCGCTGGTGGGAGCCCTGCTCATCCAGGTCGGAACGAACTTCGCGAACGACTACTACGACGCGGTCAAGG
>CAZJUC010000266.1:0-3923 GCA_964549065.1 uncultured Ilumatobacteraceae bacterium
CCATGCACATCTTCCTCACCCGTGTCCGCGTCGGGCGGGAGTTCTACGCGGTGGGCGGCAACCGGGAGGCCGCGCGCGATGCGGGGATCCCCGTGCGTCGGCGGGTCTTCACCGGCTTCATGATCTCGGGGTTCGTCGCGGCCGGCGCCGGCATCATCGTCACCCTCCAGCTCACCGCGGCCGATCCGACCGCAGGTGGCAACGCGCTGCTCACCAGTTTCGCAGCTGCGATCGTCGGAGGCATCCTCCTCAACGGTGGTCGGGGCTCGGTTCTCGGAACGCTGCTCGGCGCCGCCTCGCTCGCCATCTTGCAGGTCGGAATGACGTTCAACGGCGTCGAGTCCGACGTCCAGAACATCATCATCGGGCTCGTGCTCTTCGTCGCCGTGATCACCGATCCAAACAGCATTCGCGCGGTGGTCGGAAGCGCTCGAACGTTCTTCAGCGGCCGCACGGCACCTGATCCTGGAGGGTGACGAGCCCATCCCGGATCCGCAGGTGAACCGGACGCTCGGCGTTCGGCCCACATCAGTCACATCAGCAAGGCAAGACACCACAACAGCAAGGGGAGAACCATGCGAAACCCACGAACCACCACCCGACACAGGAGCCGTGCCGCGATCGGCATGCTCGCCGCCGGCGCCCTGATCTTGGCTGCCTGCGGCAGCGACGACGACAGCTCCGCCGATGCGGCCGATGCGGCCGATGCGCCAGCCGATGACGAGGCGCCTGCGGAAGACGACGCAGCCGCTGACGACGAGGCGCCTGCGGGCGACTCGTTCGAGGTGTTCGCACTGCTGCCGCAGGGCACCGATCAGCCGTACGGCACGACCTACCTGCCGCCGTTCGAGGCGAAGGCCGCCGAACTCGGTTTGAACCTCAACATCGTCAACTCCGGCTACGACGGCGAACAACAGGCGAGTGACTGCGAAGTCGCGGTTGCGGCGCAGCCGGATCTGATCATCTTGTGGCCTGCGGTCGGCGACCAGGTGCGTCCGTGTCTCGAGGCGGCCGACGCTGCCGGCATCCCGGTGACAGTGACCAACTCGGACCTCATCGCCGAGGACCAGGAACTCTCCGAAGCATACTCGGGCCCCGACACCTACGGTCAGGGCGTGTCGTCGGCCGAGATGTTCTGCGAATTCGCCGGTGGCGACGACGTCGGCATCATCATGGTGAACGGTGCACCTGGCAACTCCACGGCCATCGACCGTGAAAACGGCTTCGAGGACACGATCAACGAGCAGTGCCCGAACGTCGAGATCCTGCAACGTGAGACCGGCAACTGGAACAAGGACGACTCACAGCTCGCCGCCTCGGAGATGATCACCGCCGTCGGGGCCGAGAACATCGGTGGCGTCTACGCCGCTGACGACACCATGGTCGCCGGTGTGGTCGATGCCCTCATTGCCCGTGACATCGACCCCGCGTCGCTGATCATCACGTCGATCGGCAACACGTTCCTCGGCAACCCGCTCGTGACCGACGGTCAGGTCGACGGCACCGTGTTCCAGTCCTCCTCGTGGGACGGCGAGAATGCTGCAGTGACGGCCTACGAGGTGCTCACCGGTGACACCAGCGAGCGCATCGTCAAGTTCATGCCCTCGGTGAAGGTCACCGTGGAGAACGCGGACGATCCGTCGGTGGCGCCCGAATGGTGAACCGACACCGCTGATCAACGACGACTGGCCCGGGTGGGTCACCCCCACCCGGGCCGTGTCGTAACACCGTGCCCTGACGCACGAAGTCATACGATCCATCACCGACGTGCAGGCCCCACTCGGGATCCCGGTCGAGAAGGTGTGGAATGACGAATGTAACCCTCAGAGATGTTGCCGACCGGGCCGGTGTGGACGTGTCGACGGCATCCCGAGCGCTCAGCCCCGACAGGAGCTCACTCGTGAACCGGGCGACCCGCCTCCGGGTCGTCGAGGCAGCGGAGACCCTCGGCTACCGAGCCAACCTCCAGGCGTCCTCGCTGCGGCGAGGACGAACGGGAATCGTGGGCGTGATCGTCGCCGACCTCAGCAACCCCTTCATCGGCCCGGTGCTGCGGGGCATCGCGAATGCGCTCGGTTCGAGAAACCTCCTGCCGATCATGACCGAGACCCGGGACTCGTCCGACGAACTCGCACAGGTGTGTCAGAAACTGCTCGCCCATCGTGTCGACGGGGTCATCGCCACGGCAGGGCGTTATCAGGATCGGGCGCTCCTCAAGAGCGTCGCCGCCGAGGTGCCGACCGTGCTCGCCGTACGTCAGGTTCCCGGCAGCGGGATCCCGACCATCAGCCACGATGACGTGGCCGGCGGCCGAATGGCAGCCGAACATCTCATGTCGCTGGGGCACACCCGGCTCGCGCAACTGATGGGCCCGAGCGACGTCTGGTCGTTCGAGGGCCGGGCAACCGGCTTCCGTGAGGCCGCAGCCACTGCTGGGGTGTCGTGCGTCGACATCGAGGCGTCGGTCCGGTTGCCGAACCGGGACGCCGGCATCGTTCTGGCCCATGAACTGCTCGGGCGGGACGGGCAGCGTCCCACTGGCGTCTTCGCGCACAACGACACCATCGCGATCGGTGCCCTCCAAGTGCTGCGCGAGGGTGGGCTCGAGTGCCCCGACGACATTTCGGTCGTCGGGTACAACGATGTCCCACTCGCCGATCAGATCAACCCCCCGTTGACCACGATCCGCCTGCCCGGCTACGACCTGGGCCGCCTGGCGGCCGAGCTCATGGTCAACCGGATCGACGGGGCCGAGGCGACAGCGAACGCCGTCGTGCTCGCGTCGGAACTCGTCGTTCGAGCGTCGACGGCTCCCCCGCGATGAGAACCCGTGCGGTCGCCGCGTCGGAGACCCTGATCCTGCGAACCATTGGTGCAGTGTCGAGATGAAGGAGAAATGACATGGGAAGCATGACCGGGCGTTCGTGCATCGTGACAGGAGCAGCACAGGGCATCGGCCGAGCGATCGGCGAAGCGCTCCTCGGCGAGGGCGGTGACGTGTGTTTCGCCGACCTCGACGGCGACAAGGCCGGCGAGGTCGCAGCGACGAACGAGCGGCGCGCCAGCGAGAACGGTGGCAAGGTGACCCACGCGACCGTCGACGTCAGCGAGCGAGAACAGGTGCACGCGATGATCGCCCACGTGGTGGAGACGTTCGGGAAGTTGGACGTCAAGTTCAACAACGCGGGCGTCAACAAGCCGATGCACTTCCTCGAGGTCACCGAGGAGAACTGGGACTTCATCATGCGTGTCAACGCCCTCGGCGTGCTGATCGGAACGCAGGAAGCCGCCAAGCAGATGATCGACCAGGGCACGGGGGGCAAGATCATCAACACCGCCTCGATCGCCGGTCGGCAGGGTTTCGACAACGTGGTGCCCTACTGCGCCTCCAAGTTCGCGGTGGTCTCGTTGACGCAGTCCGCCGCGCGCGACCTGGCCAAACACGACATCACGGTGACCGGATTCGCTCCCGGCGTCGTCCACACCGAGCTGTGGGACACCCTCGACAAGGACCTGATGGAGCTCGGGGTGTCCGAACGTCCCGGTCAGGCAATGCAGGAGTTCTCGGCGGACATCCTGCGGGGTCGGGTCGCGCGACCCGACGACATCACCGGCACGACCACCTTCCTGGCCTCGCCGGCCAGCGACTACATGACCGGACAGATCGTGATGATCGACGGGGGCATGACGCTGGTATGACCACGGTCGGAGTTGCCGGCCTCGGCCGTATGGGAGCGCTGATGGCCTCGAACATCGCGCGGGCCGGCTTCGAGCTTGCGCTGTGGAACCGCAGCGTCGACAAGGCCGAGGAGCTCTCGAACGCGACGAACGCTGTCGTGGCGGAGACACCGCGCGAACTCGTCGTGCGGTCCGATGTCGTGATCACCATGCTGGCCGACGACCGCGCGTCGGAGCAGGTCCAC
>CAZJUC010000267.1:0-3893 GCA_964549065.1 uncultured Ilumatobacteraceae bacterium
CACCGAGATCTCGGACGTGCAGCCGATGCGGAGCTGGCGTCGACGCATCGCCCACTGGGGTCTCGTGGGTCGGGCCGACCGGTCGATGCTGATGATCTACAACCTGCACCTCTCGCCGCACGACGACGCCCACGCGAGGCGTTGCGAAGCTCAGCGGGTCAGGGAGCTCGTCGACAGCGTCGGCCACGAGCCGCCACCGGTTCTGGCGGGCGACTTCAACGATGCCGAGGATCCCACCATCATCGCGACCCTTCCCGGTGTGGAACACGTGGTGCCGGCGATGAGCAACCCGTCGGGTGCTCCGACCCAGCTGCTGGATCATGTGCTGCTCCCAGCGGCCGCGACAGGCGTTGCCGTCTCGGTGCCGTCCGGCGGGCCGGACTGGGCAGCGATCAGCGACCATCTCCCCGTGACCGTCCGCTTCACCCTCTGACGATCACGCCTGGGGTCTGACCCCTGGCGTGATTGCTACTTCTTCTTCTTGGGTTCGGGTGGCGGCGCCTTGAGCACGCCCTTGGCGAGGGCATCGTCGAGATACGCCTCGGCGGCCTCGGCCGAGACCTTCAGCGCCGGCGAGATCTCGGAGATCAGGTTGACGCGTGCCCGCTCGTACATGGTGCGCTCGGCGGCCGACAGCGACGCGTCGCGGTTGCGAGCTGCGAGGTTGCGGACGACTTCGGCGACCTGGTAGACGTCACCGCTCTTCAGCTTTTCCTGGTGGTTCTTGAACCGACGGCTCCAGTTGGACGGTACACGTGGGTCGGGCTTCGCCAGCACCGACACCAGGTCCTCGAGCTCGTCGGCGGAGACCGGTGGTCGCACGCCGACTTCGTCGGTGCTCGAGATGGGCACCTTCAACGTCATCTCGTTGATGACGGTCTTCAGGATCAGGTACTCCTGCTTCTCGCCGAAGAACTCCATCTTCTTGGTCCCCTGCACCACGCATGCGCCGTGCTGGGGATAGATGACGGTCTCGCCCTTCTTGAACTTCACGCAGAACCTCGCCTGGTCGGGGGTGGGGCCACGGCAGACTCCAGTCCACGCAGCGACAGCCCAGGCTACAGCGCCCCCGGCAGGATTCGAACCTGCGACCTTGTCATGAGAAGGGACTTCTCGAATGTCCAGCTCGGCGCCCCCGGCAGGATTCGAACCTGCGACCTTGTCATTAGAAGGGACTTGCTCTGTCCAGCTGAGCTACAGGGGCCTGCTCGACAAGCTACCCGGCCCACCGAGGCGTGGACCCCCACTTCGAAGGTCTCTGGTACCGTCGGTTCCATGTTCGGTGGCCGCATGGGCAACCCCAATCCCCTCCGGCAGAAGTATGTGTGTCAGACCTGCGGGGCCCCACGTCCGCCGTGGCAGTTCTACTGCGATCGCCATCTCGAGGACGGCGAGAAGAATGACCGGCCGCTGCTCGTCGACCGACTGATGCGGCGGCTGCTCGGGCGCTGATCGCCCACCGATCAGGGGCGGCGAGCAGCGCACGGCGCCTCAGGCGTCGAGGTGTGACCGCAGGATTCCGAGGGCGGTGATCACCGAGAACTGACGCATCTGTTCGCGTTGACCGGGGATCCGGACGTGGTGGACCTCGTCGAATCCGGGCCCGACCATGCCGACGTACAGCGTGCCGACCGGCTGACCGTCCTGGCTGTCGGGGCCGGCGACGCCGGTGAGCGACAGGGCGACATCGGCGCCGAGGCGCTCTCGCGCACCGTGGGCCATCTGGCGGGCAGCGGTCTCGCTGACCACGGGCCCCTCCCCCACACCGAGCAGATCCTGTTTGACCTCGGTGGCATAGCTCACGATCGCTCCCCGGAACACGTCGCTCGCGCCGGCGATCGCGGTGAGGCGGGCACCGACCAGGCCACCGGTGACCGATTCGGCAGTGGCCAGCGTCAGCCCCTCGGCCCGGCACAGATCGAGTACGACCGACTCCATCGTGTCGTCGTCGGTGCCGAAGACCAGACCGCCCAACTCGTCGCGCACGATCCGCTCCCAGTGGTCGAGTTGTTCGTCGCACTCCGCGCCGGTCGGTGCCTTGGCGGTGAGACGCACCTTCAGTCCCTCCCAGCCACTCGCCAGGAACGCGAGCGTCGGGGTGTCGGGGCCTTCCAACTGGTCGATGACGTCGTCGAGGCGCTCGTTCAACCCGCTCTCGCTCTCGCCCCACGTCCGCAACACGCGGCTGCGGATCACGGAGTCCTCGCCGCTGCGCCGTCGCAGGTCGGGCAGGATCGCCCGGTGCATCATGTCGTACATCTCGTGGGGCACGCCGGGCACGGCGTAGACGACCTTGTCGACCCCGCCGACCGAGACGGGGCAGATCAGCCCGGGGGCGGTACCGCGCGTCTGTTCGATGAGCGTTGCACCGACCGGCACCATCGCCTGGCGCAGGTTGTTCTCCGACATGCGCCGACCTCGCGACTCGAACATGGTGCGAATCACGTCGGCGACGGCGTGGTCGAGCACGAGCTCGACCCCCATCACCGCGGCGATCGCGTCACGGGTGAGGTCGTCATGGGTCGGGCCGAGCCCACCGCACATGATCACCGCGTCGGCGTCGACCAGCAGCCGGCGCAGTTGCGCTTCGATCCGCCCGACGTTGTCGCCGACCTTCACCTGTACGAGCGAGTCGATGCCGTTCGCGGCGAGTTCACCGCCCATCCAGGCCGAGTTCGAATCGATGATCTGCCCGAGCAGCAACTCGGTGCCGACGGCCAGGACGTCGCATCGCAACGCCATTCAGCCCACCTGATCGAGGCTCAGTGGAGCCGCCTTCGCCGCCCCCGCCTGTCGGGCGCGCCACAGGTACTGTCCGCCGCTGATGAGGGCGAGGGCCGCCGCGATCCAGAGCAGACCGTTCCAGAGCCAGGTGGCATCGAGGGCCGTCGGGGGAAAGAGCGCGAAGGCCACGGCGAACTGTTGCGCGACCGTCTTGTACTTGGCGAGCTTGCTGGCCGGCACGCTGATGCCCTTGCCCCCCACGAGCACGCGGTAGACGCTGATCACGAACTCGCGTGCAGCGATGATGATCACCGGCACGACCCAGAACACACCCGTACTCACGAGGGTGAACATCGCTCCCAGCACGAGGACCTTGTCGGCGAGTGGGTCGAGGAACGCCCCCGCCGAGGTCGTGCCGTGACGACGGGCGATGTAGCCGTCGATCCCGTCGCTCGAACACAGCACGAACCACAACCCGACGGCGATCCACGACCCCAGGTCGTCGTTCGGGATCGCCCAGAACATCAGCGGCGACAGCAGCAGACGTCCGACCGTGATCGCGTTCGCCCAGGTCGCGAGCTTGTCGGGTGGCACCGTCATCCGGCCGCCTCGAGGGTGTCAGCGGTGACGCCGGCAGCGACCAGGTCGGGGCCGAGCGCGTCGACGATCTCGACGTCGACCAGCACCCCGGGCTCGAGTGCGAGGTCGACGTGGACGATCCCGTCGATCTCCGGGGCCTCACGATGGCTGCGCGCCACGCCGGCGGTGTCGACGAGCACCTCGATCGTCGAGCCGATCAGGGCGTCGCGACGGGTGGCGGTGATGTCGTCCTGCAGCTCGCGCAGCTCCGCGAGCCGTTCGTTCATCAATGCCGGGTCGACGGCGCCATCGAGATCGGCGGCGTAGGTGCCGTCCTCGCGGCTGTAGGAGAAGAACCCGCACCAGTCGAGCTGCGCCTCCTCGACGAAGTGGAGGAGTTGGTCGTGATCGGCCTCGGTCTCACCTGGATAGCCGACGATGAAGTTGCTGCGGAACGCGGCGTCCGGCTCGCGTTCGCGGATGTCGGCGATGCGGTCGAGGAACCGCTGCCCGTCACCCCACCGGCGCATCCGTCGCAGCAGCGGCTTGCTGACGTGCTGCAGCGACAGGTCGAAGTAGGGCACACCCGA
>CAZJUC010000268.1:0-3877 GCA_964549065.1 uncultured Ilumatobacteraceae bacterium
ACGGCTCGAAGACGTTCATCACCAACGGCATCAACTCCGACCTCGTGATCGTCGCGGCGAAGACCGACCCCACCGAGCGCCACGCCGGGCTGTCGCTACTGATCCTCGAACGCGGCATGGAGGGTTTCGAACGTGGCCGCAACCTCGACAAGATCGGCATGCACAGCCAGGACACCGCCGAACTGTTCTTCAACGACGTGCGCGTGCCGGTGACGAACCGCATGGGCGACGAAGGCAAGGGCTTCACCTACCTCGCAGCGAACCTCGCGCAGGAGCGGCTGTCGATCGCGATCGCCGGTGTCGCAGCGGCCCGTGCTGCCCTCGGTTGGACGCTCGAGTACGTCGGCGAGCGCACCGCCTTCGGCAAGTCGATCGGCACGTTCCAGAACACCAAGTTCGTGCTCGCCGAGTGCGCGACCGAGGTCGACGTCACCCAGGCCTACGTCGACCAGTGCATCCTGCAGCTCAACGCGAAGCAGCTCACGCCGGCGATGGCCGCCCAGGCGAAGTACTGGTGCACCGACCTGCAGAACCGTGTGGTCGACCGCTGCCTGCAGCTGTTCGGCGGCTACGGCTACATGACCGAGTACCCGATCGGGCGTGCCTTCGTCGACGCTCGCGTGACGTCGATCTACGGCGGCACCAACGAAGTGATGAAGACGATCATCGCGAAGTCGATCGGACTGTGAGGAGCATCCGATGATCCGCCACACCGTCGTGTTCCGCTTCGAGGACTCGGTCACCCCGTCCGACCTCGCCGCCATGTCCGCCGCGCTCGACGCCCTCCCGGGCGCGATCGCCGAGATCGCCGCCTACCGGCACGGCCCCGATCTCGGGCTGGCGTCCACCAACTTCGCCTACGCGATCACCGCCGACTTCGCATCGGTCGACGACTTCGGCACCTATCGCGACCACCCCGAACACCAGCGCTTCATCGCCGACCACATCACCGGCAAGGTCGTCGATCGCGCCGCCGTCCAGTTCGAGTTCGACTGATCACGCCTGGGGTCTGACCCCTGGCGTGATCGACTTGCGGAGTTGGTACTTCCACAGGCCGAGAGTGCCGAGGCCGACGGGGATGATCAGCAGCCAGGTGATCACCCGGAACACGAGGACCGCCGCGGTGATCTGATTGACGAACTGCGAACCGGCGGCTGCGGTGAGCAGGCCGATGTAGGCGATCTCGCTGACCCCGGCGTCGCCGGCGGTGATCGGGAACACGGTGAGGCCCTGCACCAGGGCGAACACCACGAACACCTCGGTCCATCGCAGCTCGCCCTCCCCGATGCCGCTGAAGCGGAGGCACATCAAGAGCAGGGCGAACTTCGTCGCCGACGTCAACACGGTCGCCCATGTCGCGATCAGCCAGCGTTCGCGCAGCGTCTGCACCGCACTGGCGCGGGCGGCCACCATCTGCGCCGCGAGATCGTCGGGCGTCGGTCTGCGCAACAGCCCGAGCACCCAGCCCCACACCGGAGCGATCAGTCGCCCCGCCTGGGCGGTTCGCTGCTCCGAGCCCAGCACGAACGCCGACACCACCACGACGAGTCCGACCACCAGGCAGATCGCGACGACGGTCTGCATCGTGTCGCCCAGGGGCGCATCGGAGACCACGAGGCCGAGCGCTGCGATGACCGGCAACACCAGCTTGATGCCGATGCTGAAGATCCCGCCGGCGGCGACAGCGAGCGTCGCTTCGCCGCCGGTACGTCCCCACGAGGTGAGCATCCGGTAGCGGATCGGGAGGTCGCTGGGGCCGGGCACCACCGAGGTGATCGAGGCCGGTCCGAGAAAGGCGACCACGCCGTGTCTGACCGCGAGGCCGGGCACCAACGACGCTGTCAGCAGACCCTGCGCGGCGATCCAGATGATCCACATGCTCGCCAGCGAGATGACCTCGGCGTCGTTGAACGAACGAACGGCATCCATGACCTCGCCGACGTCGAGGTCGTCGAAGGTCGTCGCAAGGACCCAGCCCGACACGCCGAGTGCGGCGACGATGAAGACAACTCGGACGACGACCTTGCGGATGCTTCGCGGCGGCGCCTCGGGGGGGTCGTCGTCGACGGTCATCACGGCTCCTCGAGACTCTCGCGTACCGCGGTGACCACGGCCGAACGTGCCTGCAGCACCGGGGGCACCAGCCCGATCCGGTCACGTACTCGAAGACGACCGAACAGCACGGCGCCTTGGCGTGTCAGCGGCGGCCACACGACGAGGGCCACCGCCCCTCCGACGGCCACGGCGAGCCCGGCCGCGAGGGCGGCCCAGCCGTCGGCGATCCACATTCCCGCCAGCACCCACGTGGCGACGACGGCGACCAAGCCGAGCAGCAGACGCACCGTGCCCTTGGTGGCGGTCGACCGAACGAGCCCCGCGCCGACGACCACGATCACCACTGCCGGAAGGTGGATCAGCGTCACCGTCATCAGCAGCGACCCGGCCAGGAACACCACGAGTGCCGACAGCGCGAGCCGTGTCAGCGACACGCGATCGGGACGGAGTTGGCGGGCTGTGATGCCGAGCAGTTCGAGCCGTGTCGCGAAATCGCGGTACGCGCCGATCACTCGCAGCCGCGCTGCGTCAGGCGCCCCAGCGAGGCGTCGCGCCACCACTTCGCAATCGGCGAAGGAGGTATCGGCGTGGCCGGTGGCGTCGCGGCGCTCTTCGCTCGCGGCGGCCCGCAGGAGTTCGCGCTCGTCGACGGTGTCGAACTGCGGGGAGACCTCCTCGAGCGCCTGGGTGATCCGGGCGGTCAACACCGCAGCGTCGGCGCGGTCCGGCGCACCGTCGGCGTCGACGCCGACGCCCGAGAAGTCGGCCACCTCGATCGGTTCGCCGAACATCACCGCCGCGCGGCTGCGCGTCTCGACCTTGCTCTCGAACGCCATCCCGATCGGCACGACCACCAGGTCCGGCGCGGTGGGCAACGCACCGAGGGCTATGCGTGCCGCCCCCGACTTCACCCGATCGAGCCCGGCGCGATCACCCGTGGTGCCCTCCGGGAAGATGGCCACGATGGCGCCCTGCATCAGTTCGCGGTGGCAGGCGTCGAACACCGACGCATTGTCGCCGGCCCGGTCGCCGTCGGCGGTTCGGTGGACCGGGAGCACCCCGGCGAGCCAGAGGAAGGGACGGGCGACGGGCACCTTCCAGAGCGCTGCCTTGGCGAGGAACCTCGGCAGACGTCCGAGCACCGCAGCGACCACCACCGGGTCGACGAAGCCGTTGCCGTGGTTCGCGACGATCAACACGGGGCGATCGCGCGGGAGCCGCCGGCGCCAGCGCACCTCGACCGACCGGTGGAACGCCAGCACCAGACCGCGCGCCAGCAGGCCGATCGTGCGATCGGTGAATCGGCGGAACAGTCGAGGTGCCCTGGCAGGGTCGGCAGCGGCGTAGGCCCGGTCGACCCAGGCGATCGCCACGATGGCAGTGAGCACGTGCCACAGCCCGTGCGGTTGCAGCCACGAATCGGCGACGCACGCAAGGCTGTCGGGTGTGCCGAGCGCCCAGACGCCGAGCGCGACGGCCCCGAGGCCCAGCAGGGGACCGGACCACACGCCGATCATCGAGCGACGGCGAGCGAGCAACGACGCGCCGATGATCACGGCGACGGTCACGCCGACGGCGATGTTCGTCGCGCCCGGGGTGATCGCCCACAATGCGGACGAGACGGCGAGTCCCAGGAGCAGCCCGATGATCGAGCCGACGTCGGCGGATCCTCGCAACCGGCCAACATGCCATCCGGCAATGAACGTCAGCGCGCCGACCAGTGGAACATCGTGGAGGAACTGGCCGAAGTCACCGGCCGCGCCGTGGTAGAGCAGACTGCCGAACCCTTCGGCCACCGAGATCGCAGCGAGGCCGTACACCG
>CAZJUC010000269.1:0-3830 GCA_964549065.1 uncultured Ilumatobacteraceae bacterium
TCCTGTCGACCAATGCAATGAGCTGCAACGTCACCGGCGCCTGGCGCGCCCACCGTCGCGGGGCCGCATTCGCGAACCCGTGCTACACACAGATCCACCCGACCTGCATCCCGCAGGCCGACGACTTCCAGTCGAAGCTCACGCTGATGTCGGAGTCGTTGCGCAACGACGGCCGTATCTGGGTGCCCAAGAGCGCCGACGAGACCCGGCCACCCGACCAGATCCCCGAAGAGGATCGCGACTACTACCTCGAGCGGATCTACCCGAGCTTCGGCAACCTGGCGCCGCGTGACGTGTCGTCGCGTGCGGCCAAGCGCATGGTCGACGCCGGCCAGGGAGTCGGGCCGCTCAAGAACGGCGTGTACCTCGACTTCGCCGATGCGATCGACCGTCTGGGCCTCGACACCGTGTGGGAGCGCTACAGCAACCTGTTCGAGATGTACGAGCGCATCACCGGCGAAGACCCGCGCAAGGTGCCGATGCGCATCTACCCGGCCAGTCACTACACGATGGGCGGTCTGTGGGTCGACTACGAACTCCAGACGACCGTGCCGGGACTCTTCGCGGCCGGTGAGGCGAACTTCTCCGACCACGGCGCCAACCGCCTCGGTGCCTCCGCGCTGATGCAGGGGCTCTCCGACGGCTACTTCGTGCTGCCGTACACGATCGCGCCGTATCTCGCCGACCTGCTCAACAAGCCGGTGCCCGACACCAGCCACCCCGAGTTCGCCAGGATCCAGGCCGAGGCGACCGATCGCTTCAAGCAGTACATGTCGATCGGTGGCACCAAGACCCCCGACCACTTCCACCGCGAACTCGGCCAGATCATCTGGGACTACTGCGGAATGGACCGCAACGCGAACGGCCTCGAGAAGGCAATCTCGGAGATCCCGGCGTTGCACGAAGAGTTCAAGAAGGACCTCAAGGTCACCGGATCCGACACCAGCATCAATCAGACCCTGGAGAAGGCCGGTCGCGTCGACGACTTCTTCGAACTCGGCATGCTGATGTGCAAGGACGCGCTCAACCGTGAGGAGAGCTGCGGCGGCCACTTCCGCTCCGAGTACCAGACCGACGATGGCGAAGCCGTCCGCAACGACGACGAGTACGCCTACGTCAGCGCCTGGGAGTGGAGCGGTGACATGACCAACCCCGTCGAGCACAAGGAACCGCTCGAGTACGAAGTCGTCAAGTTGCAGACCCGGAGTTACAAGTGAGCACACTGACCAACCTGACCCTCAAGATCTGGCGCCAGGACGGCCCCGACGCGCAGGGCCGTTTCGAGAGTCATCAGATCCCCGAGATCAGCGACGAGGCCTCGTTCCTCGAGCTGCTCGACATCCTCAACGAGCGGCTCATCGAAGAGGGCAAGGAAGCCATCGTCTTCGACCACGACTGCCGCGAGGGAATCTGCGGCACCTGTTCGTTGATGATCGACGGGCGTGCGCACGGTCCGCAGAAGGGCACCGCCACCTGCCAGGTGCACATGCGGGTGTTCAACAGCGGCGACGAGATCGTGATCGAGCCGTGGCGTGCCTCGGCATTCCCGATCATCAAGGACCTGATGGTCGACCGAGCTGCGTTCGACCGCATCATGGAGGTCGGTGGCTACATCACCGCCCCCACCGGCGGCGCGCCCGACGCCAACCTGATCCCGATCCCGAAGCCGGTCGCCGACGCATCGATGGATGCGGCGGCGTGCATCGGTTGCGGGGCGTGTGTGGCAGCGTGCCCGAACGGCGCGGCCAGCCTGTTCACCTCGGCCAAGCTCGCCCATCTCAACCTGCTCCCGCAGGGCCAGGCCGAGCGCTACAAGCGCGCCGAGGCAATGGTCGACAAGATGGACGAGTACTTCGGATCGTGCACCAACCACGGTGAATGCGAAGCGGCGTGCCCGAAGGAGATCTCGATCGACAACATCGCCACGATGAACGTCGACTACTTCAAGGGCAAGTTCAAGAATCGCCGCTCGCTCTCGCGTTAGATCGACCGTTCGGCTCACGGGTCCTGTCACCGGCACCAGCTGAGCTGCGTCCTTCGGACGGTCTCCACCGGCACCCGTGGCACCCGTTCGCTGGGTGGGCGGCTTCGGGGTGGTTCGTTCCTCTGCCCGGGCTACGGCGTGGTGACGGTGGTGGTGGCGTGGTTGCGGCTGGTCACGTCGCCGCTGGTCAGTTGCAGGTCGAGGGTGATCGGGCCGGACGCGTCGGCCGGGACGTCGAAGCGGATCTCGCCGACCTTCACGACGTCGTCGGCAGGGATCGGACCGCCGAAGCGCCACCGTTGCTCGCCCTCGCGCCACGACATGACGGCATCGACGACGGCGAAGTCGAGTGGCTCGCGTCGATCGCTGACCACGTGGACGTCGATGTCGATCCGGTCGGCCGGCACCACGGTGTCGGGAAGCGGATCCGCCACGACCAGCACCGGTGCACACGCCGCTGCCACCACGTCGTAGGCGGCCTTGCGGCGGCGTTCGTGGTCGAGAACGCTCGATGAGATCGCCGGTGCCGAGTCGTTCAGCGACGAGAAGCAGAACCCACCGGTCGGTCGGTACTTCAGACGTCGCAACGTCTCGATCTGCGTCTTCAACACATGCGCCTGGTAGTACTGCAACGTGTCGCGCCATTCGTCGAAGCTGTCGAACTCGGTCGGCGGGAAGTTGCGTTCGGTGACCCCACGCTGGTAGCCGGTCTCGAGCTGGATCGCGTCCCAGTCGAGGCTCGGCCACGCGTATCTGGCGAGCTGTTCGTCGATGAACGGTGCGTCGGCGGGTGGTGAGTCCGACCCGAACTCGCTGACGAAGCGAACCATGCGTGGCAGTCGGGCGGCGAACTCGGCGAGGTCCTCGGCCTCGCCGTGGCGCCAACCGAACCACAGGTGGCTGTCGGTGCCGTCGAGTTGGGGGAGGTGCGGCACCACACCGGAATGGGCGATGACCTGCCGGCTCGTGTCGGCACGTTCGAATGCTCGCTTCACCCACCGGTCGAGCACCGACTTGTTCCACGACGGCAGCTGTTTCGCGGCCAGCATGCGGGCGGAGCCGCGCCAGCCCGCCGTTGCCACGCCCGCGTCGGTGGCGGCGGGATCGTCGTGCGCGGTCCACATCGCGATCGACGGATGGTGGCCGAGTGCGTCGACGGCAGCGCGGGCCTGCTCGACGGCCTGCTGGCGTACCGACCGGGCGTGGCCCCACTGCAGCGGGAAGTCCTGCAGGAGGAGGATGCCCGCCTCGTCGGCGGCGTGGTAGAGCGCGCGGTCGGCGATGTGTCCGTGGACCCGCAATGCATCGAGGCCGAGCTCGACTGCGGCATCCAGGTCGTCTCTGACCATTGCGTCCGTCGCGTTCGCCGGTCCAGCGGTGGTCGGGCGCAGGTTCGCACCCTTGAGGAAGATCCGTTCACCGTTCACCGAGCAGATCCAGTCGTCCCACTCGATCTGGCGCAGCCCGGTGCGGCGTTGGCGGCGATCGCTGATCTCCCCGTCGACGACGACCTCGACGCCGACATCGACGAGCGGCTGGTCGCCGAGTGCCCTCGGCCACCACAACGCAGGGTCGGTGATGTCGATCGTCCACTCGAAGTCGTTCTGGCCGGCAGCGATCGACTGGTGTTGCTCGTCGACCGGATCGCCGTCGACGTAGGTGCGCATCGTGACCGCAGTGAGCCGATCGCTGTCGATCCGTGTGGCGATTCGGAGGTGGGCGCGACGGGTGTCGGCGTCTTCGCCGACCGCGTCCTCGGCGGGGAAGAGGGGCGACAGACCGGTGCCCAGCGCATCGCGGGTCGCTCGAGCAGCTGAACGCGACGGGTCCGTTTTCTACTCATCGC
>CAZJUC010000270.1:0-3822 GCA_964549065.1 uncultured Ilumatobacteraceae bacterium
GGATGGGCACCGAACTCGGCGAGTTCGCCGAGAACACCGTGCTGTTCGAAGCGGCCTGCTCGAACGACCCGATCCTGCGACTCGCCGGCGTCAACCGGGCGCTCGAAGGCCTCGCCATCGACGTCTTCACGCAGATGAAGGAATTCGGCGACGTCGCCGGCGACCCGTATCTCGAGTTCTGCGAGGACTGGATGCTCGCCGACGAGGTGACCCACGTGAAGATGGGCTCCGACTGGCTGCGCAAGGTCACCGCCAACGATCCCGACCGGCGCACCAAGGCACTCGAGTTCCAGCAGGTCGTCGACAAGCTGTTCAGCTTCGGCGGTGCCCGCGGCGAGAGCGCCGAGAGTTCGTTCAGCCTCGCCAAACGGTTCCGCGAGCTGGCCGGGTTCACCGACGACGAGGTCGAGACGATCTCGGCCATGGACGCCGAAGCCCTCGAAGAGCGCAAGGAAGCAGTCCGCAAGTACCGCGAGCGGGTCGGCGCCGACGCCTGAGCGGCCGCCTTCGATGACTGCTGCCACCACCCCCGCTTCCACCGCGAAGGTGACCGTCGCTCCCGCCGAGTTCACGTTCGTCGCGTACGATGCTGCGGAGATCGCGGAGATCGTCGCCGAACTCGCCCAGCAACTCGAGATCGCGAACCCGATCCGGGTGATCGTCGACGAGACCACGCCGCTTGCCAAGGTGTACGAGGAGGTCGACGCTGCGACATCGGACGCGACGATCACCCTGCACGCCGAGAGCGGCGCGCTCGAGGATCGCAAGCACCCGATGTCGTTCAGCGCCGACACCGCCCGCGAGTCGTTGGGTCGCATCCTGCTGCGCGCAAACGACCGGATGCGTCCGGACTTCTCCGACGCGCCCGGCGACCTCGATCTGACGCTCGAACAGAACGCGGCGTGGGACACCTACTGCGCCGGTCGTCTCGCCCGCATGGGGGTGAGCGTCAACCAGCAGCGCTGGCGCTACAACCACCGCAACCGGTTCGGATTCCACGACGACGTCGACGCCCACTTCGATCAGCTCTGGGCCGCCAGCGACCTCGGCTGGTCTGCCATCGCCGGCTGACGCAGGATCGCCGTTCGCGGTCCACCCGCATCGCCTGACCAATCCCGTTTGCGTTGCATTCCCGGTGGGGTGGGTCACCGGAACTGCAACACGAACGTGGTGTCAGAGCTGACGTCGGAGGGGTCGCACGATCGGGTTGCGCCAGCCGAAGCCGTGCACCTTGCCCGACGGGGGCCAATGGTCGTCGCGGCTGTACGCCCACCACTCGAACGGATTCAGGTAGTACGCGCACGACTCGACGACCTTCGCGAACCCTGCGTCACGGCGACGCGTCGCCCACACCAGCATCCCGACTGCGCCGCCGCCGACCATCCAGGCGCCGTACAAGACCGGGTACAGCGGCCCGAACCAGCGCGCCTGCCACACGTGCACGTCCTCGTGATCGGTGACGAGCTGGCGCCGGCGAGGCTTCGACGTGTCGCCCGCCCCGCTGATCACGCTGCCGACCGTGATGGCGAATCCCCGACGCGGCACGAACCCGCGGCGGAACACCTGGCGATTCGATCGCCGGCTCAGCGACGGGTCGTAGCCCGGCCGACCCCGCACCAGACCGAGCGCCTGTGATGCGAGGCCTGCCGCAGTCATCGGGACGGCCCACGTGGAGTCGAGTGCGAACGCGACCAGACCGTCCGAGCACCCCCAGTCGTAGATTCGCCGCCAGCCGGCCAGCAGACCATTGGCCGCACCCACGACGCCGAACGGCGCGGCGAGACCGAGTGGGCCGCCCACCGCCGCCGCGGTCAGCCCTCCGAGAACGCCGACGGCGACAGCCTCGGTGAAGCTGCCGCCGTCGGTGCGAGTACTCGATTCGGGGACGCCGGGTGTCACATCGCTGCGCTGACCGGATGGATCAGCCACACCGACGTCACTGACGCAGGTACGACAGCAGGCGCAGCAGCTCGAGGTAGAGCCACACCAGGGTGACGACCAGACCGAGAGCAGCCACCCACTCGTATGCCTTCGGCATGCCGGCGTTGGTGGCCCGCTCGATGAAGTCGAAGTCGAGCGCCAGATTCATCGCTGCAAGGCCGCAGACGAACACGGAGAACAAGATGCTCAGGCCGAGGTTGTCGCCGTTGAGGAACGGCAGCGACCCGCCGAACAGGCTGAAGACGAACGAACCGAGGTACAACACCATCACGCCGAGGGTGGCGAAGATGACTGCCCGGCGGAACTTGTCGGTGACCTTGATGATGCGGGTGCGGTAGAGCACCAGCATCACGAAGAAGACCGAAGCGGTCGCCAGCACTGCCTGCAGGACGATGCCGTTGTAGAACGTCTCGTAGCCCTTGGAGATGGCCCCGACGGCGAAGCCGTACGAGATCGCGTAGACCGGGCCGAAGAACTTGGCGAGGTTCGGCTTGAACATCGAGAGCATCACGGCGCCGAAGCCGACGAAGATGCCGACCATCGCGATCGGTGGGAACTGGTAGGTCTCGGTCTCGACGCCTTCGTTGGACACGAGGGTGGGGCCGGTTGCCGCAGACCACCCGAACGCGGCCGAGACCAGCAGCAGGACGAGCAACACCAGCGACGCCGTGATGACGCCGTTGATGGTCATCGCCTTCTGCCAGCCCGAGACCGGGCCGTCGGCCACGGGCTGCGGGGCGACCTGAGTCCCGGCGCTGGGCGCGCCCCAACCGGCCTGGCCCTTGCTGGCGGCCAGCCCGGAGTTGTAGCTCTGAGACGCCGACTGGAACGACTCTTCTTTGAACACTGGATTCGACATGGTCAGACGATTGTACCTCCGACCGTCGGTCAGGCGCCCCTGTCAGCTGTCGGCTTTACCGAGTTCTCACCGGCCGAGTTCTCGCCGACGGAGGCACCGACCGAGACGTCGCTGAGCGAGGGCGTCAGCGCAGGTCGTGGGCGCTGGTCGCATCCCACAGGTCGATGTCGGGCGCCTGCGAGAGCACACCCGTACATGCCGACGCCATGTCGACCATCACGTCGGAATCGAAGTGGGCGCGTTGGTGGTCGGGCGTCTCCCACTTCTGCACGATCAGATGGCGGCCGGGGTTCGTGACGCTTGCACAGAGGTCGACGTTTCGACAGCCGTCCTGCATGCGCGTCAGCACCACGTACTTGGACAGGATCGCCAGCAACGCGGCATCGTCCGCCGCGTCGAACGTCATCGTCACGACCGTCAGCTCGACCTCATCGCTCATGGTGATTCATCCCTCTAGCACATCTCGAACCGTGATATGTGCGTTGCTCTTGGATTACATGGTTGACGGACCCGGCGTCGTCGGTATCGTGACCGAGGTCTCATGTCGACCGTCGTGCTCATTTCACCGCAGACTTCGTCACCAGACACCCTCGCACGCCGAATCCTCCACGATGACACCGGTACCGCCGTGGTCATCGTCGACACGACACAGTAGGAGCACCAGGTGGCCAAAGACCGCGTCGACCGCGACGACGAAGACCTCGTCCGTCTCTATCTCACCGACATCGGGCAGTACACGCTGCTGACCAAGGACGATGAGGTCCGCCTGGCCAAGGCGATCGAGGCCGGCAACGAGGCGATCGCCGAGCTCGATGCCGGCGGGGAACTCACCGCTGCCAAGAAGCGCGAGCTGCGCCGCACCGCCCGGCAGGGCGAAGAGGCCGAGCGCCAGTTCGTGCAGTCGAACCTGCGTCTCGTGGTGTCGATCGCAAAGAAGTACCAGGCGTCCGGTCTGCCACTGCTCGATCTGATCCAGGAGGGCAACCTCGGTCTGATGCACGCCGTCGAGAAGTTCGACTGGC
>CAZJUC010000271.1:0-3770 GCA_964549065.1 uncultured Ilumatobacteraceae bacterium
TCACCGAGATGTACCCGGCGATCTACATGGCGATGATCGAGACCGCCGACATCGTCGCCGAGCGTTACAACGTGTCGCGCGAGTACCAGGACGAGTACTCCTACGAATCGCAGATGCGCATGGCTCGGGCGCAGGAAAACGGGCTGTTCGAGGACGAGATCGTGCCGATGGACACCAAGATGAAGCTCGTCGACAAAGAGACCAAGGAGGAGTCGATCGTCGACTACACCGTGACGGGCGACGAGTGCAACCGTCCGCAGACCACGCTCGAGGGCCTGGCGAAGCTGCAGCCGGTGCGCGGCGAGGGCAACTACGTCACCGCCGGCAACGCCAGCCAGCTCTCCGACGGCGCGGCTGCCGTGGTGATGATGTCCGACGAAGAGGCGTCGCGCCAGAACATCGAGCCGCTCGGTGCGTTCAAGGGTTGGGCGGTGGCCGGTTGCGAGCCCGACGAGATGGGCATCGGCCCGATCTACGCCGTGCCGAAGCTGCTGAAGCGTCACGGTCTCACCGTCGACGACATCGACATCTGGGAGTTGAACGAGGCGTTCGCGAGCCAGTGCCTGTACAGCCGCGACACGTTGGGCATCGACCCCGAGAAGTACAACGTCAACGGCGGCTCGATCGCGATCGGCCACCCGTTCGGCATGACCGGCACCCGCTGCGCCGGTCACGTGCTGCTCGAAGGCAAGCGTCGCAACGCCAAGTACGGCGTCGTCACGATGTGCATCGGCGGAGGCCAGGGCGCCGCCGGCCTCATCGAGATCTACTGACGCCTCCGCGGGTCAGGTCAGGTTCTTGTCCATGATGCGCTCGAACGTGCCCGAATAGCCGAGCTTGCGCAGCAGGAACGGGGTGATGCCCGGCGCGATGTTGGCGAGCACGATCAGGGGACGCACCGGCGGTGTGTTCACCAACACCTCGGACCGGTTCCGCTTGATACAACCCACCGTCACCGCCGCCACCTTCTCCGGCGTGGAACTCCCGGCGATCAGGGGTGCCTTGACACCGGCCTGCTCCCAGCGGTGGGCCATCCCGACGTCGCTGACCAGACCCGGGCAGACGACCGAGAAATTGACGTTGGTGCGCTCGTACTCCGCGCGCAGCGCGTTGGTGAAGCCGACCAGCCCGTGCTTGCTCGCGCAGTAGGCGGCCTCGCCCGGTACGCCCACCTTGCCGCCGCCGGAGGAGATGTTGACGACGTGCCCCCGATCGCGTTCCAACATGCCGGGCACCACGGCGCGGGTCAGCAGCATCGGCGCCTCGAGGTTGATCCGCAGCGTGTCGACGAAATCCGACTCGGGAGCCTCGTGGAAGTGGCGCACGATGTCGATCCCTGCGTTGTTGACGAGGATGTCGACCGGTCCGAGTTCCGCCTCGGTCCGTGCGAGCAGTCGGGCGCGATCCTCGGCCACCGCGATGTCGCCGACCGTTGCGATGGCCGTCACCCCCATCGACTCGATCTCGATCCTCACCTTCTCGAGTTCGTCGGCGCTGCGAGCGGTGAGCGACAGGTTCGCGCCCTCCTCGGCGAGCGCCTTCGCGATGAACACCCCGATACCGCGCGACGCACCCGTCACGATCGCCGTCGTCCCCCTGAGATCTCTCATGGTGGGCGACCGTAATGCGTCGTGGTCGGCCGGCGGTCGGTCGAGGAACCGTCAGCGGCCCGTGTAGGAGGGCTCGCGCTTGTCGAGGAACGCGGCGACGCCCTCGCGGTGATCGTCGGTGCGGAACAGCTCGGTCAGGGTGGAGCTCACCCAGCGGCCGAGGTCGTCCCAGTCGGGGTCCAGCGCGGTTCGCAGCCCACGCTTCAACGCCTGCACGGCCAGCGGGGGATTGGCGGCGATGCGCTCCGCCAGCTCCAGCGCGGTCGGGAGCAGGTCGTCGTGCGCCACGACGTGCGACACCAACCGAAGGTCGCGAGCCTCGGTCGCGTCGATGATCCGGCCGGTGAACAGCAGCTCTGCTGCGTGCTCTCGGCCGACCAGCTCGACGAGCCGGGCCAGGCCGGCGACGTCGCAGCACAGCCCGCGTTTCACGAACAGCTCGCCGAACTTGGCGCGTTCGGACGCGATGCGGATGTCGGCCATCAGGGCCAGCTCCATCCCCCAACCAACCGCAGCGCCGTTGACGGCGGCGATCACCGGCACGTCGGTGCGCAACAGGCTGCCGGCCGCCGGCGTGAGGCGCGGCTCACGATCGGTGCTGGTGAGGTCGGAGCTGGCGGCGACCATCACCTGTTTGACGTCGTCGCCGGAGCAGAACGCCGGGTCACGCCCGGTGATCACCAGGCAGCGAGCCGTGGTGGTCTCGACCGCGTCGGCCAACTCGGCATAGGTGGTGAACGTCAGGGCGTTGCGGGCGTCGGGGCGATCGATCGTGATGATCCCGACATGGTCACGCAGTTCGTACTCGATCTCGGTGTACACACCGCCAGCCTGGCATCCGACGCCGTGCGTCGACGGGGCGGAGGACGGCCGAGGGGATCGATTCTCGACCTCCGATCACCTGGCTCTCACCTGTTTCTGACCCGACGGCCCGACATTGGAGTCGTGGAAAATCTTCTGACTCCGCCATACGCCGACCGCCCCTCCTCGATCCCCGGCGAGCCGCTCGGATCGCTGCGTGCCGGCGCGATCGCCGGCCCACCGTCGCGATCTTCGACATCCGATTGGAGCCCGCCGGCTCCGCCGAAGAGCGGCGCTCCCGGACCATCACGCCGACGCGGTCGCTTCGGCGCCGGCGTGCTCGTGGGTGTCGCGCTCACCGGTGCCGCTGTCGGCGGTTACACCGTCGGCCAGGACTCGTCGCCGACCGTGGCCTCGCCCACCGAGACAGCGAACGTTGCCGCGCAACCGGTCAGCGTGTCGACCGGGTCGATCAGTGATCTCGTCGCGACGGCCCGTCCGTCGGTGGTGTCCGTACGCCAGGAGGTCACCCAGACCGGCCCGCAAGGCAACATCGGGCGTGGTCAGGCTGCGGGCACCGGCTTCGTGCTGTCCGCCGACGGCTACATCGTCACCAACAACCACGTCGTGGCGCAGGGCGACAGCCCGGTCGTCACGTTCGCCGATGGCACCACCGAGCCGGCCACGATCGTTGCCGGCGACCCGAGCCGTGACCTCGCAGTGCTCCGGGTCGATCGCACCGATCTGGTGCCCCTCGCCGTCGGCGACTCCGACGAGGTCCGCCTCGGCGACCAGCTCATCGCGTTCGGCTACGCACTCGACCTCAACGGCGAGCCGTCGGTGACCGCGGGGATCCTGTCCGCGAAGAACCGCACGATCACCGCCGAGAACGGTGTCCAACTCGTCAACCTGCTCCAGACCGACACGGCCATCAACCCGGGCAACTCGGGCGGCCCGCTGCTGAACGGCAGTGGCGAAGTGGTCGGCATCAACACCGCCATCGCCGGTGGTGCCGAGAACATCGGCTTCGCCATCGCGATCACGCCGGTGATGGATGTCATCGATTCGCTCCGTGACGGCAGTGTTCCGGACCGCGCCCTGATGGGCGTGTCCACACAGCCGACCGGTGAAGGCCTCGGCGTCGAGATCGTCGAGATCACCGACGGCTCCGGCGCCGCCGACAGCTCATTGCGGGTCGGCGACGTGATCGTCGCCGTCGACGACACCCAGATCACCGATCCCGTCTCGCTCGGTGCGGCCGTCGCCACCTACCAGCCCGGCGACACCATCGACGTCACCGTCGAGCGCAACGGCTCGACCCAGGAGTTCACCGTCACCCTCGGCACCCGCCCCACCTGA
>CAZJUC010000272.1:0-3761 GCA_964549065.1 uncultured Ilumatobacteraceae bacterium
CGAGCCACGACGAACAGCTGCGATGGAAGATCGAGATGTGAGGTCGTCGGCATGCCGCGCTTGTCCGGTATCGCGCAACGACCACCGAGCCCGACACCCGCCGGCGACCGGCCCCGATGTCACTGCGCGCCGGCTCAGTCGGCTGCCGGTTCGGCGGCGGAGCGGGGACGCCAGGGGCCGGTGATCAGACGGGATCCTCGTTGGAACGTGATGTAGTTCCATGCCCAGTTCAACAGCACCGAGAAGCGGCTGCGGAAGTCGATCAGGAACACGATGTGGACCGACCACCACGCCATCCAGGCAATCCAACCCGACAGCTTCAGCCGTCCGATCACCCCCACCGCCGACGAGCGCCCGATCGTGGCCAGTTCCCCCTTGTCGCGATAGCGGAACGCCGTGCGGGGCCGTCCGGCGAGGTCGGCTCGGATCATGTTCGCCACGTGCGCCCCACCCTGGATGGCTCCCTGGGCGACGCCGGGGACCGTGGTGCCCTGCGAGCTGACGCGCGCGATGTCGCCGACGGCGAACAGGTTCGGCGCTCCGGGAACCGACAGGTCGTCGCCGACCTCGATGCGTCCGGCGCGGTCGGTCGTGGCGCCGAGCATCGACGCCAGCGGTGAGGCGGTGTTGCCGGCACCCCACACCACGGTCCGCGCCGGGATCACGCCACCGCTCGTGTGTACCTCGCGTTCGTCGAGGCCGGTCACCATCACACCGAGACGGACATCGACGCCGAGTTCGCGGAGCTGGTCGGTCGCCTTGTCCGACAACGACACCGGGTAGGTGGAGAGGACCCGGTCGAGGCCTTCGAGCAGGATCACCCGTGCCGTCGAGGTGTCGATCGTGCGGAACTCGCGGCTGACGGTGCGGAACGCGATCTCGGCGATCGCGCCCGCCATCTCGACGCCGGTGGGCCCGCCGCCGACCACCACGAACGTCAGGTTGGCCTCCCGATCGTGCTCGTCGCCGACGCGCTCGGCGCGCTCGGCGCGCTCGAAGGCGGTGAGCACCCGCCGCCGTATCTCCAGCGCGTCCTCGACCGTCTTGAGCCCGGGGGCGAACTGCTCCCACTCGGGATTGCCGAAGTAGGAATGCGTCGTCCCTGCGGCGAGCACGAGCGAGTCGAACGCCACCAGGTCGCCATCGTCGAGCCGCACGACGCCCGCGTCGCGGTCGATGTCGACGACCTCGCCGAGCACGACGTCGGCGTTCGCCTGGGCAGCAAGGATCGATCGGATCGGTTCAGCGACGTCGGCAGGCGCGAGACCGGCAGTGGCGACCTGGTAGAGCAAGGGCTGGAACAGATGATGGTTGCGGCGGTCGATCACGGTCACGTGAACCGCGGCGTCGGCCAGTCCGCTCGCCGTGGCCAGCCCACCGAAGCCACCGCCGATGATCACCACGTGTGGGAGTGCGTCGATGGGAGTGTCAGCCACGGCGGACACCCAGCCGGGCCGCCCAGGCGCCGATGGTTGCCGGTGCGTGGCCGTCGCCGCCCCAGCGGGCATCGTCGGTGTCGAATACGACCGGTTCGGTCGGGTCGGGTGCCGGGTGCATCACCGGCTCGCCGGAGAAGTTGAAGATCAACGATGCCGTGCCCGCCGGCGTGGAACGCACCACGACGATCGAGTCGCCCACGGTCGACACGCGCTGCTGCGCCGTCGGATCGGTCAGCACCGGGTACTCGCGCCGGATCCTCAGCAACTCGGTGTACATCGCCAGGCGTGAACGGTGCGGTTCGTGCTCGGTGAGCGTGGGATCGAGCACCGCAGCTTCGAACGTCGTGGGGTCGGCCGGGTCGGCGACGTCGCCCGACCAGTCGGCGCCCGAGAACTCTCGCTGGCGACCCGATCGCACGGCCTCGACCAGGTCGGGCTCGCTGTGGTCGATGAAGTACGGGAACGGTGCGGTCTCGCCGTACTCCTCGCCCATGAACAGCATCGGGGTGAACGGCGAGAGCAGGATCGCTGCAGCAGCAAGCCGGCGGCGGGGATCGTCGGGAGCGGCATCTGCGAGCAGTCGCGCGCCTGCTGGTGTGTTGCCGACGTGATCGTGGTTGGTGTCGAACACGATGAACCGGCGGTGGTCGATGTCGTCGGCGGGGGCACCGTGACGTCGACCGAAACCCGGTGAGTACTGCCCCGAGTACACCCATCGGCGCTCCCACGCCTTCGCGACGTCCGCTGCGCCTGCGTAGTTCGCGTAGTACTCGTGGCGATCGCCCGTCAGCGCCACGCGCAACGCGTGGTGGAAATCGTCGTTCCACACGGCGTCGCAGCCCCAGCCGCCGTCACCCTCCGAGCGCACGATGCGCGGGTCGTTGGCCGAACTCTCGATGGTCACGAGCACGGTACGGCCCGCCGACCGAGCACCGGCATGCACCGCGGTCGTCAGCTCCTGCACGAACGGGATCGGTGTCGGGTCGAAGATGGCGTGGACGGCATCGAGACGCAGCCCGTCGAGGTGGAAGTCGCGCACCCAGCCGACGGCATTCTCGATGAAGAACCGCCGGACGTGGTCGCTGCCGGCCTCGGCGACGTTCATCGCGTCGCCCCACGGCGTGCGGTAGGCATCGGTGAAGTAGGGCCCGAACCGGCCGAGGACGTTCCCCTCGGGGCCCATGTGGTTGTAGACGACGTCGAGCACCACGCCGAGCCCGAACCGGTGGGCTGCGTCGACGAAGCGGGCGAGACCCTCGGGACCGCCGTAGGAATCTTGCACCGCGAACGGGAAGACGCCGTCGTAACCCCAATTGCGGGTCCCGGGGAACGCCGCCACCGGCATCACCTCGATCGTGGTGACGCCCAACTCCTGCAGACGGGGGAGATGACGGATCGCGGCATCGAAGGTGCCGTCCTCGGTCAGCGTGCCGACGTGCATCTCGTAGAGGACCGTGTCGGCCAGCTCCACGCCCGTCCAGTCGTCGTCGTGCCAGCGGAACACCGATCCGTCGACCACCGCGGATGGTCCGTGTACGCCGTCGGGCTGCCACCGCGACGCCGGGTCGGCGAGCTCGTCGCCATCGACCACGAAGCGGTACCGATCGCCGTGCCCGACCCCATCAACAACGCCGGTCCAGTACTCACCGTCGCGATGTAACGCCTGGTGTCCGACACCAAACGTCACATCGAGGCTGGTGGCGTCGGGGGCCCACACCACGAAGCGGGTACGGCCGCCGACGAGCACCGTGGCCCCGAGACGTGTTGCGTCGGTGTCGGACCCCATGGGCGGTCAGCTCTCGGCGGCGAAAAAGACGGCGCCGAGGGGTGGGATGGTGAGCACCACGGACTGGTGGAAGCCGTGCGAGTCGACGGGCACGGTGTCGACCCCGCCGAAGTTGCCGACCCCGCTGCCGGCGTAGCACTCGGCGTCGGTGTTCAACAGTTCGGTCCAGGTGCCGGCCGTCGGTACGCCGACGCGGTAGTTGTACCGCGGTGTCGGCGTGGCGTTCATCACCACCAGCACCGGCCGGGCGTCGCCCGACGGGTCCTTACGCAACCAGACGTACACGCTCTGGTCGGCGTCGGCGCCCTCCACCCACTGCATCCCGCCCGGGTCGCTGTCACCGCGGTGCAGCGCCGGTTCGGCCGCGTAGAGCCGGTTGAGATCGGCCAGACACTCGCGCGTCTCGCGATGCCAGTCGACGTCGTGCAGCGACCAGTCGAGGGTGCCCTCGTGGTTCCACTCGGTGCGGGTGGCCAGCTCGCCGCCCATGAACAGCAGCTTCTTGCCGGGCTGCGCCCACTGCATCGCGTACAGCA
>CAZJUC010000273.1:0-3758 GCA_964549065.1 uncultured Ilumatobacteraceae bacterium
TGCCGAGGTTCGACATCGTGATCGGGATCATCACCACGAACGACTGGATCTGCTGGAGATCGCTCGACGAGCGGCTCATCAGCTGACCGGTCTGAGCGCGGTCGTGGTAGCCGACGTGCAGCGACATGATGTGGTTGAACAGGCGCTCGCGCAGGCGGGTCTCGGTCCAGCGCGCCTCACGAAATGCGTAGTACCGGCGGAGCGCCGTGAACAGCCCGATCGCGAGACCGGCCAGCACGATGCAGCCGACCCACAGCCAGAGCCGGTCGCCGTCGTCGATACCCCGGTCGATGCTGAAGCGCACCAGGATCGGCACCGAGATCTTGCCGACCATCCAGGCCAGCCCGATCGCCGAGCCGATGATCAGGTTGCGGCGCTGGTCGCGCAGCATCGACGACAGCAGCTTCCAACGCGACGGCGGTTCGTCGGCGTCGGCCAGCGGCGCGGGGGCCTCGTTCAGTGTCGCAGCGTCAGCACTCACTCAGCGGCATCATTCCCTGAACGCGATGCGAACGGCGCGAGCAGCTCGGTCACACGGTCCTTCGGGCGCCCGATGATCGCCGTGTCGGAGGTGACGACCACGGGACGCTGGAGCAACTGCTTGTGCTTCACGAGCAGTGCGACGATCTGATCCTCGGTCGCAGCGTCGTCGTCGGTGAGGCCGAGCTTCTTCCACATGCTGTCGCGCCGCACCAGCGCAGTGGGTTCGTCCTCGAGCTTGGCGATGATCGAACGCAGCGTGTCGGCGTCGGGTGGAGTCTTGATGTAGTTCACGATGTCGACCTCGACCCCGAGTTCTTCGGCAATGCGCACGGCATTGGTGGAGGAGTTTCAATGCGTGTTGTGGAAGATGGTTGCCACGGTGTTGTTGCCGGCCATGACGTCGAGGTTACGACCTGATTGGAACACTGCTCTCATCGGTTGTCGCGTGCCGCCGACGTGCGGGCGCGACGTTCGGCGGGGCTGAGCCGGAGGCCACCGGCGCGCAGACGTCTGACCAGCTCGCGGCTCTCGACCTGCTCAGCGCCTGCGGCGATGAGGTCGGTCCGATACTCCTCGGGGACGTCGTAGTGGTCGCCCTGGAATCCGCGCCGGGGGATGCCGGCGCGGTCGGCGAAGTCGTGGAGTTCGTCGTACGAGGTGTCGCTCACGAGGTGGCACCACTTCTTGCCCCGCCACCACCACCGCGCGTCGTCGATCAGGATCGTCACGAGCTTCACCATGCCACGACCGATGGCACACTGGGACCATGAGCGAACCAGACCTCGAGCTCGACGTCGCCTGGCAGCAGCACATCACCGGCGACCGCGCGTTGTTCGATGCGCTGCTCGCGCGCCATCGCGAGAAGCATCGGCGATATCACACTGCCGCCCACGTCGCATGGGTGATCCGCCATGTCGGTGAGCTGGCGGCGAACGAGCACGTCGACCACCTCGACGAGATCGTCGCCGCCGCGTTCTACCACGATGCCGTGTACGAGCCGGCCTACCCGGCCAACGAACGAGCGAGCGCACGACTGGCCCGACGCGATCTCGCGTCGATCGGGTGGGACGACGCTGCTGTCGGACGGGTCGGATCGATGATCGAGGCGACCGCACACGCAGCTCCTGACAGCGAGCACCCGGACGGCGACATGGGTCCGGGTGGCGACACCGCGGTGCTGCTCGACGCCGACCTCGCGATCCTGGGTGCCGATCCGGCGGGCTACTCCGCGTACGTCGCCGGCGTGCGTTCCGAGTACCGACACCTCGCCGACGACGAATGGCAGTCCGGTCGCCGTGCAGTGCTCCAGGGCTTCCTCGACCGCCCGACGATCTACCGCACTGCCACGGGCCGTGACCTCTGGGAGTCGCGAGCCCGCGCCAACCTCACCGCCGAACTCTCCGCCTGACGGAACGAGAACCCGATCAGGTCGAGGCCACCTCGGCATCGACGGCGATCTCGTCGAGCGGGATGCCGCCCTCGATCTCGGTCTGCACGTCGCGCTCGAGCACTGCGTAGCCCGTGGCGGTGGCCAGCGTGATCGCTCCCATCACGCCGATCGCCGGCCGCAGGCCGATCGTCTCCGCGAGGAGCCCGAGGGGCGCCGCGGCGATGCCGAAGCCGGCGAAGCTCAGCATCATCAACGATTGCACCCTGCCCTGATGGGTGTCGTTCGTCATGTTCAGTGCAATCGAGTTCGACAGCGACTGGTAGCCCGTGGTGCCGGCGCCGATGAACACCACCACGAGCACTCCGATCCCGAAAACCGGTGACAATCCGAGGGAGATGACACCGACGCCGAACAGCAGACCGGAGGCGACCATCAACTTCCACACCCCAGCGCCGTCGGCTCGACTCGCGAGTGGGACACCGACGGCAACGGCACCGATCGAACTCGCCGACATGATCACACCGACCCAACCGTCGCCGAGACCGAACTCACCCTTCACCAGTGCGGGGATGAACGCCACGTAGTTGAACCCGAACATGATGATCACGAACGAGCTCAGCACCAGCCGCCGCAGGTGCGGGCGGGCGGCGACGTAGCGGACCCCGTCGGCGATCTCGGCGAACGGGTTCGCCTTCGAGGTGGCGCGCGGCGCCGATCCGGGTGGGCAGCGCAGCAGCAACACGAACGACACCGTCGAGAACACCGCCGACACGATGTAGGCGCCACCGATGCCGATGAACACGATGCCGGCGAGCGCGCCGGCGAATGCGGGGGCGATCACACGGGTGCCGTTCATGCTCAGCAACGACAGGGTGATCGCATTGCCGAGCTGGTCGCGCCCGACGATCTCGGACGTGAACGCCACACGGGTGGGCCCCAGGAAGCCGAAGGCGACACCCTGGGTGATGGCGGCGACGAGCAGCATCCAGAACTGCACGGTGTCGGTGAGCACGACCCCGCCCATTCCCGCTGCCGCAGCCAGGATCGCTCCCTGGCTCACGACCAGGACGCGCCGCTTGGGCAGCCGATCGGCAGCCACCCCACCGAGCGGCGTGGCGATCAGCAGGGCGATGCCGAAGCAGAGGTAGACGAGGCCCAGCGCACCTTCGCGCTCGGTGAGATCCCAGGCGAGCACGCCGCGCAGCAGGAACTGCATCTGCACCGACATGAACGAGAACGTGCCCGCCCACCACAGTTTGCGGTACTCCGAGTTCTGCAGCGACGCGAAGGAACGCTCGAATCGGGCCATTGCCCCACCTTGCCCGAACGATCAGCCGCGGACGTAGCCCTGCTGCAGCGCCATCGTCCGTACGGCATCCGCAACGGCGTCGGCCACACCCGATTCGAAGGCGCCGGGGATGATGCGATCGGGCACCGGATCGACGACGAGCGCGGCCAGAGCATCAGCGGCGGCGCGTTTGATCTCGATCGTGCAGCGGGTGGCCTGCACGTCGAGAAGACCGCGAAACACGCCGGGGAACGCGAGCACGTTGTTGATCTGGTTCGGGTAGTCGCTGCGACCGGTGGCGATCACCGACACGTTGTCGGACATCAACTCGGGCATCACCTCGGGGGTGGGGTTGGCCATCGCGAACACGATCGCGTCGTCGGCCATCTCCGCCAGCCACTCCGGCTCGATGATGCCCGGTCCGGACAGGCCGAGCAGCACGTCGGCACCCTGTAGCGCCTCGCGGACGCCGCCGCGACGGTCGTCACGGTTGCCGTGCTCGACGAACCACTGCTTGGTCGGCGTCAGGTTCTCGCGTTCGTGGTGGAGGATGCCGGTGCTGTCGACGCCGATGATGTCGCCGGTGCCGTCCTGGCC
>CAZJUC010000274.1:0-3757 GCA_964549065.1 uncultured Ilumatobacteraceae bacterium
CGTGGCGGGCCTCGTCCCAGGCCTGGCGGGCCATGTCGAGCTTCAGCTCGAACGGAACCGTGTCGTCGGTGCCGTCGCCGGCGGCGAAGTCGTGGGCGGTGCGCCCGGCACCCTCGAGTGCCTGGATCTCGCCGACCATGATCCCGTGCATCAGCGCGCGTGCGGCGTCGGACGCATCGTGGCGTTCTGGTGTGAGACGTTTGGTGGCGCCGCGACTCCTGGCATTCGAGGTCTTCTCGACATCGATCGCCGTGCGGCCGTCCTTCATGCGTTCGGCCATGTTGGTCTGGACGAACCGCTCGTCGCGAGCGAGGTCCTCGACCGGAAAGAACTGACGCATCAGGCGCCCCCTTCAGTGCTGGTGTTTTCCCCTGTTCCGATGCTATCGGCACCGGTGATGCCGCCGGCCTCGACCATGATCGTCTCCAATTTCGCCTGGTGTTCGGCGGCACGCCGGACGTGATCGGGCGTGGTGATCAACGACTGCAGCAGCATCTCGCCGTCGCGCCAGTCGTCGAACTCGTCCTGGAGGATGAAGTTGATCGAGCGGATGGTCGGAGCGTCGGTGATCTCGCTGGTGTTGTTGCGGTGGTAGGTGTACGCGGCGATGAAGCGGGGGATCAGCACCCGGTACACGCCGACCAGCTTCTCGATCGTGAGATCGGGTGCCTCGGGCTCGGTCATCGCGGAGATGAAGCGTTCCATCGCCTCGTTCGCCGGCACCGTGAGCCGTTCGGGCTTCATCTCGCGCAGCTCGGGCAGGCGCTTGTGCCACAGGTCGGCGTGCCAGGCGTGGTGATAGCAGTGGGTTCCGAGGCGCATCTTCACGTCGAGTTCGGGCACGGTGGCCACCCAGCCGCCGAGCGCCTCGAACAACTTCATCTCGGTCCACTTGTAGTTGCCGACGCGGCGAGCGGTCTCGTCGACGCCGAACGACCCCGGGATGTCGCGTCGATCCCACGGCGCGAACGGCGCCCGTGCGGTGGATTCGTGTGTGTCGGTCGCCCCGTTCCCCATCGACGAAACGTTAGTGAACGTCGAGGGCGCGTCCCGAGCCGCACGAGCGATGAGCCAACCGCCCCGATCCCGGCGCTTCGCTCATCGCTGCCGCCGCTCACCGTGGAGTGATGAGCCAACCGCCCGGATGGCGGCTTTTCGCTCATCGCCGCCGGTCATCGTGGGAACGGCGCGGCGTGGCGGCTCAGGAGATGGGGTGGCCGGATCGCCAGGCGGCCTCGGCGGCGCCGAGGTCGGTGGCGGGCTCGCCGTCGGCGATGTACTCGAGCAGCATGTGCCGCCACGGGCCGGTGGCTTCCAGCTTGCCGAGAATGGCGCTGACGCCCCACACGACCCGGTCGAGGATCACGAAGCTCGGCGGCATGTTGAGCTGCTCGATCACCGGGGCGTGCGGGCCCTGCACGTCGAAGATCTTGGCGATCGTGTCGCGCATCCAGTCACGCGTGAACGTGAAGGTGTCGGTGAGGTACGGCGTGTACGGACTCGACACGTAGTCGTAGACGAGCGCCGGGTCGAGGCCGTGGCCGGCCGGGAGGAAGCTCGACCGCACCATCTCGCGCACCAGCAGCTCGGGATCGCGTTCGACGATGATCGCGTCGACGGTCGGGCGCAACGTCTCCCACTCGCCCGGTGACCATCGCTTGACGAGACCGTAGTCGAGAAAGCTCACGCTGCCGTCGTGGTGGAACTTGTAGTTGCCGGGGTGCGGGTCGCCGTTGAAGATGCCGTGGCGCATGATGGCGCCCTGTGCGAAGCGCCAGATGACCTCGCCCGCCCGCTGCTTGGTCTCGTACGACTCGGTGGCGCGGAACTGGTCGAAGGTCATGCCGTCGATCCACTCGGTGGTGAGCACCCGCCCGCTGCTGAGATCGGGCACGAGCTTCGGGATGCGAACCCAGGGGTGGCCCTGGAACCGCGACTCGAACTCGGCGAGGTTGCCCGCCTCGATCGAATAGTCGAGCTCTTCGCGCATCCGCTCGCGCAGTTCGTCGACGAGGCCCTTCGCATCGAGGCCCTTGAGCATCATCGACGAGAACATCGCGTACATCACCTCGGCGGCATCGAGGTCGCTCTCGATCGCCTCGTGCACGCCCGGGTACTGCACCTTGACGGCCACGTCGCGCCCGTCGTGGGTGATCGCCCGGTGCACCTGGCCGATCGACGCGGCGGCGACCGGCATGTCCTGCCAGTCGAGGAAGAGCTTCTCGGGCGGCGTGCCGAAGTCACCCTTGACCACGTTCGCTGCCAGCGTCGGTGCCATCGGCGCAGCATCGGCCTGCAACGTGGCGAGCGCCTCCTGCGCCTCGTCGGGCAGCGCCTCGAAGATGAACGAGATCAACTGGCCCGCCTTCATCAGCACGCCCTTCATCTCGCCGAGTTCCCTGGCGACGTCCTCGGCGGTGCGGATGGCGAACTGTTCGTCGAGTTGCGCCCGGCGCTCCTCGGCCGAACCGATCCCGCGCACGCGCGACATCCCGAAGCGCATCGAGTTGCGCGCCGACAGCCTCCAGACCCTCGCCGAGCGGTTGAACCGGTTGGTGAGCGGCGACTCCTTCGCCTTCTGTGCAGCGGCGGCGAGCCCGGCGGCCAGTGCCACGACGGAGGCGAGCCCGGCGACTGCCTTGCCCTGCATCAGGCCCTCCGTGCGGTGGGGTCGGCAGCGAGCAGGTGATCGGGGATCGGCTCGCCGGTGACCTCATCGGTCCAGTACGTGCCGTCGGACAGGCGCTCGAGGGCCCGTTCGACCGCAGCCAGGTCACGTTCGATCGCGTCGAGATCGACCGGGGTGGGCTGGTCGGGATCGACCGCGGTCGGCTGGTCGGGAGCCGACGCGAGGGGTTCGACCGAGGTGTCGGGGGAATCGCTCACCCCGACGACGCTAGTCGCCACCCACGATGAACGGTGGGGGCACGGCGCTCGACGCCCGGGCGAACTCCTGCCCGAGGGCCGTGGTGACGCGCCCGGACGGCCGGGACCGCAATAGTGTCGACACCGTGGCGCAGCAACGGGGTGGTCGGAGGCGGTACAAGGAGCTGCCACTGGCCGTGATGATGCTCGCGCCGTCGGCGCTGATCCTTGGGATGTTCGTGCTGTACCCGCTCGGTCGGGCGGTGTGGCTCGGTCAGCAGCGCTGCGACAACTTCGGCGGCAACTGCGTGTCGCAGGGGTTCGGCCAGTACCTCGACCTCTTCCGCAGCACCGAGTTCCAGAACGCGCTCGGGGTGACGTTCCGCTTCGCTCTGATCACGGTGCCGCTCGGGGTCCTCCTCGGTGTCGGGTTGGCGGTGCTCGCCGACAAGTACCTGCGGGGCATCGGCGCGTTCCGGGCGGTGTTCTCCTCCACCGTGGCCACCTCGGTCGCGGTGGCCAGCCTCATGTGGCTGTTCCTCCTGCAGCCCTCGGTGGGCGCACTCGCCAACGTCGGCTGGTTCAACACCTTGTTCCCGTCGGTGAAGAGTCCGGGCTGGTTGCAGGACCCCGACACCGCGCTGTGGGCGGTGAGCGCCTCGAGCGTGTGGGCGAACCTCGGCTTCACGTTCATCCTGGTCACCGCGGGTCTGCAGTCGGTGCCGCGGGACCTGCTGGAGGCTGCGGCCGTCGACGGTGCCGGCGGCATCCGCCGGTTCTGGTCGATCACGGTGCCGATGCTCGGCCCGACGTTGTTGTTCGTGACGATCGTGACCTCGACGCGTGCGTTCCAGACCTACGGCGAGATCGACCTGCTCACAGTGCTATCCCA
>CAZJUC010000275.1:0-3696 GCA_964549065.1 uncultured Ilumatobacteraceae bacterium
AATCCAACTCGGCGACATCGATTCCGGCCTGGCCGAGATCTCCTCGATCCATCAGAAGAACCAGCAAACGTCCTGGGCCGTCCAGCAGGACGACCTCGCAATTGCCATCGCCTACATCGCCCACCTCCTCGGCCGGGATGACCTCACCCTTCAGATTCTCGAAACTGGAGTCGTCGGTTTCGGCCCGTGGACCGGCCACCTGATTCCCGCGATCTGCCGAGACCTGCACATCCCGCTCACTGGGCGATCCACTGGTGTCGAGCCACCCAGGGGCGGCGCCAATCTCGGTGCCACCACCGATCGAGTACTCAGTGATCTCCAGCAGCGGACCGAGGTGTCAAGGGCCTCGTCGTCGAGCACGACGAACTGACCTGGCGAGTCGTCGCCGACCCGTGCGGTCGTTAGCGCTCCGTTATCGAGGTCGTCCATCCTGTTGCCGGCGGCGAACTCCGGGACGTCGCAACGATGAGGTGACTACGGGGCGCCGCAGGCGCCATGAACTTGGAGGTATCGAATGAGGGCGACAAACAAGGTGCGTTTTGCCGTTGGGGCCGCCGCCGTGTGCGTATCTGCCGGATTGTCGTCGGGTGCTGCCTCGGCGGATCCTGGCGGATTCATCACCGACGAGTTGGAGTACGGCTTCTTCTACGGAACCTTCGACGAGCACCCGAACATTGCGCTCTTCGCAGGTGGCACCTTCGAGGAGTTCTGTACGTCCGACCCCGACGGCGGACCGGGAACTGCACCCCTTCGCGTCTTCCCACGCCGAGACGGCACGACGGACCTGAAGGTGAACGCCAAGGATCAGCCGATCTACTTGTACGAGACCGAATTCAACGACATCCCCGAGTGGCTCGACAGTGCGTGTGCCGGCATCATCATCGACGGCGAGGCGCCGCCGGAACCGTTCGCAGTCGGCGAGGCCGACTTGAAGGTGCGTATCACCGTCGTGTCGGCGGACCGAGCCGAGGTCTTCAACTCGGTCAACGGCAAGGCGACCGGCACCGACGGTACCGAGTACAAGGTTCGTGGCTCGGCGGATCTCAGCGTCGAGGGTGGCACTCCTGTCGGCGATCCACGCGACTTCGTCGACTTCACGCTCAGGGAGATCCGGCACTGAATCAGCGCCGCAGATCCGTGCGCAACACGTCGAAGCCCGAGTCCCGCGCAACGTAATCCCGTCACCAAGTCGGCAATAGCGCAGGTGCGCCCAGAGCGAATCGTCGACGGTGCAGAGGTGTACCTTTGCGTCATGAGCGCAGACGTGTCGGTCAGCCGCGACGTGGCGGCCTCCGCCGACGCGGTGTGGGAGATGGTGTCCGACCTTCCCCGCATGGCGGAGTGGTCACCGGAGAACCAGGGTGGTGCCTGGATCAAGGGAGCGACCGGACCCGCTCCCGGCGCCGCGTTCCGAGGCTCGAATCGACATGGTGGCAAGTCCTGGAAGACCGTCGCGAAGGTCGTCGACGCAGAGCCGGGTCGCCGGTTCTCGTTCCGCGTAACGGCGATGGGTCTCCCGGTCGCTCTGTGGGCGTACGACATCACGCCGACGGAGAGTGGATGCACGGTCATCGAGAGCTGGACCGATCTGCGACGGGGATTCTTCAAGCCGATCGCCGCGAAGGCGACCGGCGTGTCCGACCGGGCCGCCCACAACGGGGCAACGATGGAGCAGACGCTCGCCAACCTCGCTGCCGCTGCGGAATCGTCCGACTGACACGTGTCGCCGGCGTCGCGGGCGTCGGTGCCGCTCACCCGAGGCGACGGCTGCCTGCGGATCGAGATGGGACGACGGTGTGACCATCTCGACCGGCTTGTCCGGTGGTATCACGCTCGGAAATCGGATCGTGCAGTGCATCGTTCCTCCCTCCGTTGGTTCGGACCCTCCCGTCGTCCGTCTACCTCGATCATCTGACTACAGGTGCGACACCAACCAGGGTCCATCGGCCTTCAACCTCGGAGATGGCGTTCGGAGCGGGGTCGTCGATGGGCTCGCGCCCTGGTCGCCCGCCAGCGAAGAGTCCGGTCAGGTGCTGCCCTCGACACGTCTCTCTGGCAACCGCATGCCGGTCCGGTTGTCGTTGGGTATCCGAGACAACCTCCAATCCGCCTCCACTTGCCCGGTGGCCGACGACGCCTTGTCCGCTGAGCGACCGGTATGCGAGACGCCTTCCTCGACTGTCACCAATCGCCGGGATGCTGACGGGCCCATCGCCCGCACTTTGGGGAGGTGACGCCGTGGGCGTTGCGTCATCGCCGAGGTTCCGAGTCGAGTTGAGCGTGCTGTGCCATGCCGATGCGCACTCCGCAGGTTCAGCGGCGCGAGCCCTTTTCCTCACAAGCGAGCTGCGTCGTCGCTGCGCTCGGGTTTGGCTCGACGAAATACCCATGGCAAGGCGAGCGGCACTCGTTTACCGTGAGCGGTCTTGCGCCTGTGACCGAACGCCCCATCCTGCTCGTAGCCCGCTACATCAAGGAGTTCGTTCGTCATGTCTGTTCCGCCATCCGTTTCCACGTTCCCGCGTGCACCGCTCGCAGGTCGAGTCGCCATTGTCACGGGGGTGTCGCGCCGAGTCGGGATCGCTGCCACGATCGCTCGTCAGATGCTGCTCGACGGCGCGTCAGTGCTCGCGACGGGATGGCATTCCCACGATGCTGACCAGGCGTGGGGTGCTGACGCCGGCCGAGCTCAAGCGACCATCGACTTCGTGACCGCAGGCCTCCCCGAAGCCGACGGTCGCTTTCACTACGTCGAGGCCGACCTGGGCGATCCCGACACACCCGAATCGTTGGCGAGCCTTGCTGTCGAGCGATTCGCAGCGCTCGACATCGTGGTTGCGTGCCACGCCCGGTCGTCCAGTCAATCGCTACGCGACGTCACGGTCTCCGAACTCGATGCGAGCTGGGCGGTCAACGCTCGAGGAACCGTTCTTCTGGCCAAAGCGCTCCAGCAGTATCGAGACCCAAGTCGACCCGGCGGACGACTCATCACGTTCACCAGCGGACAGCATCTCGGGCCGATGCCGAACGAGTTGCCCTACATCGTCTCCAAGGGCGCAATCCAGCAAATGACCGCGTCGCTGTCGGACTGCCTGATCGATGAAGGCATCACCGTCAACTGCGTCAACCCCGGTCCGGTCGACACCGGATACGCAGACTCCGAAGGTCACGCACACGTCGCCTCCATGTTCCCCGCGAAGCGATGGGGACAGCCAGCCGATGTGGCTTCCCTCGTTCGCTTTCTCGCAAGCGACGACGGAGCCTGGCTCACAGGTCAGACCATCAACTCTGAGGGCGGGTTCCGAAGGTGACAATCTGCTCACCCGACCATCCAGAAGAACCCGACACCCACTCGTCGCTACTGGACTGCCCCATACCGCCGGCTGAGTGGCCGTGGCGGGCGGGGCCCGTCGGTGACGCGGTCACACTGTCGATCGGCAGAACCCCGAGGCCCTCAACCGAGCCATCGACGACGACAGTCGTTCACGGCACCTGATCGCCGCGTTGCGCGTCGATCGCCGCACCGATCGCCAAGCCGACTCCCGCCCCGACGGCGATGCCCACAGCGACCGCCCCGCCGCCGATCAAGGCACCGACCAGAATCCCGGCTCCAGCGCCCAACGTCAGCCCGGTGCCCGCGAACTGCACGCGCCGCCTGCGTCGCTCATCTGCATCGGCCATGACAACCTCCAGCCT
>CAZJUC010000276.1:0-3640 GCA_964549065.1 uncultured Ilumatobacteraceae bacterium
GGCGTGATCGAACTGCTCGACGTGGTCGACCGGGTCGGCCCGCACGCGCTCGTCGGGGTCACCGGACAGCCCGGCATCTTCACCGAGGCGATCATCCGGGCGCAGGCGGCGACCGTCGAGCGCCCGATCGTGCTGCCGCTGTCGAACCCGACGCCGCGTGCCGAGGCGATTCCGGCTGACGTGCTCGCCTGGACCGACGGTGCAGCGCTCATCGGCACCGGGAGTCCGTTCGATCCGGTCGAGGTGGGTGGCCGGTCCGTGCCGATCGCCCAGGTCAACAACGTGTACGTCTTTCCCGGGATCGGCCTCGGTGTCGTGGCGGTCACGGCACGCGCCGTTTCCGACGAGATGCTCACGGCAGCTGCGACGGCGATCGGACGCCTCGCCGCCGAGAACCACGACGGAGGCCTCCTCCCGCCGATCACCGAGAGCCGGCGCGTGGCACGCCACGTGGCGGTCGCCGTCGCCCGATGCGCGGTCGACCAGGGGCTGGCGCCGTCGATGACCGACGACGAGATCGCAGAACGCGTCGACGAGGCCGGCTGGGTGCCGATCTACCGAGATCTCCACGACCCTGCCACCGACTGACAGCACTCGTTGCTCGGTTCGGTCGAGACGCGAACTGCCAAGCCGCTGCACAGCACACGACCGACCCATCCGAGTTTCACGACGTGCGCCCGGAACCCCGGGTGATCGGGTTGTCGTGACCGCACCCTGATCCGCAGCAGCCCGCTCCGGTTCATCGCCCCACCCCGTGGGTACATCGCCCCATGAGTCCAGCGCGCCTTCCCGCAGCCTCGACCCCGCCCTGGCAACAGGCACGCACCGATCCGGCACCATCGCTGCCCCTCCCCGACGAGGTCGACGTGTGCGTCATCGGCGCGGGGATCGCCGGGATGGCCACCGCCGCCATGCTGAACGACCTGGGCCGCACCGTCGCCGTCGTCGAATCGCGCCGTCCCGGGTCGGGCACCACCGGACACAGCTCGGCGAAGGTCACGGTGCTGCACGGCCACCACGGCGAACGCATCGCCGACATCCACGACCCCCAGGCCGCCGCCACCTACCTGAGCGCCAACCAATGGGGATTCGACTGGATCAGCACCCTCGCCGGCCAACTGGGCGACTGCCGCTGGGAAACGCGACCGGCGATCACCTATGCCGTCGACGACGCGAACGAGGCGGCCATCGTCAGAGAGCACCAACTGCTGGGTTCGGCGGGCATTGGGTCGCATCTCGAATCGAAGGAGATGCCGTGGGGAACTCATCGCGCACTGGTCTGCCCCGACCAGGCCCAGTTCGACCCACAGCGTTTCCTCGACCTCCTCACGCAACACCTCGACGCCTCCGGCGCGAGCGTTCACACCTCGACGACCGTCACCGGCATCAGCGAACGCTCGAATCATGTCGAGGTGCGCACGAGCAGCGGGACCACCCGCGCCGCACACGTCGTCGTGACCACGAACCTTCCGATCGTGGATCGCGGGCTCCACTTCGCTCGCACGGAGCCCCAGACCTCACACGTCGTCGGCGTGCAGGTGCGCCACGAGCCGCCTCCCGGCATGTATCTCAGTGCGGGTGGACCACTCCGTTCGATACGGACCGCCATCGGAGCAGACGGTGAACGCATCGTGCTCGTCGGCGGTGAGGGCCACCGCACCGGCACCGTGACCGACACCCTCGAACGACAGCGCACGCTCGTCGACTGGGCTGCCACGCATCTCGACGTCACCGCGGTCACCCACCGGTTCAGCGCTCAGGACTACACCACCCCCGACCTCATCCCGTTCGCCGGCCCGATCCATCCCGGCAGCCGACGCGTCCACACGATCACCGGGCTCAACAAATGGGGATTCACCAACGCCCCGGCAGCCGCAGCGATCATCGCTGCGCACATCGTCCGGGCCGATGTGCGCCCGGCCTGGTCCGAGCTGTATTCGGCGAGCCGGGTTCCACTTGCCGGCGCCACCGAGCTGGCCAGAGCAGGGGTCAGCGTCGCCGTCCAGGCGGTCACCGGCTGGACCACCTCACTGTCGAAGCATCCGCTCCGCCCCGGCCAACCGATCGGCAGCGGCCCGCGCCGACCCTGTGTCGCATCCGGCGTGTGCACCCATCTCGGCGGCATCGTCCGCTGGAACGACGCTGCCCAGACGTGGGACTGCCCGCTGCACGGCTCTCGCTTCACCGATGCCGGCACCGTCGAACATGCCCCTGCCACCACACCGCTGCGCGGCACCGACACCGGCGATGGCAGCCGCCGCGCCGAGTCCTGAACGTTTCGACTCCCGCAGACCGGGAACGACGAGGTCAGTTCCGGAATCCGTCGAGGCCGCTCTGACTTCGATCGACAACGGCAATCGAGCTGTCTACGAAAGGAGCGTTGACCACCATGTCGACAACGAGTTCTCCATCCCCGCGGCGCCGGATCGTGTATCTGAACCGTCTGGAAGACCGTTCGCCGGGCCGACTGGCGTTCGTGGTCCACCGCAGCCGACGAGAGACACAGCAGCGCGCGTTGCGTTCCTACCGGATGCTCGCCGCCTGGCTGCAGTACCGCGAAGAGATCCTCGCGGCCGAGAGAGCCCGGGACGCGGGTACCGACCACCCCGCATCCTCCGACGCCGACCGCAGCAGTCGTACCCACGAACACGACGGCACGACGGACGGCAGCACGGAGGGCAGCACGGAGGGCAGCACGGAGGGCAGCACAGCTGCCGAGCCCGGCCACGAGCAACCGGAATCCGGCCCGACCGACACCGCCGAGACGACCGCCGAGACGACCGCCACGACCGCCACGACCGCCACGACCGAGGAGCGGGCGCCCCGTCCGGAGCGTCCCAGCGACGACTGGACCAAGGGCCGCCTCTACGACCTCGCCCGCAAGTTCGACATCGCCGGCCGCTCCAAGTTGAACAAGGCTGAGCTACTCGAGGCCGTTCGCGAACAGTGGGACCGGCAGGGGGCGCCAGGGTCCTCCGACCGACGCGACGACGACTCCCATTGATGTCGCGGCGCACACCACTTCTTCGTTTCGGCCACCTGGTTCTCGGGTAGGCGACCGAGGCTGCAACATCCACGAGACAGGAACCGCCATGGACATCACCCAACTGATCCTCGACGATCACCACGAACAGCGAAAGATGTTCGCCCTGCTCGACGACATCGACCGCGACGACGTCGAAGCACTGGAGGCCGTCTGGGAGCGGCTGCGAATCCTGCTGGAAGTGCACGCCGAGGCCGAGGAGCAACTGTTCTACCCCCGACTCCTCGAGATCGGCGAGGGCGCGACCGATGCCTCCGACGCCGAGGAGGAGACCGAGGACGCGATCAGCGATCACAACGACATCCGCAAGGGGATCGCCGAAGCCGATCGTCACGACGTCGGCTCGCCGGGTTGGTGGCAGGGCATCGCCACCACCCGCGAGGAGAACAGCGACCACATGGGCGAAGAAGAACGTCAGGCGCTCGCGGACTTCCGTCGTCACGCCGACGATGCCCTCCGTCACGAGCTGGGCGTTGCCTTCGCGACGTTCGAAGCGCGCAGTGCGAGTGGCATCCGGACGGAGTCGAAGGACCCCGACCGCTACATCGACGAACACAGCTGACGTCGACATCGACGAACACAGCTGACGTCGCACAC
>CAZJUC010000277.1:0-3639 GCA_964549065.1 uncultured Ilumatobacteraceae bacterium
CCGTAGGACAGGCCCCTGGTCACCTCGTCCCACAGCGTCGCCTCGGGCCCGAGCACTCTCGATACGAACTCGGCGACGCGCTGCTCGTGTTCGGTGCAGAAACACTTGGTGGCTGCCGAGAAACCGGCGGGCGCCTGCTTGAGCACCTCGCGTGTGACCAGGATGCGGCCCAGCCGGTAACCGGTCTCGATCCGGGCCATCTCCTGACGCACCACGGCGTCGGCCGTGTCGGCCCGGAGCACAGCGAGTTCGTACAGCGCCTGGTTCGACACGAGGCGATCGATGCCGCCGCGCTCGTGTTCGAGCTGGGCCATCGTCTGCTTGAAGGCGTTGCCCTCGACACCGACGAGGTTGGCCACCGGCACTCGCACGTCGCTGAACCACACCTCGCAGAAGTGACGGTTCGTGGTCATGTCGGTGATCGGCCGCACCTCGATGCCGGGTGTGTCCATCGGTACGATCACCTCGCTGATGCCCCGGTGAGGCGGTCCGTCGGCGTCCGTGCGACAGATCAGATAGCAGTAGCCGGCGAGTTCGCCGAAGCTCGTCCAGATCTTCTGGCCGTTGATCACGAAGTCGTCGCCGTCCCGAACGGCGCTGGTGGTGAGCGAGGCGAGGTCGGACCCCGAGTCGGGTTCGGACATACCGATGCACCAGGTGGTCTCACCCGAGAGGATTCCCGGCAGGAACTCGGCCTGCTGGTCGGCGGTGCCGTACTGGATCAGCGTCGGCCCCATCTGCCGGTCGGCGAACCACATCGCGGCGATGGGGGCACCGGCCGCGATCAGTTCCTCGCCGACGATCAGACGATTGATCGCCGGCTGGCCGCCGCCACCGAACTCCTCGGGCCACGTCATGCCGATCCACCCGTGGGCGGCCATCTCCCTCGCGAAGTCCTTCGAGAAGCCGTTGATCCACGAGTCGTTGTGACGGCCGTAGCGCTCGACCGCTTCGGCGGCGACCTTGCGGGCGTGCGCTCGGAGGGTGGTCTGCTCGGGAGTCCAGTCGAAGTCCATCGCCGTCGAGGTTAGAGGGTGCGGGCTCGGCGCTTCCTGTGGAGCGCCGAGCCGGATGATGTAGGGTGTAGACAAGTTAAAGACAAGTCGACCGAGCCAGCAGGTGCCGCCATGAGCAACGATCCCTCCACCATCATCTACACGATCACCGACGAGGCGCCAGCGCTCGCCACGTACTCGTTGCTGCCGATCGTCCAGGCATTCGCCGGAGTCGCCGGCGTCGGTGTGGAGACCCGTGACATCTCGCTCGCGGGGCGCATCATCGCCACCTTCCCCGAACGACTCACCGCCGAGCAGCGCACCGGCGATGCGCTCGCGGAACTCGGTGAGTTGGCGCTGACCCCCGAGGCCAACATCATCAAGCTGCCCAACATCTCGGCGTCGGTGCCGCAGATGAAGGCGGCCATCGCCGAGCTGCAGGCAAAGGGCTACGACGTCCCCGACTATCCCGACGAGCCGTCGACACCCGACGAGATCGAGGTCCGGACGCGCTACGGAACCGTGATGGGATCCGCGGTCAACCCGGTGCTGCGCCAGGGCAACTCGGATCGCAGGGCACCAAAGGCCGTCAAGCGCTATGCCCGAACGCACCCGCATTCGATGGGGGCCTGGTCGCCCGACTCCAAGACGCACGTGGCCACGATGACCGGCCACGACTTCTTCGCGAACGAGCAATCGCGTACCGCCACCGAGGACGGTGCGGTGCGCATCGAGTTCGTCGCCACCGACGGTGCGACCACGGTCCTGAAGGACTCGCTGCCGGTGCAGGCCGGCGAGGTGATCGACTCCTCGGTGATGAACGCCGCCGAGCTGCGCTCGTTCCTCGCCGAGCAACTCCGCGAGGCCAAGGAGCAGGGGGTGCTGTTCTCGTTGCACCTCAAGGCCACGATGATGAAGGTGTCCGACCCGATCATCTTCGGCCACGCGGTCGAGGTGTTCTTCGCCGACGTGTTCGCGAAGCACGGCGACGCGATCGCCGCGGCCGGTGGCGACCCACGCAACGGGTGGGCGAGCGTGCTCGCCGCCGTGGAGGAGATGCCCGCCGAGCAGCGAGCGGCGATCGAGGCCGACATCGAGGCCGCCTACGAGGCCGGCCCGGCGCTCGCGATGGTCGACTCCGACAACGGGATCACCAACCTGCACGTGCCGAGCGACGTGATCGTGGACGCGTCGATGCCCGCAATGATCCGCACGTCGGGTCAGATGTGGAACGCCGACGGCGAGCAACAGGACACCAAAGCAGTCATCCCCGACAGCAGCTACGCCGGTGTGTACCAGACCGTGATCGATGACTGCATCGCCAACGGTGCGTTCGATCCGACCACGATGGGCACGGTGCCCAACGTCGGGCTGATGGCCCAGAAGGCCGAGGAGTACGGCAGCCACGCGACGACGTTCGAGGCGCCGTCCGACGGCGTGTTTCGGGTGATCGACATCGGGAGCGGCGAACAGATGATGGAGCAGGTGGTGCACTCCGGCGACATCTTCCGTCGGTGCGAGGTGAAGGACGAACCGATCCGCGACTGGGTCCGTCTCGCCGTCGAGCGGGCCCGCGCCACCGACACCCCGGCGGTGTTCTGGCTCGACGAGCACCGAGCGCACGACGCGCAGCTGATCATGAAGGTGCGCCGCTACCTGACCGATCACGACACCTCCGGGCTCCAGATCGAGATCATGGCGCCCGCTGTCGCAACCCAGTTCACCATCGACCGGGCCCGCAGGGGAGAGGACACGATCTCGGTCACCGGCAACGTGCTGCGCGACTACCTCACCGACCTGTTCCCGATCCTCGAACTCGGCACCAGCGCGAAGATGCTCTCGATCGTGCCACTGCTCAACGGCGGTGGACTGTTCGAGACCGGCGCGGGTGGATCGGCTCCGAAGCACGTGCAGCAGCTCGTGAAGGAGAACTATCTGCGTTGGGACTCGCTCGGGGAATTCCTGGCGCTGGCGGTGTCGTTCGAACACCTGGCCGACGTCACGGGCAACGCCCGCGCCCAGCTGCTCGCCGACACTCTCGACTCGGCGACCGGCCAGGTCCTCGAGAACGGCAAGTCGCCGGCGCGACGCCTCGGCCAGATCGACAACCGGGGCAGCCATTTCTATCTGGCGATGTACTGGGCGCAGGAACTCGCAGCCCAGAGCGACGACGCCGAGCTGGCTGCGCGTTTCGCGCCGATCGCTGCGGAGCTGTCGGCCAACGAGCAGACCATCGTCGACGAACTGCTCGCCGTGCAGGGCCGGCCCGCCGACATCGGCGGCTACTACATGCCCGACCCGGTGAAGGTCGCCGCGGTGATGCGCCCGAGCGCCACCTTCAACGCCGCCATCGACGCCGTCTGACATCGATCACGCCAGGGGTCAGACCCCAGGCGTGATCAGCGGTTGACGATGGGGACGTAGTCGCGCTCGTCCGGGCCCGAGTACCACTGGCGCGGGCGCGAGATCTTCTGCTCGGGATCGTTGAGCAGCTCCTGCCAGTGCGCGAGCCAGCCCGAGATGCGCGGGATGGCGAACAACACGGTGAACATGTCGACCGGGAACCCCATGGCCTGGTAGATCAGGCCCGAGTAGAAGTCGACGTTCGGGTAGAGCTTGCGGTCGACGAAGTACGAGTCCTCGA
>CAZJUC010000278.1:0-3621 GCA_964549065.1 uncultured Ilumatobacteraceae bacterium
TCGCTGGTATCGCGCGGTCGGCGCTGATCCCCATCCACCGGTGGTTGCCGTCGACGCTGGCGGCACCGACGCCGGTGTCGGCCCTGCTCCACGCCGGTGTGGTCAACGGTGCCGGTGTGCTCCTGATCCGGTTCTCGCCGATCTACGCCTCGTCGGTGTCGGCAATGACCCTCGCGTTCGTGTTCGGCCTGCTCACCGCCCTCGTCGCCACCGCCGTCATGCTCGTGCGCACCGACGTCAAGGGCGCACTGGTCTGGTCGACGTCGGGTCAGATGGGTTTCATGGTGCTGCAGCTCGGCGTCGGGGCGTTCGCGGCCGCGCTGTTCCACATCGCCGGCCACGCCCTCTACAAGGCTGCGATGTTCCTCGGCGCCGGCGGGGCGATCAGCGCCCACACGCGCCAGACGCGGCGTCCACACCTCGGCGCTGCCGATCGGGGCAAGCTCACCACGGTCACCGCCCGACTCGTGATGGGCCTCCTGCTGCCGCTCGCTGCCTTCGAGGTCGCCCTGCTGACGATCGATCCGCACCTCACCGCCGCCGCCACGATCCTGATCGTCGTGTTCGGCACGCTCTCGGTCGGTCGTGCGGCGAACGGGTGGATGGCGGCCGCCCCGTTCGGCCTGGCCCGCACGATCGCATCGTCGGCGCTCGGCGTGTTCGTCCTCGCCTTCGCCTACATCGGGGGCCTCGCCCTGTTCGAAGCCTTCGTGGTCGACGCGGTGCCCTACGAGGTCCCCGCCGCTGTCGGGCCGGTCTGGGTGGCGGGCGTTCTCGGTGCGCTGGCCGCGCTGGTGGGCGTGGTCGTGTTCCTCCCGGGTGCCAATGGGGCCGATCTGCGTCGCCGTGTCTACGGCTGGCTCGTCAGCACGGGTGCGAGCGGCTCACGCCCGATCGCCGATCCATCCTTCGGTGCCGACCGCCAGGCCGACGACGCAATCGTCACCGATCGAACAGACGAACTCGCCACCACAGGAGGACGGCCATGAAGACCGACGAGTCCACCGTGGGCACCCCCGAACCCTCGACGCGGATGGTGCCGGCCGCTGCCCGCGGTCGCCTCGTCGCCGACGTGGCCCGCGCCGGTTCGATCTCTGCGCCGTACTGGCCCCTGTCTGCGTTCGTCGCGGTCAACCCACTGGGTGGGCTCACCGATCTTGCCTTCGACGAGGCGACAGCCGCCGCTCGGTGCTGGTTCGGTGCCCGCACCCATCTGCCGATCGCCGCGTTCCGCGCCGAGCACGCCCGCGGCACCATCACCGACGCCGATGTCGATCGGGCCATCTCGCGTCGCATGCCCGACATCGCAGGTCGCCCGACACTCATCGTCCAGGGGGTGACCATCGGGCCCACCGAGCTGCTGCGGTGGGACCTGTTGCACGGCCCCGTTCCGGAGGCGCCGACACCCGCCGACGAGGGCCAGGTCGCCGCCGCGCTCGACGACCTGACCGCCACCTGGTGCGCCACGTTCGTCGACGAGACCCATGTGCCGTGGGGGATGCCGAATCGCGACGACGGTTTCTACCGGGCCTGGCGAGCCGTCGCCGGAGCCGACCGGCGGTTGGCTGGCATCATCGGCCGCGAAGCCCGTCAGCGCATCGCTGCACTCCCGGACGATCCCGTCGAACTGCTCGATCTCGCGCTCGGCGCCCGCGGCGTCGAGGATCACGGACGGGTTGCCGCGATCCGCACACTGCTGTTGCGCACCCCCGGATGGGCCAGCTTCGCTCGATGGAGCGACGACTGGGCGCCGGCCGACCACCCGGGCAGGCTCCTGCGCACCATCGACCTCGCCGCAGTTCGGGCGGCGATGGATCACCTCGCACCGCAACACCTCGATCTCGCGGCGCCGTCCGATCGGGTCGTCAGCGCCGGCGACCGGTCGTCCCGGATCGACGCGATCGTCTCGACGTTCGGCGGCGAGCACGCCGATGCGGACTTCCGGGTCGCTGTCGAGGAGCTCGTTGCATCGGTCCCCGAGATCGAGCGCCAGACGATCCTGCTGTCGGCGCACGAATGGAACTTTCGCGACCGCCTCCTCGCCCGACTCGCACCGGCGGCCCCGGCGGCGCCGGAGACGGTTCCGGACGAGGCAACGCGTCCCGAGGCCCAGCTGGTGTTCTGCATCGACGTTCGTTCCGAGGGATTCCGCCGCCGGTTGGAAGCACTCGGCGACTACGAGACGTTCGGGTTCGCCGGCTTCTTCGGTGTACCCGTTCGGTGGCGCCCGCTCGGCTCCGAGGTCGCCCAGGCGCGGTGCCCCGTGCTCGTGTCACCCCAGCACGAGGTCGTCGAGGTCGCCGTCGACGACGATGCGCGCTATCTCGCCGAGTGTTCGGCCACCAGCGGACTACACGACGCGTTCTACGCGGCGAAGGGCGGCATCGCGTCACCGTTCGCACTCGCCGAATCGGCCGGATGGTTCGCCGGACCGACCGCCGCGTTGCGCACCCTGGTGCCACCGCACGCCGCGGTCGACCCGGCCGCTCCCGACGGTGGTCGCAAGCGTTCGTGGTGGCGGCGCACCGCCACGCCGCCGCGAACCAGCCCCGTCGTCGACGAAGCCCTCGGTGCCGGTCTGCGCAGCGGGCTGTCGCTCGACGAGCGAACCCTGTTCGCCGAAGCGATCGTCACCACCATCGGCATGGCCGACTTCGCTCCGGTGGTGGTGTTGTGCGGCCACGGCAGCGTCACGGTCAACAACCCGCACGCGTCGTCGCTCGACTGCGGCGCCTGTGGCGGAGCTCCGGGCGGTGCGAGCGCCCGCATCGCCTGCGCCATCCTGAACGACGCGGACGTGCGTGCCGGGCTGGTCGAGCGTGGCATCGAGATCCCCGCCGACACGTGGTTCGTCGCCGCCGAGCACGACACGACCGCCGACACGGTGACCATCCTCGACGGCGACACGTTCCCCGCTCACGTCGTGCCGTTGGTGAGTGCTCTGCAGCGCGACCTCGGCACCGCTGGCGAGATCAATGCCCGCGATCGCGCGAACCGCCTGCCGGGCCACGCCGGCAGGGTGCGCGATCGCGGCCACGACTGGGCCCAGGTGCGACCCGAGTGGGGCCTCGCCGCCAACGCTGCGTTCATCGTCGGGCCGCGGTCGATCACCGCCGACCACGACCTGCGGGGTCGCTCGTTCCTGCACAGCTACGTCGCCGAGCGCGATCCCGAAGGCGTCGCGCTCGAGACCATCATGACCGCGCCGCTCGTGGTGGCGCAGTGGATCTCGTCGCAGTACTACTTCTCGACCGTCGAGCCCGATGTGTTCGGTGCCGGCGACAAAATGCTGCACAATCCCGTCGGCGGGGTGGGCGTGCTGATCGGACAGTCGGGTGATCTCGCGGTCGGGTTGCCGATGCAGTCGGTGATGCTCGGCGAACAACGCGCCCACGATCCGCTGCGGCTCCTGGCGGTCATCCAGGCACCACTCGATCGTGTCGCCGACATCATCGAACGCAACAACGGGCTGCGTCAGCTCGTCCACGGTGAATGGATCCACGTCGTCGCTCGGGCCACCGAACACGACCCCTGGTCCCTGTACGGTCCCGGTGGCGACTGGGTGCCGTGGACGCCGGCAGCGCCCACCGACGACATCCGGACCCGCGACCTCTCGACCCC
>CAZJUC010000279.1:0-3609 GCA_964549065.1 uncultured Ilumatobacteraceae bacterium
GGTGCTGCAGCCGGATGTTCTCGTCGACGTCGTCGGCGCGGGCGTCGATCGGGAACGGCGGCGGATCGGCCTTGCGCAGCACCTCGACCTGGCACTCGCCCAGTTCGATGCGGCCGGTCGGGATGTTCTCGTTGATCGTGCCCTCCGGGCGCTCGCGCACGACGCCGGTGATGCGCAGCACGTACTCGCTGCGCACGTCGACGTCGTCGTTGACGACGCACTGCACGATGCCGGAGTGGTCTCGCAGGTCGACGAACGCGAGGTGCTCGCCGTGCTCGCGCCGTCGACCGACCCAGCCGCAGACGCTGACGGTCTGGCCGATGTGCTCGGAGCGGAGTTCGCCGCAGAGGTGGGTGCGCATCGAGGTGGCCCTGGTGGAGGCGGTTGTGCTGGAGGATTCGCTCATGATTCGTTTCGATTCTGGTCGGACAGGGAGGCGAGGTGCGAGGAGACTGCCGAGCGTTCGACAGCGACCTGCGCTCCACCGCCGTGCATCGGCTTCACCACGACGGTACCGGCGGCGAGTTCGTCGTCACCGACGATCAGTGCGAACTTCGCCCCACTGCGGTTGGCGAGCTTCATCTGAGCCTTCATCGAGCGGTTGTCGTACCCGCGATCGGCAGCGAAGCCGGCCGCCCGCAGCGCCGCGGTGAGCTTCACCGCTTCGAGTCCACCGGTGACGTCGACCACGAAGGCGTCGAGCACCACCGGGTCGGCATCGAACACGCCCTCGTCGTCACAGGCGAGCAGCGTCCGATCGACGCCGAGGGCGAAACCGATGCCCGGTGTGGCGGGACCGCCGAGCGCTTCGACGAGACCGTCGTAGCGGCCGCCGCCTCCGAGTGCGTTCTGCGCCGAGTCGAGGGTGCCGCCCTGGAACTCGAAGATCGTGCGGCGGTAGTAGTCGAGCCCCCGGACGAGCTTCGGCTCGACGGTGAACGGGATGTCGAGCGCCCGCAGGCCGCCGAGCACCGCCTCGAAGTGGTCCGCAGCGTCTGTGCTGTGGAAGTCGGCGATCTGCGGTGCCGTCGAGATCAGTCCCTGGTCGGTCTCGCGCTTCGAGTCGAGCACCCGCAACGGGTTGCGGTCGAGTGTGGCACGGCTCTGTTCGCTCAGGGCGTCCCCGGCAGTGGTGAAGTGGGCGCGCAGGGCCTCGACGTAGCGGGCGCGGTCGTCGGGCTCACCGAGGCTGTTGACGAGCAGTGTCACCTGCGTCAGGCCGAGACGTGCATAGAACTCCCACGCCAGCGCGATCACCTCGACGTCGAGATGGGGGTCGTCGGCGCCCAGCACCTCGACGCCGACCTGGTCGAACTGGCGATAACGACCGCGCTGGGGCTTCTCGTAGCGGAAGTTCGAGCCGGAGTACCAGAGCTTCCAGGGCGTGGTCGGGCGATGCTCGGCGAATGCCCGACAGACGCTGGCGGTCATCTCCGGGCGCAGCGCGACGTGCCGGTCGCCCTTGTCGACGAAGTCGTACATCTCCTTGGTGACCACTTCGGTGGCGTCACCGATCCGGGTGAACACGCCCAGATCCTCGAGCAGCGGCGTGATCAGCAAGCCGTAGCCGGCTCGTTCGACCACATCGGCGAAGACACCGGTGAACCGGCGCCAGCGAGCACTCTCGGGCGCAAGGATGTCCCGCATGCCGGGACTGGTCTGGAACGCTGGCACGGCCGGCAAGGGTATCTCCACCGGACTGAGGGCGGGCCTCCGATTCCGTGCGGGTGCTGCGGGCAGCAGGCGATGAGTGGAACCCCGGGATACGGGGGTTCCACTCATCGGTCACGCCGGCGAACCACGTGGCACCAGGGTCCCGGATCCTGCGCAGACTCCCCGGAGGCGGTCAGGCAACCGGGGCGACAGCGCCCGGAACCAGGCGATAGGCGTCGTACACCGAGTCGACGCTCTTGATCGTCCGGATCACCGAGTCGAGATAGCTGGGATTGGCGAACTCGAACTCGAAGCGCATCTTGGCGACCCGGTCGTCGCCCGTGACGGTCTGGCACGACAAGATGTTGACCGAGTGCTCGGCGAGCGAATTGGTCACGTCGCGGAGCAGTCGCGACCGATCGAGCGCGACCACTTCGACGCCCGCGACGAACGTGCGTCCAGCTCGTTCCTCGCCGTCCCATTCGACCTCGATCATGCGGGTGGCCTGCTCGACGGTCAGCGAGGCCGCATTCGCACAGTCGGAACGGTGCACGCTGACCCCACGGCCGCGGGTGACGAAGCCGATGATCGAATCACCGGGAACCGGGGTGCAGCAATTGGCCAGACGCACCAGGACGTCGTCGAGGCCCTCCACGTGGACACCGACCGTTGGGCCCTGGCCGTTGCGGCGCTCCCGTCGTGGGGTGGTGACGGTGGCCGGCAGCTGTTCTCCCTCGTCGCCGTGGAGAGCTCGTGCCAGACGCTGAGCGACCGACTTCGCCGATACGTGATGTTCGCCGACCGCCGCCAGGAGGGCGTCGAGATCGACGTAGCTGAGTTCCGCGATGACCGCTTCGAGTTCCGGAGACTTCCAGATCTGCTGCACCGGGAGCCGTTCGCGCCGCATCTCGGACGTGAGGTCGTCGCGCCCGGCTTCCACCATGTCGACGCGACGCTCGCGGCTGAACCACTGACGGATCTTGTTGCGTGCCCGAGGCGACACCACGAACGACAGCCAGTCCTGCGACGGCCCGGCCGTTTCGACCTTCGAGGTGAAGATCTCGACGTTGTCACCACTGGCCAGCACGTGGTCGAGCGAGACGAGCCGACCGTTGACCTTGGAGCCGATGCAGGCATGGCCGACCTCGGTGTGCACGGCGTAGGCGAAATCGACCGTGGTCGAGCCGACCGGCAGCGTGATCACGCGGCCCTTCGGCGTGAACACGAAGACTTCGTCCTGTTCGAGGTCGGTCTTCAGGCTCTGCATGAACTGCGCCGGATCCGAGACCTCCTCCTGCCAGTCGATGATGCGGCTCAACCAGTCGATGTCCGCCGGATGATCGCTGCCTTCCTTGTACGCCCAGTGCGCAGCCACGCCCCACTCGGCGCGCTGGTGCATCTCGACGGTGCGGATCTGGACCTCGATCGGTTTGCCGGCCGGCCCGATCACCGTGGTGTGCAAGCTCTGGTAGAGGTTGAACTTCGGCATCGCGATGTAGTCCTTGAAGCGGCCGACGACCGGGCGCCAACGCCCGTGGATCGAGCCGAGCGCGGCATAGCAGTCCTTCATCGAGTCGACCACGACACGGATCGCGATCAGGTCGAAGATCTCGTCGAACTCGCGCCCCTTGACGACCATCTTCTCGTAGATGCTCCAGAGGTGCTTGCCGCGGCCTGTGACCTCGGCCTTGATTCCGAGTTCCTCGAGCCGGGCGCGGACCTCGGCGAGCGTCTTCGCGAGGTAGACGTCGCGCTCGGGGGTTCGGCTCGACACGAGGTGGTCGAGTTCGGCGAAACGCTTCGGATGCAGCGCCGCGAACGCGAGGTCCTCGAGTTGCTGCTTCATCTCCTGCATTCCCAGGCGATGCGCCAGCGGGGCGTAGATGTCGAGCGTCTCCTGCGCGATGCGCTGCTGCTTCTCGAGTGGCATCGCGGCGATCGTGCGCATGTTGTGCA
>CAZJUC010000280.1:0-3608 GCA_964549065.1 uncultured Ilumatobacteraceae bacterium
GCCGAGACATCCCGACAGCGATGGCCGACGAGATCGACACCTGACTCGTCCATCCGGAGGACGCGCCGGCCACGGTCGCCGCACACTTCCGCACGCAGAATCACTGCGGCCTTCGATCAAGTGGCGCCGCACTGCGGCCCAAGTGCTGTGCCCGATAATCCCGACGCCGATTCGGCGATCTGGCCGAACGCAACCGGCGCACCGCGTGGTCGACTCGTCGAGACCTGCTCGGGAGGTAGAATGAAGCGATGCCCGGGAAGGTCGTGACTGCCGCGGAACTCGAGAAGATGAGCCCGGCCGAGCAGCAAGCGCACTTCGACGCAAGTGTCGTCACCGATCTGGACCAGGTCCCTGCCGAGTTCCTCGAGCGGGTGCGCCTTCGCCTCGATCAGCACATCGACCAGACCGAGTCGGCTCCCAACCAGAAGTGAGTTCCCCGCGACGCGTCGTTCGCGCGACGCCGAGGTTCTTCGAGGACCTCGACCGCCAGCTGCGACCCGAGCGCGGCCCGAACGGCGAACCGTCGACGAACGATTTCCAGGTGTTCGAGTTGATCCGGATCGTCGATCGCTTCGCAGTCGAATTCGATGACTTGCCGCGGCTGATCGCCGAACGTGACGACTATCGAATCCTGGTGATGTCCGGAACGCTTCTTGCCGGGTTCTCCGTGATTGGCCAGCTCGCAGCAGACGGCGCGGTCGAGCTCGTTCAACTCGACATCGACATGGAACTCGATTGGTAGACGCTCGGTTAGGAATCCGGCGACGTGTCTGTGCTCCCGGTCGATTCACTCGTGTCGACGATCTCAGCCCAGATGCGGTCTTGGATCTCGAAGAGTTTCTTCGCGTTGGCCTGGCACTCGCTGCAGATGAAGATGTCACCCGCATCGCTGAATGAGCCCTGCACCCGCAGGTAGTGGCAGACGACGCAGGTGACCGCAGGTCGAGTCATCGCGACATCCTTCCACTTCGCGTTCGAACTGCCTGGAGGTCAAAGCTGGCGACTGGACCGGTAGCCCCGCTCGGCAAGCCAGGAGCGGGCTCGGCCCAGGCGAGCGTCCTCACGGAACCGGTGCCAGCGCGTGTACTCGTCCTCGTGCCGGCTGAGTTCGGTCTGGAACCGGCGGAATGCACCAGACCCATGAAGCGCATCGCTGAGACGCGATGCGAGATCCGGTTGCTCGATCGTCTCGACGAATCGCTGCATCGCCTCGTACGCAGGCTCTGATCCGAGGCCGACCACGAGCAGCCACCGATCCGACTCTGGGTCGAAGTCCGGCGGGCCCTGATCGACATCGAACAGCTGCGCCGGCCACAACGTTCCGTCGGTCAGGTCGATGAAGGAGTCGCTCCCGCCCGACTGGTCGAGTGCTTCGCCGAGTTCGTCGAGGGCGACGGGCAACGTCGTCAGATCCGACGCGATGCGGTCGACGTAGTGCTCGAGATCCACGATCAGTTCGGCGTCGCCGACCCAGCCGCGTTGACCCAATGTCTCGATCAGTCGACGAGCGCTTGCGACGAGAACGTCTGAGCGCTCAACGCGCAAGAGCGCACTGCCGGCGTGTTGGAGTCCGTCGGCGGGGACATCGCCTGCCAGCACCTCCTCGACAGATCGGGTCTCAGCGCCAGCGATGCGGAGCTGTTTCAACCAAGGGTCACGACTCATCGTCGGTCACGCTCATCACCGATCGACCGACGCCAAGGTCATCCGCCGAGGCCAACGTGCGGGACGCCGGCCCGAGACGCAAGTCGCTGCATCAGTTCGTCGTCCTGTTGCGGGTAGAGGTGGCCGTATCGGTCCAACACGACAGAGACCGATGTGTGGCCGGCCATCGCGGCGACGTGCTTGGGGTTGGCTCCTTCAGCGACCCAGAGCGAGACGGCGGTGTGTCGGAGATCGTGGATTCGGAATGGTTCGAGTCCGGCTGCGGCGACCGCAGGGCGCCAGACGCGTCGACGAAAGAGCGTCGCCCGCACCGGGAATCCCTCCGGGGATTCGAAGACCAGCCCGTCGGGGTCGACCGGGGGAGTGGCACGACGTGACAGCTCGTCGCAGACGAACGAGGGAAGTGGCACCGTTCGGACGGCGGCCTTCGTCTTCGGTGGTCCGAAGGTGATGTGGCCACCGATGCTCACCAGCGTCTCGGCGATGTCGACTCGACGTCGGAGAAGATCGACGCGCTTCCATCGCAGGCCGAGCATCTCGCCGAGCCGCAGGCCGCCGAACGCTCCGAGCAACACGAATGATCGGTACGCCTCGTCGATCTCATCGGCGAGCTTCCAGATGTCGTCGGTGTCGAGGAATCGCATCTCCCGGCGCTCGATGCGCGGGAGCGGGAGCTTGGCGACGGGGTTGTGAGCAATGAGGCGGTCCTCGAACGCGGCGTTCACGCACTTGTTCATCAGTTGCACCACGCGGTGGATCGTGGCGGGTGCGAGGTTGCTGCCGTCGGGCGACCCGAGGTCGGCGACCCAGGCGCGGAGTGTGGTTCGGTCGAGCTTGCCGAGCGGGGTCGATCCGAAGACGGGCCTGGCGTGCGTCCGGAAGAACTGTTCGTCTCTGGCCTTGGTGCTCGGGCGCAGATTCGTGACCGTCGGCCACCACTGGTCCCACCACTCGCCGACGGTGATGCGTCCGAGTCGTGGATCGACAAGGGTGCCGTGCTGGCGGTCGACCTCGGTCACGTTGGCGAATGCGAGGGCGTCACGGCGGCGCTTGAACTGCTTCGAACGTTGCTTGCCGTCAGCGGTGCGGAATCGTACGAGGTAGGCCTTGGAGCCGTCGCTCAACTGCTTGTCGACGACCGATGCCATGGGTGAATTCTACTCGCCAGGTGCACACCAGGTGCACAGACGCTTCAATACGAGACGACATGAGACGACACTCAACGGACGTAAAACACCAGCTCAAGACCACTTTCCGATCTCGGCCTCAAGGGCGTCAAAGTGGCTGATTCGCTTTCACACCGTGGAGGTCGGGAGATCGAGACTCCCATCGCCCACCAGACGGATGTCGAACGCGCCGTCCGACCAGCGGCGCCGGATCGAGCGGCGTGGCGCGACTCCGTTCTGGGGTGACTTCGCCGGGGGATTGGGCGAGACTGAGGGGGTGACGGCCCAGGACGGCCCCGATGGGGTGGCGGTGGACACCAGTGGTACGACCGCCGAACCGAGCACCGCCGCCGCTCTCGGCGTCTTCGGGCGGTTCCTGACGCTGTGGGTCGCTCTGGCGATCGTGGTGGGGGTGGCGCTCGGTCAGGTGTTCCCCGGGGTTCCCGACACGTTGTCGCGTTACGAGTACGCGAACGTATCGGCCCCGGTGGCGATCCTGATCTGGGCGATGATCTTCCCGATGATGGTCCAGATCGACTTCGGGTCGATCGTGGGTGTGCGACGCGAACCGCGCGGGCTGGTCGTCACGACGGTCGTGAACTGGTTGATCAAGCCGTTCACCATGTTCGCCATCTCGTGGTTCTTCCTGCTGGTGGTGTTCTCGCCGTTCATCGAGGAGGCGCTCGCCCGCGACTACCTGGCCGGGGCGATCCTGCTCGGCGCCGCGCCGTGCACGGCCATGGTCTTCGTGTGGAGCCTGCTGGTGCGCGGTGATCC
>CAZJUC010000281.1:0-1151 GCA_964549065.1 uncultured Ilumatobacteraceae bacterium
GCGCGGCTGGCGCGGTCGGCGAGCAGTTGCAGCATGCGGCCGGTGCCGGTGCCGACGTCGACGACGCGTCCGATCGGCTCGTTGCCGAGCACGTCGAGCATGGCGGCTTCGACGGTGCCCGCGGCGGCGTGCAGCGAGCGTTCCTCGTCCCAGATCGTGGCGATCTGTTCGAAGTACTCCGCGGCCGCGGATGCGCGCCGCGAACGCACGGCGCCGAGGCGTTGCAGGTCGGCAGCGAGCACCAGATCGTCGCCGGCGACCACGTCGAGTGCAGCCGCGACGATCGCACGGTGGGGCTCCGACTCGGTGAGGCGGAAGAATGCCCAGGTGCCCTCACGGTGCTTCGCGACGAGCCCGGCGTCGACGAGCAGCTTGAGGTGCCGCGACACCCGCGGCTGCGACTGCCCGAGGATCTCGGTGAGGTCGGTGACGGTGAGTTCTCCGTGACGCAGCACGGCAACGACGCGCAGGCGCGTCTCCTCGCCGATGGCGCGCAGCGCGTCGAGCGTCTGCTCCGAGGTGAGCGCAATGGAGGTCGCAGGGCCTGGCGGCATCCCGGCAGATGGCATCCGGAAACCATATAAGGACATCTGCATGTTTGCAAGCAGACAGGTGCCTGCGGATCGTGCTCGTGGGCCCGTCGGCGACTACGTCGTTGCGGGCCGGCGGGAATCGCCGGCCCAGAGGAGGAGTGCGAGACTGAACGCGCCGAACACCAGCGAGCCGACCACCATCGGGGTGACGGTGGCGTCGATCCGGGCGTCGACGAGCGCGGCGAGCACCGCTCCCCCGCCCAGCGACACCGCGCCCAGCACCGCCGACGCCGTGCCGGCCAGAGCACCCATCGGCTCCAGGGCCAGGCTGGTGCACAACGGGGTGACCAGTGTGCCGAGTGCGTTCGTGATCGCCGCCCAGGCGAAGAACGTCCACACCGAGGGCACGCCGTCGGCTGCGAGCGTGACGACGACACCCAGCGCGCCGACGACGAAGAAGGAGATCGACACGGACACCGCCATCCGTCGGGTACCGAATCGATCGATCATGTGGCCGTTGACCAACAAGGCGGACGCGATCACGATGCCCGATCCGGCGAACCAGAACGCGAACTGCGAACCCCGGTCGTAGATGTCGTCGAAGATCGGCTGGGCGCT
>CAZJUC010000281.1:1251-3564 GCA_964549065.1 uncultured Ilumatobacteraceae bacterium
AGAACGCGAACTGCGAACCCCGGTCGTAGATGTCGTCGAAGATCGGCTGGGCGCTGCCGAGCCAGACGAAGAACGCCGCACTCGCGAACGTCTGGGCACCGATGTGGCCGATCGTCACCCGGGTCGTCACGACGAGGCGGAGCGCGACGACGAGCGGGCGGATCTGCAGCGACCGCCGTTGCGCGGGATCGAGGGTCTCGCCGAAACGCAGGGTCCAGACCAGCGCGACGGCCGATGCGACCAACGACGCAGCGAACACGCCCTGCCACGGAGCGAACAACAAGATGCCGGCACCGATGATCGGCACGAAGATCGGCCCCACCAGGAACACCGCGGTCACGATCGTGATGATCCGCGCCATCCGATCACCCTCGTAGAGGTCACGGGCGATCGCCTGGCGAAGCACGAACGGCGCCGCTGCGCCGAGACCCCACAGCAGCCGGCCGGCCAGCAGCACCTCGAGGGTGGGGGCGAAGAGCGCCGTGAGTACGCCGAGCGAGTAGAGCCCGATACCGAACAGCATCGTCGAGCGGCGACCGAACCGGTCGGACGCGACGCCGTACACCAGCTGGCCGATCGCCATACCGAGGATGTAGACGGTGCCGATGACGCCGACGCTGATGCCACGGTCGGAGAGCCCGAACGCCACGTCGAGTTCGTCGAACGCGGGCAGCGAGATGTCGACGCCGACCGCCAGCAGGATGCCGAGGTAGGCCAGGTACGCAACGACCGAGGCCTCGGAGCGCACGGGCGCGCGGTTGGTGACGGACGCCGACATCGTCGGGCGAGGCTACGGGGACCAACGGCACTGCATGCACGAGCGGCCTGCCAGTACCGTTGCAGCCATGACCGCAGTGTTCCATCTCGGGTTGACCGCAGACATGTTGCAGGGCGCCACCGTGGCGATCGTGCCCGGCGACCCGGCCCGGGTCGAGCGCATCGCTGCCACGATGGACCGCCACGAGTTCCTCGCGGCGCACCGAGAGTTCACGTCGTTCCTCGGCTGGCTCGACGACACCCCGGTGGTGGTGTGTTCGTCGGGGATCGGCGGGCCGTCGGTGTCGATCGCCGTCGAGGAGTTGGCGCAGCTCGGGGTGCGCACGTTCCTGCGTGTCGGCACCACGGGCGGTATCCAGCCGCAGCTGCAGCAGGGTGACGTGATCGTGACCACCGGCGCGGTTCGCCTCGATGGGGCGAGCCTGCACTTCGCTCCGATGGAGTTCCCGGCGGTGGCCGATTTCGCGGTCACCACCGCGCTCGTGGAGGCGGCGCGCGCCGTAGGGGTCGAGCCGCACGTGGGTGTCACGGCGTCGAGCGACACCTTTTATCCCGGCCAGGAGCGTTACGACACGTACTCGGGACGGGTCACCCGCCGCTTCCGCGGGAGCCTCGAGGACTGGCAGGCGATGGGCGTGCTCAACTACGAGATGGAGGCTGCGACGTTGTTCACGATGTGCGCCTCGTCGGGTTTGCGTGCCGGATGCGTGGCCGGTGTGTTGGTGAACCGCACACAGACCGAAACGCCCGACGAGGAGACCGCCAAGCGCATCGAGTCGACCACGGTGTCGGTGGCGGTCGAAGCGGTGCGCGAGCTCGTCGGGGCCACCCCCTCTGTCTGACTACTTCTGAGCGACGTCGTTCGCGGCGATGAACGCACGATAGACGTCGAGCAGCGACTGCTTCTGGGTGTCGGTGAGCCGGTCGTCGGTGACGATCGCCGACTCGGTCGACCGCTCGGTGGCAGCACCGGCGTCGTGTCGGCCGAGGTATGCCAGCAGCTTGTCGCTCGGCACGTTGAGTGCCTGGGCGAGGCCGTTGAGGACCCGCACCGATGGTTCGTGGAGGCCACGTTCCAACTGGCTGAGATAGGCATCGGACAGGTCGGCGAGTCGGGCCAGCTCGCGCTGCGAGAGATCCGCGATGCGGCGCTGGCTCTTGATGAACTCTCCGAGCGCGGGCACACCCCGCGGGGTGCGGGGCGCAGTGGTGTCGTCGGACTCGGTCATGCGGATGTCAGCCTCTGAACGGTAGTGGAGGGGATGGAGCCGGCGCGGTCGATGCGGTGCCGCCGGAGTCGGGGGAGATCCGACGACACCGATCGAGTCGACGAGTCAGGTGGTCGCCTTCTTCGCCGCGGTCTTCCGGGCCGTGGCCTGCTTGGCCGTCGTCTTCTTGGCGGCCCGCTTCTTGGCCGTCGTCTTCTCGGCGGCCCGCTTCTTGGCCGTCGTCTTCTCGGCCGTCGTCTTCTCGGCGGGAGCCTTGGCGGCGCCGGCGGTGAGCATGTCCACGACGCGCTGGTTCATCTCACGGTTG
>CAZJUC010000282.1:0-3557 GCA_964549065.1 uncultured Ilumatobacteraceae bacterium
CGGTCGACGCCGAGTCCCGCCCGCTGCATCGCGGCCCAACTCTCGCAAACACGTAATGGGGTCACGCTGGATCACCGGCACCAACACTGGCCGACCTCGTCAACCGGCACCGGCGATACTCACAGCCACGAAATCACGCTCGCCCGATCCGGCTGAATGGTTTCTGTCCGGATCGAGCGGGCAACCTGCTCGAGCTGGTGCGACCCAAGTACCGAAAGCTGCTCGAACAATGACGACGAAGCGAACCCTCACCGATTCCGAAATCGATGCGCTCGCCGACGAGGCCGAGCCCGGCTACGACGTCGACCGCCTCGTCGCTCGGCGTAACAAGCGAGGGCGCCCGACACTCGGATCAGCACCGGCGTCCGTCGAGTCAGTGCGCCTCGATCCGGAGCTCAAGGATCAACTGCTGTCGCGCGCCGAACAGGATCACACGTCACCATCGGACGTGATTCGAGAGGCGCTCCGCCGGTACCTGCAACCGAGCTGAGCGTCGGAACACTCACTCTGTATCAGCACGCGTAATCATCTTCGACGGGCGCTGGCTCGCGTCGCAGCCCGGCCCTTACGTGGCTCCAGATAGTCCCGCCCGAGACCGGTCGATCGGGGCGGTCCGGGGCTGCCCGCCAGGAACTGGAAGCGCCCGCGGGCGCGTTCGGCAGCGGCAGCCAGACTGGTGAGTCGGGAGCGGAGTTGCCGGCCCGATCGCCAGCCTCATGAAGGGGTTTGACAGAGACCGTCTCGTCGGAGGCCGACGCGTCAGCGGGCGCGCTCGGCAAGCTGACCGAACAATCCGGGCCCGGCAATCGGATGCCCGCAGCTCGCTCGGTACGTCACGGCCGCGCGTTGGTCACTCGGTGGCATCTATATGGGAGGATGAACACCGATCAACCATGACTCGACACGGTTCCGACGCTGCACTGAGCCTCCGAGGGGTGACTCGACGAGCGCTCCTGATCGTCGGGTTGCTCGCCCTCGTGTCATGCGAGTCCAGTTCGTCTCCCAGTGCCATTGTTGGGCCGGTGATGCGCTGGCCCGATGCGTCTGGCAGCGGCGACGGGATGGACGCCGTGGTGAGCGGTGTGTTGGAGATCGAGGGTGAGTGCTTGTATGCGGCGCGCGACGAGATCGGTGAGCGCTACCCGGTGTTGTGGCCATCGGGTACTCGGTGGGATGCAGATGCTCAGACGGTGGTCACTCCCGCCGGCGCGACGCTGGTCGCGGGTGATGAGGTGGATGGCGGTGGTGGCTATCTCTACATCGGCGACATCGAGCGACTTGCAGGCGGGGACGCGGCGGAACTCGCCCAGAGATGCCTCGACAACACCTACGGCGAAATCGCTGTCGTGAACAACTCCGACTCGGCGATCGGCAAAGCCTGACAAACGCATCAGACGATGGATCTTGCCTATGCCCCCTGGCCGAGAACGTTCGACCTGATGGCGTCCACAGGCAGACCTCTTGTGCCGTTCGGGGCACCCGATAACGGCGAGCGATAACCCGCTGCGCGCCCTGTCCGTTGCGCCGCATCACGGCCCTTACCGAGTGCCCCATAATCGCGGACCACGGTGGCCTCCACCACTGCCCCCAACCGCCGGTTCCGAGTTCTTTCGCTCAGGCGGCCGCCACGGATTCCCGGTGGTGGCGTCTGAGTCCGACGTCGATCGCGAGGTCGGTGAACAGGTCGGCCATCTCGGATCGGTAGCGAAGCTGGGTCTTCGCCTCTGCGCCAGGGCGCATCTGGAAGCTATTGGCCTCGTGGGTTTCCACTCCAGCGGAGCGGGTGCTTCGAACGTGTTCGGCGGCGGCGGCATACAGGTCTGCGTGCGCCGGGTCATCTTCCCTGAGCTCAGCGAGCGCTCCGAGCACCTTCTGCTGGTCAATCGTGCCAGCCACCTCCCCGTTCGAACCAACGAGTCCTATCGAGCGAGCGGCATCCATGATGTTCATTGGGATCCTCCATCGTGCCGGAACTCATCCGGCACGTGGATCAACCGCTTTGCCCGCCGAATATTGCATGACACCCGTCACCGTGCACGATGGCCGGACTCCCTCCCACTCCGACATGTCGCTCGGCCTGCCCCAACGTGGACACGGCGTGCTCGTCGTCCAGTGCAGCGACATCGCGCACGAACCGCACGATCAGCCACGCGTCCTGGGACGCGCGGGCGGCAACGACGGACAGAGTGTCCCCGAACGCGGCGATGAGAGCCTGCCGGTCACAGTCTGCTGAGAATCGATCACTTCGGGTGACTCATTCGGGCCAGGGAATTTCGCATCACATGGTGGGCAGGAAGTAGCGCGTGATCGGGGGTGCGACTGCCCGACAGTTCGCCGGTGATGACGAGTGCCAAGAGTACGGCGATCGAGGCGGCAACGATGGCATCTTGCCTGGTAACGCTTGCTGGCGTCAGCGGCGGGTCTTGCGGGCTTGGGCGCGCTGCCACTTGTTCTGGCGGCTGCAACAGGCCTTGCGGCAGTAGCGATGGTTCGCCGACCGCCGCTCGAACAGCTCGCCGCACCGCCAGTACGCACAGACCGCAAGGCGGTCGGGATCGAACCCGTCCTCCTCCTCGTCACCCAGCTCGGCCTGATCGTCGATCCAGCTATTCAACCAGTTGAAGGCGGCGACGTGAATGAGTAGCGATTGAGCGCAGCCTCGTGCCGGTCGCGATAGTGCAGTGCCTCACCTGGTTAGGCGCCAGAACGTGCCCCCAACCGCCGGATCTACTTCGTTACGCAAGGCGCGCATGACGGTTCCCTCTTTGTCATGTCGGTACCGGATGATTCGCGTGTTCACGCTGCCTTGGTGGGGCGCCACCTCCCCCGGCGCCTCACCAGCAGCGGAACGTCTGCCTGATCGAACCGAACCGAGAGTCGCCGCTCGGCTCACCGAACGCCGGCTGAACACCAGTCGTTTGAGCGGATACGGCACGCTGATTCGACAGCACCGAGCGGCAGCTCCGCTCGCATCAAGCTCCGAACGCGCTCGACCATTGTTCGGCTGCCGATGACGTCCATGGTTGGGTGAACCCGCAACCCCACGCGACTACATCGTCGAGCGCATCACCTCCCCAGCGTGGTTCGCCGGTGACCAACCCACTCCTCGGGGTGCCGGTGGCGTTCAAGGACGTGAGGCGTGAGCGGGTTCATCCGCTGCGAGAGGCGCATCGTCGACCTCGGCAACGGTGCACCTGTGGCTCGCCGCCGTCTTTGGTGAAGCGCGCGCCGCAGCGCACCCGCACGACTTGGGTCGAAATCACACACAGGTTCGTCGCCGTAAACGACCGCGGCTTCGACGCCGAAGAACTCTCGATCAAAAGTGATGGCACGCCCGACGGCTGCATTCACCCTGGTGTTCTTTACCGCTCTGAGAGGTGCCGCGACCCTTCATCGGTCATCGCAGGTCCTCGGATGCCCAACCCGCTCCGGAATGCGCGCCTGATTCCCGGCCGGCAGCCGCTCGTATCGGCACGTTCGCTCGGTCACAGCCGATCAGATTGTGCGGCTCAAATCCTGGCTAGTAGACGATGTCGAGCGAGTAGCGCAGTGCTTCG
>CAZJUC010000283.1:0-3556 GCA_964549065.1 uncultured Ilumatobacteraceae bacterium
CGCTCGACTGCCCGGTGTGCGACAAGGGCGGCGAGTGCCCGCTGCAGGACCAGGCGTACTCCCACGGGCCGGGCGAGTCCCGGTTCATCGAGGAGAAGGGCCACTTCGAGAAGCCGATCCCGATCTCGGACCTGGTCGACCTCGACCGCGAGCGCTGCATCCTGTGCGACCGCTGCACCCGGTTCGCCGACGAGGTGGCCGGCGACAAGCTGATCCACTTCATCAGTCGCGGCAACGACACCCAGGTGATGACGTTCCCGGACGAGCCGTTCGTGTCCTACTTCTCGGGCAACACCGTGCAGATCTGCCCCGTCGGCGCGCTCACTGCGAAGCCGTACCGCTTCCGGGCCCGCCCGTGGGACCTCGACCAGCGCGAGTCGACCTGCACCACCTGCTCGGTCGGTTGTCGTACCGTCATCCAGTCGAGCCGCGACGAACTGCTGCGCTACCAGGGTGTCGACTCCGACCCCGTCAACTGGGGTTGGCTGTGCGACCGTGGGCGTTTCAACTTCGAGGCGGTCAACTCCGATCACCGCCTCGCCGCACCGCTCGTCGAGACGGATGCCGGACTCGTCCCCACCAGTTGGAACGCCGCGCTGCGCGCCGCCGCGTCGCTCGTCACCGATGCACTGGCCGATGGCGGCCCCGACAGCATCGGGCTGCTCGGGGGCGCCCGTGGCACCAACGAAGATGCGTTCGCCTGGGCGCAGCTCGCCGACGCGATCGGTGTCACCCATCGCGACGCCCAACTCGGCGACGGCCTGCCGGCAGAGATCCTCGGCCTCCCCCGCGCCACGATCGACGACGCCGCCACCGCCGCCACGGTCATCCTGCTCGGACCCGACCTCAAAGAAGAGCTGCCGGTGCTGTACCTGCGGTTGCGTGACGCCGCCGAGAAGCACCACGTCAAGCTGCTCGAGTTCTCGACGTTCGAGACCGGGATGTCGCCGTACGCCTGGAAGTCGGTGCGCTACGAGCCCGGCTCGCAGCAGGCAGCCGTCGCCAAGGCGCTCGCCGACGCCGACATCGCCGAACAGCTCGCCGGCGGTGACGTCGTGGTCGTGGCCGGTCGCCCCAACCTCGCCGAGTCGGCCGACGCCACCGTCGCCGCGTTGCAGACGGTCCTCGATGCGGTTCCCGGCGCCACCGTGCTGCCCGCGCTCCGGCGCGGCAACGTGGTCGGAGCACTCTCGGTCGGCTTGGCTCCGACCGATGCCGATCGCGACGGGCTGGCCACACTGCGTGCGGCTGCCGACGGCAAGCTCGGACTGCTCGTGCTGCTCGGCGCCGATCCGCTCAACGACTGTCCCGACGCCGACCTGGCACGCCGAGCGATCGCCGGTGCCCGCCGCGTGCTGGCCGTCGATGCGTTCCCGAGCGAGTCGGCCCAGCATGCCGACGTCGTGCTCGCGGCCTCGGCGTACGGCGAGAAGGCCGGCACGACCACCAACCTCGAGGGTCGCGTGTCCACGCTCGCCCAGCTGGTCACCGCTACCGGGACCAGCCGGCCCGACTGGATGATCGCCGTCGAACTCGGGTTGATGCTCGGAGACCACTCCCTCGAAGCCGACCACCCGCTGCGTGGGGTTTCCACCGTCGCGGACGTCACCGAACTGATCGCTTCGACGGTGCCGGCCTTCGCCGGGGTGACCGCCGACGCCCTGCGTGACGAACCCAATGGTGTGCTCACGGCGCCCGTGGCGGCCGCGTTGCCGGCCGTGTCTTTCTCCGCGCCGGGTCGGAACAGCTATGACTATCGGTTGGTGGTGAGTCGCAAGTTGTACGACCGGGCAATCGGAACCCAGATGTCACGCTCGCTCGTGAACCTCGCTCCCGGGTCGGCGCTGCACGTGCACCCGCTCGACCTCGACGCCCTGGGTGTCGCCGAGGGCGACGACGTCAAGGTCGTCAGTGCCAAGGCTGCCAGTGTCCTGCCGATCGCGGCGAACACCCGCGTCCCGCGCGGCGTGGTGTGGTCGCCGTTCAACCAGGGTGCCGGCACGATCGAGGACATCGTCGACGCTGCTGCGGTCACCACCGACGTCAGGATCGAGCGCGTCTGATGCTGGCGCTCGACCCGCTGCTCGACGGGCGTCTGCTGTGGACGCCGCTGATCATCGTGATCGCGAAGGTGCTCATCATCTTCGCGCTCGGCCTCGTGTCGACGATGCTGATGATCTGGTACGAGCGCAAGGTCGTGTCCGGCATGCACAACCGTGTCGGCCCGAACAAGGCCGGCCCGTTCGGCATCCTGCAGAGCCTCGCCGACGGCATCAAGGCGTTCTTCAAGGAAGACCTCCTGCCCACCCGCGCCGACCGGATCGTGTTCCGCCTCGCGCCGTTCCTGTCGTTCGTGCCGGGGTTCCTGATCTGGTCGGTGATCCCGCTCGGCGGCGACTTCTCCGACGGTCGTGACGGCACCATCGAGATCTTCGGCGAGACCACCCGCGCCCAGTTGGCCGACCCCCCGATGGGCATCTTGATCGTGCTCGCCCTGTCCGGCATCGCCGTGTACGGCATCATGCTCGCCGGCTGGTCGAGTGGTTCGAAGTACCCGCTGCTCGGCGCGGTCCGTGCCTCGGCGCAGATGATCTCCTACGAGGCGGCCCTCGGCCTCAGCCTCGCTGCGGTGTTGCTGTCGTCGGGCACCCTGTCGACCGCCGGCATCGTCGCCCGCCAGGACAGCTTCCTCGACTGGAATCTGATCTCGACGGGAATCGTGCCGTTCGTGATCTTCCTCGTCGCCGCCACCGCTGAGCTGAACCGGCCGCCGTTCGACCTGGTCGAGGCCGAACAGGAACTCGTCGGCGGGTTCAACACCGAGTACTCGGGCATCCGGTTCGCATTGTTCTTCCTCGCGGAGTTCATGGGCGTCGTGACGATGAGCGCCGTCATGGTCACGTTGTTCTTCGGTGGGCCGCAGGGACTGTTCGACATCCCGCTGATCCCCGGCGCGATCGAGGGAACCCTGTGGTTCTTCGTGAAGCTGATGGGCTTCTTGTACCTGTACGTCTGGTTGCGGGCCACGCTGCCCCGGCTGCGCTACGACCAACTGATGGACTTCGGCTGGAAGATCCTGATCCCGGTCGCGCTCGGCTGGTTCCTGCTGCTCGCAGCGCTGCGTGAATTCTCGCCCGACGGCGACTTCGCCACGAGCGCCCGAGTGGTGCTGATCTCGTTCGTCGTCGCAGCGGTCGCATTGGCGCTGTTCGGCGCGGCGTTGCGGGTGAGCGCCCGGAACCGGGCCGCTGCGGGCGGTGGCTACGACCCGGTCGACACCACGACTCAGAGCACCCAGAAGGGAGCGAACGTCTGATGGGCTACCTCGAGGGCTTCGGCGTCACGATCCGCCAGCACCGTCTCTTCGGCGGCAAGCGTGTCACCACCGAGTACTCCGGTGGACGCCGCGCGAAGAAGCGCAGCGACACCGCACGCGACGTCGAGCACGACGAGAAACTGGCGCGTCCCGAACGGCTCCACGGCCGCCACGTGCTCAACCGCTACGAGGACGGCATGGAGAAGTGCATCGGCTGCGAGCTGTGCGCCGGTGTCTGTC
>CAZJUC010000284.1:0-3528 GCA_964549065.1 uncultured Ilumatobacteraceae bacterium
CGACCGTGGGGTTCATGGTGAGGGTGACGATCGGTTCCACATCAGGCTCCAAACTTGTCGAGACGCCAGCCCATTACGAGCGACAACGGCATCGCCACGCGTACCCGGATGCTGCCGGTCACAACCATTGTGAGAGGCGAGCGTGAGTGGTGAGCCTGGCTCGACGCTCCGGCTCCGTCACCGTTTCATCCGATCGGGGTAGGGGTACCCACCAAGCGATGGAACTGATGTGGTCCGACGTGCCAGGACAACGGCGAGACCAGTCTCGACCGACTGATACGATCCTCCACGTCAGCGACCTTCGCAGTCGACGGCCAGGGCTGCTGCCGACACTGCTCGACGGTTTCGCCGAAGTGCTGGCCCCCACGCAAGGTCCCCGATGAACAGGAGCTGCTGGGCATGACGGTCTGGCAGTGGGTGTACGAGGGCTACGAGCCCGGCGAGGAGAACGGCATCGACAACAACGCCTACACCACCGTGACGGTGTGGGTGCTGGCGCGTGCCTTGGACGCGCTCGACAGGCTGACGCCGCACGATCGGGATCAGCTCCTCGAGACGGCCAGGATCGAGCCAAGCGAACTCGACCGGTGGGAGGACATCACCGAGAAGATGTTCGTGCCGTTCCACGACGACGGCATCATCAGCCAATTCGAGGGCGACGAAGATCTGGAAGAACTCGACTGGGACGACTACCGGCGACGCTACGACGACATCCAACGGCTCGACCGCATCCTCGAAGCCGAGAACGACGACGTCAATCGGTACCAGGTGTCCAAGCAGGCCGACGTGCTGATGCTGTTCTACCTGCTGTCGTGCGACGAGCTCCGCGAGCTGCTCGAACGATTGGGCTATCAGCTCGACCCGGACGCGGTGCCCCGGATCATCGACTACTACCTCGATCGCACCTCGCACGGCTCGACGCTCAGTGCCGTCGTCCACTCGTGGGTGCTCACCCGCGCCCAGCGCGAGGGCGGCGTGGAGCTGTTCTTCCGGGCGCTGCGCTCCGATGTCGTCGACATCCAGGGCGGCACGACCCACGAAGGCATCCACCTCGCGGCGATGGCCGGCAGCGTCGACCTGCTGCAGCGATGCTTCGCCGGTGTCGAGACCAGAGCGGATCGGTTGATCCTGAACCCCTACTGGCCCGACGAGTTCGGCAAGCTCGAGTTCAACCTGCGCTACCGCGAACACGTGCTGATCGTCCAGGTCACCGACGGCGAAGTGCACCTGTCGAGCGCTCCCGGAGCGCTCACACCCATCGACATCTCGTGTCGGGATGACGACACCACGCTCGAGCCGGGGAGCTCGGTCACATTCCCCGTCCGGGATCGCGACCACCCCACCAAGGAGATGTCCACATGACCGACACCGACAACGCGACTCACACCGACAGCGACACCGGCGATCTGATCCGATGGTTCGAGGACCTCTCCTCCGGTGACACCGCCCAGGTGGGGGGCAAGAACTCGTCGCTGGGCGAGATGATCCAGCACCTCGCCGCCCAAGGCATCCGTGTGCCCGGTGGGTTCGCGACGACGTCGGCCATGTACCGGCAGTTCCTCGACGCCAACGGGCTCGAGGACCGCATCGCCGAACGGATCGACGATCTCCACGACGGCGCCGAGCTCTCCGATGTCGGCGCCGACATCCGCCGGATGTTCCTCGAATCCGAGTTCCCCGGACGAACAGCGACAGCGATCACCGACGCCTACCACGAACTCGCCACCCGCTTGGAGATCGACGACCCGAGCGTCGCGGTTCGCAGCAGTGCCACCGCCGAGGACCTGCCCGAAGCGAGTTTCGCCGGCCAACAGGAGTCCTTCTTGAACATCACCGGCGACGAGGCGCTGCTCGATGCGTGCCGGCGTTGCTACGCATCGCTGTTCACCGATCGCTCCATCAACTATCGCGAGGATCAGGGATTCGACCACCGTGAGGTGGCGTTGTCGGTGGGTGTACAGCAGATGGTGCGCTCCGACCTCGCCTCGGCGGGCGTGATGTTCACGATCGACAGCGACAGCGGGTTTCCCGACACGGTCCTCATCGACGGCGCGTGGGGGCTCGGCGAGTCGGTGGTGGCCGGGGAGGTCGACCCCGACGAGTATCTGGTCTTCAAGCCGATGCTCGGCGACGACGCCGTGAACCCGGTGATCTCCAAGAAGCTGGGGAGCAAGGCGACCAAGATCGTGTACAGCGAAGCGGGCGATCCCGGCGCCGATCCCACTGCGACGCTGGAGACGTCGGACGAGGAACGTACGAGTCACGTCCTGACCGACGCCGAGATCCGGCGCCTCGCTCGTTGGGCGGTCACCATCGAGGAGCACTACGGCACGCCGATGGACATCGAATGGGCCAAGGACGGCGAACTCGACGAACTGTTCATCGTGCAGGCCCGACCCGAGACGGTGCAGGCGCGCAAGTCGGCCTCGATGCTGACGTCGTTCCGCCTGAACGAGCGGAGCGAAGAGCTGGTCAGTGGCGTGGCCATCGGTGACGCGATCGCAGCAGGAACGGTCTGCCGACTGATGAGCGCCTCCGAGATCGGAGAGTTCGAGGACGGCGCGGTACTCGTGACCCAGGCGACCGATCCTGACTGGGAGCCGATCATGGAACGCGCTGCCGCGATCGTCACCGATCAGGGAGGTCGCACCTCGCACGCAGCCATCGTCAGTCGGGAACTCGGCGTGGCAGCGGTGATCGGTTGTGGCAACGCCACCGAGGTCCTGTCGGACGGCGACGAGGTCACGGTGTCGTGCGCGGAGGGCGACGAGGGGCACGTGTACACCGGCATGCTCGACTTCGACGAGCGTGAGATCGATCTCGACGAGATCCCCGAGACCGACACGTCGGTGATGGTCAACCTCGCGAACCCGGGCGCTGCGTTCCGGTGGTGGCGGCTGCCGACCGACGGTGTCGGTCTGGCCCGCATGGAGTTCATCATCAACAACCACATCGAGATCCACCCGATGGCGCTGCTGCGCTACGACGAGCTCGATGACGGCGACGACAAGCAGCGCATCGCCGAGATGGTGCGCGGCTACGACGACAAGTCGGAGTACTTCGTCGAGCATCTCGCCCACGGCATCGCCCGGATCGGCGCCGCATCGTGGCCCGATCCCGTGATCGTCCGGATGAGCGACTTCAAGACCAACGAGTACGCCGGTCTGCTCGGCGGCGAACGGTTCGAGCCCTCGGAGCAGAACCCGATGCTGGGCTGGCGCGGAGCTTCGCGCTACTACCACGAGCAGTACCGGGAGGGGTTCGGCCTCGAGTGCGATGCACTGCGCCGGGTCCGCGACGAGATGGGGCTGACCAACGTGGTCGTGATGATCCCGTTCTGTCGCACGTTGGACGAGGCAGATCGCGTCCTCGAGGCAATGGCCGAGAACGGGCTGCTGCGCGGCAGCAACGGACTCGAGGTCTACGTGATGGCAGAGATTCCGTCGAACATCATCCTCGCCGACGAATTCGCGGCCAGGTTCGACGGCTTCTCGATCGGCAGCAACGACCTCACCCAGCTCACGCTCG
>CAZJUC010000285.1:0-3501 GCA_964549065.1 uncultured Ilumatobacteraceae bacterium
CGACAACAGCGTGACGATCCGCCCCAGTCTCGCCGTCGTTGCACCCGGCTGCGTGTCGTCGACCCGGAGGAACTCCGCCATCTCGGTGGTCCCGCTCGCCACGTTCATCTCGGCCATCCCGTCGGCGGTCATCGACGCGTCGTCAGAGGTTGCCGCCGGCGGTGCCGCGCTGTCGGTGAGTGTCGAGTCATCGACGCCGGGATCGGTGCTGCGGTCCGCCCCGGCCGTGAACGAGAAGCTGCCGCTGATCGGATGCGAGTCCCCGGCGCGGACGCTCCAGCGCACGCCGATCTGCCCGCCACTCAGTGCTGGGTCGAACGTGAGTGTGAACGTCTTGTCGTCGGTCGTTGTCACCGACGTCGGTTCGCGCACCTCGCCGGTCGCGTCGAGCACCACGAAGCCGTCGCCCGCCTCTTCCGAGGTGCCCGAGAACTGCAGCACGACCTCACCGACCGGTCCAGCGACGGTCGATCCGTCCGCCGGATCGGAACCGACGAAGCTGGTGTGCGCCCACGCAGGGGACCCCGTGGCGGTCAGCGCGGCGAGACACGCAATGGCTGCGACGAGTGCCTTTCCGATCGTCACGGCCGCGCGCGAGTTGGTCGAGGGCGCAGACATGGCCGTTCACCCTAGGGCGTCACGGCGCAACAGCGACTTCGGCTCAGGGCGACAGCTCGTCGCGCCCGTTCGTCACGTCGTACTCCGGCACCGGCCGCTCCTCGAGTTCGGCCTGGGTGGTCACCTCGCCGTTGGCGCTGATGTCGTCGATCAACCAGTTCATCTCGGCGATCTCACGGCGTTGGGCGAGGATGATCGCGTCGGCCAGTTCGAGCACCCGCAGGTCGGTGAGTTCCGAGCGTTCGCTGGTGAGGATCGCGATCGAGTGGTGCGGGATCATCGCTCGCATGTACGAAGAGTCCTGCACCGTGGTCTGGCTGCGGACCAGCCAGAGCGACAGTGAGAAGATGAGCACGCTGGTGACCAGGATCGCCACGTTGACGATCTTGCTCTTGTACATGCCGAGCATGAACAGCAGCATGATCGCTGCCATCGTCGAACCCATCACGAACGCCATGTAGAAGCGGGTCTCGCTCCACTGGACGTGATCCCATTCGTAGGTGTTCAGGTACATGAGCACGAACATCGCTGCGGTGGAGGTGGCGATCATCGCACCGAAGCGGATGTACATCTTCTTCATCCGGTCGTCCATGACGTCGTCCGACTCGTCGTGGTCCTCGTTCGACGCAGCGTCAGCTCGTTCGTCGATCGGTTCGTCGGAGCCCTCTGTGGTGGGAAACGTGGTGCGATGGATACGGTCGCCGGTCGTGACGTCGGTCGGCGCTGGCGACTTCGGGGTTGTGTCCTCGGCCATGTGTGCACTCCTGTTGTCGGTGCCGCCGGTTCAGCGGCGTGCTCCCCGAGGACGTACCCGACGGTCGCTGTCGCAAACTGGTGCGAGTGGCGCGGACGACGACCGCTATCCGAGGCAGAGCCGACGAGCCGGGGCGCGATCAGTCGTCGACGGTGACGAGCGCGTCACGGAGCTCACGCTTGAGAATCTTGCCCGACGCATTGCGGGGAAGCTGCTCGGTCACGATCGTGACCCGACTCGGCACCTTGAAGCCGGCGAGACGTTCGCCGACGAACTGTTGGAGCTGGTCGACGGTCAGCGACTCGCCGGGACGCACCATCACGTGACACGCCACCTCCTCGCCCAGGCGTTCGTGGGGGACGCCGTACACAGCGGCTTCGTACACGGCGGGGTGTTCGTAGATGGCCGCTTCGACCTCGGCGGAGTAGATGTTCTCGCCGCCGCGCAGCACCATGTCCTTCGCCCGGTCGCTGACGTACACGAAACCGTCGTCGTCGATGCGGCCGATGTCGCCCGAACGGAGCCATCCGTCGACGATCGTGTCGGCGGTGGCGTCGGGCCGGTTCCAGTACCCGCGGATCAGCATCGGGCCGCGGAACCAGATCTCGCCGGTCTCGCCGGTCGGCAACACGTTGCCGATCGGGTCGGTGACACGGAGGTCCATGATCGGAACGGCGCGGCCGGTCGAGGTGGGGTGGGCAACGAAGTCGTCGCCGGCGTTGCCCGGCCCGTAGGCGTTCGTCTCGGTCATGCCGTAGCCGAGGCTCGGTCGGCCCTTGGAGAAGTTGTCCTCGATGCGCTTGACCAGCTCCGGTGGCATGGGAGCGCCACCGCCGCCGACGGCGGTGAGGCTGGAGGTGTCGCGTTGGTCGAACGTGGGCGCCTCGAGCAGGTCCCAACTCATCGTCGGCACGCCGACGAAGTTGGTGACCCGTTCGCGTTCGATCAACTCCAGCGCCCGGTCGGGGTTCCACTTGTAGGTCATCACCAGCTTCGAGCCGCCGACGAATGCGCCGAGCATCACCGGCACCAGACCGGTGACGTGGAACAGCGGCACCGGCAGCATCACCGCCGCCTGCTGCTTGTCCGGGTCGGGGTCGCTCGGCTCACGTGCGGCGTTGACCGCTGCTCTGGCGGCGAAGGCCATCAGCGAACTGAGGACGGCGCGATGGGTCGACACCGCACCCTTCGGATTGCCGGTGGTTCCCGAGGTGTAGAGGATCGTGACGTCGTCGTCGGGGTCGATGTCGACGTCGGGCAGCGTCGCGCCCGGTGTCAACAGGTCTTCGAGGGCGACGACCTCGAACGGGTCGTCGGGTCGTGCTGCTGCACCTTCGCGGACGGTGACGACCCTGGCCGTGATCGATCCGCGCTCGGCGGCGCGCATCCGATCCAATCGGTCGGCGTCCGCGACGACGACGTTCGAGCCCGAGTCGGCGAGGGCGAACACCATCTCGTCGGTCTGCCACCAGGCGTTCATCGGGACGGCGACGGCGCCCACCGAGGTGATGGCCGCGAACGCAGCGATCCATTCCGGGTAGTTGCGCATGGCGATCGCGACGCGGTCGCCCTTGGCGATGCCGAGGTCGTGTACGAGCGCGTGGGCGATCTGGTTCACGAGCTCGAGCACCCGTGGCATCGGCCAGCGCTCGTCCTCGAACACGATGAAGTCGTCGGTGCGGGCGCCGGCTGCTGCGAACAGGTACCGCATGTTCGGTGGGGTGCCCGTGAACACCTTGGTCGGCACGCCGAACACGTCGACCTCGGTGATCTCGAACCGTGTGCCCGGTGCGCAGACCGCTGCGCACGCTTCCTGGAATGTCATCGTCATGACTGCCCGTCGTAGCACACCGCCGAACCGTCACACGGTGCCGGGCCCACTAGCTTCGCCGGCGTGTGCGACACCCTGGTCTCGTTGACGCCGGACGGCGTGCTGTTCGCGAAGAACAGCGATCGCGATCCGAACGAGGCGCAGATCCCGCGCTGGTACCCGGCCGCCGACCACGAGCCGCTCGTCGACGAGGTCGACTGTACGTGGATCTCGGTCCCGCAGGTCGCCCACACCAATGCCGTGCTCGTCTCGCAGCCGTGGTGGATGTGGGGCGCCGAGATGGGCGCCAACGAGCACG
>CAZJUC010000286.1:0-3448 GCA_964549065.1 uncultured Ilumatobacteraceae bacterium
CGTCAAGCTCTCCGACCACTGGTCGGCGTAGCGTCCCCTCACGACCACGCAGAGTGTTGGGTCACGGCTCCTGTCGGGGTGAACTGGGTTGCGGGAAAACCCTTGTGAAATATGGTCGAAACGTGGTATTCGTCGAGACCGAACAGAAACATGACGAAATACTGAGGACTTCCTATGACCACGAACAGTGGTGAATCGGTACTGTTGCTGGAGTCGGGTTTCAGCGAGCGAAGTGTGGAGGCGGAGATGGATGGACAAGTCCAACAGCGGCGGTCCTTGACGTCGGTGGTCGATCGGCCGTCGACAGTACCGGCGCGTGAGACCCGAGACCTCCAACTGGTCGTGCCGGCCGAGGAGCGGGCGGCGGTCCGGCCGAGTGCCCGGCGTCTGCGCCGGCTGTTGATCGCCTCCGACGTTGCCGCCATCGTCGTCGGATACGTGCTCGCCACGGTGATCCAGCAACTCGTCAGGCCGGTTTCCGACACGACGCTGCGTGACGAGATCCTGTTCGCCGGCTTCATCGTGCCGATCTGGGTGGTGATGATGGGGGCGAACAACTTGTTCCTCGCCCGAGCAGTCTGTCAGTTCAGCGAGGAGCTGCGACGTCTGTTCGTCGCCGGTCTGGCGGCGACAGGCTTCCTGGTGGGCGTGCTCTTCCTGGCGCAGTACGGCGAATTGTCGCGGCTGTGGGTGGGGTTGTTGTTGGTGTGCGTGACGTCGTCGCTCGTCGCTTCACGCCTCCTGGCGCGGCGGGTGTTCGCCAAGTTGCGCCGCGAGGGGCGGATCCGTCGGCCGGTGATCATCGTCGGTACCGGTTCGGAGGCGATCTCGTTGCTGCAGGCAACCGAGCGCCGCCCCGATCTCGGCTACGAGGTGTTGGGTCTGACCGGCGATCAACTCGCAGGAGTGGGCAGCCGGGTACTCGGTTCGATCGACGACACGGCCGATGTGGTCCGGCGGACAGGTGCGGTCGGGGCGATCCTGTCGGTTGCGTCGCTCGACCCCGAGGTGGTGAACCGGCTCACGCGGACACTCACCGATGCCGGCTGTCATGTCACGTTGTCGTCGTCGTTGCACGACATCGACATCACCCGTACCAGGTCGCAGTCGATCGACGGGCGGCTGATGATCTACGTCGAGCCGACGAACCGGTCTCGGGTCCATCTGCTCCTGAAGCGCACGTTCGACGTGGTCGTGGCTGGTTCGGCGCTGCTGCTGACGTTGCCGGTCGTGCTGATCGCCGCCGTGGCGATCAAGCTCGACTCTCGGGGGCCGGTGCTGTTCCGTCAGGTCCGCGTCGGCAAGGACGGTGAGCCGTTCGAGATGATCAAGCTCCGCTCGATGGTGCAGGACGCCGAGGCGAGGCGGATGGAACTCGACGATCTGAACGAGCGCAACGGTCCGCTGTTCAAGATGAAGGCCGACCCGCGCATCACTCGAACCGGGCGCTTTCTCCGCAAGTCGTCGATCGACGAGTTGCCGCAGTTCTGGAACGTCCTGCGTGGTGAGATGAGCGTGGTGGGTCCCCGCCCGGCGTTGCCGTCGGAGACCGAGCACTGGTCGTCGGATCTGCGTCAGCGGCTCCGGGTGCTCCCGGGGATCACCGGCATGTGGCAGGTGTCCGGGAGGTCGGAGTCCGACTTCGAGCTGTACCGCCGGTTGGATCTCTTCTACGTCGACAACTGGTCGCTCACCCACGACGTCAAGATCGTGGCGAAGACGTTCATGGTCGTCCTGACGAGTCGAGGAGCAGAGTGATCGTCGGCTGGTCGGCCATCCGCGTCTCGGCGAACCTCGCCGACTAAACCTTGTGAATTCTTCTGCTGTCTGCCTTCCTGGTCTGGGTGCTGCTCGGGGTGATCACGGTCGGGCTGCTCCACGTCGCCAAGACACTCGTTCGGAGTGCGGCGCGCGCGGTCACTCCGCCTCCTCCTGCTCCGCCGGCGCGGCTGACCCGGACTCTGGCGGAAGTGCCCGCGGGCGGTGGACAGCCATGTCGGCTCCCTGCCCCGGCTCGGGCGAGCGTCGCTCGGCGGTCGTGGCCCGCACCGACGACGCACTGGTCGCGCTGAGGCGCGACGAGCCCCCCGGGACGCTGCTCGTGGCGGACGACTCCGGTGCCCGGGCGCATGGAGTGCCGGGCCGATGTGGTCGCCTGGCGCTGCGTGCTCCGGCAGCGCAGCCCACACTGGCGTGGCTGGAGCGGTGGATAGGGTCAGCGCGGTGAGGATCTCGGAGCGTGTCGACAACGCGGTGCGGGCGATGGCCGAACTCGCCGTCGCCGACGGCTCGACCGCCAAGGCCGAGGCGATCGCCAACCGCCAGGACATCTCGTTGAAGTTCCTGTTGGACATCTTCCGCGACCTCAAGCGCGGCGAGCTCGTGCGTTCGAAGCGGGGACCCGACGGTGGATTCACGCTGTCGCGTCCGCCGAAGCAGATCTCGTTGGCCGACATCTTCCGCGCCGTCGACGGCCCGTTGGCCGATGTCCACGACGAGAGCCTTCGCGACCTGCGGTACGACGGCCCGGCGGTGGCGCTTCCCGAGGTGTGGATGGCGCTCAGGGGCAGCTTGCGTCGTGTCCTCGAGACGGTGACGCTGGCCGATCTCGTCACGGCCGAACTTCCACCCGAGGTGGCCGAGCTGGCCGCCGAGTACCGCCGCACGACCGAGGAGCGACATGGCACACGACACTGACGAGGTTCCGTCCGGAGAACTCGCGGACGAACTCGCAGCGGCGCTGGGCGCGGTACGGGCCGCGTCGCAGGTCTGCAGTGGAGCGCAGGGTCGCCTGCTGGGTGGTCACACCCTGACCAAGGGCGACGAGAGCCCGGTCACGATCGCCGACTTCGCCGCGCAGGCCGTGGTGTGCGCAGAACTCACCGACGCGCTCGGCGCGATCGAGATGATCGGCGAGGAGGACTCCGACGACCTGCGATCCCCCGACGCATCCGTGCTGCTCGATGCCGTGGTCGCCTTGGTGGCGCCGCAGCGCGGCGGCGACGTGTCGGGCGGCGACGTGCTCGATTGGATCTCGGTGGGTTCGTCGACGGGCACCACCGACCGCTACTGGACGCTCGACCCGATCGACGGCACCAAGGGGTTCCTGCGCGGCGAGCAGTACGCGATCGCGTTGGGGTTGATCGAGCACGGCGAGGTGATCCTCGGTGTGCTGGGCTGCCCGAACCTGCCGAACCCAGACGGCTCGACGGGCGCGATCTTCGCTGCGACCGACGGGGTGTGCCACGCCTGGTTCGGGGCGGCCGAGTCGCCGCAACCGGTGCGGGTGGCCGCTCCGGCGAGTGTGGCCGATGCGCGTTTCTGCGAGTCGGTCGAGTCGGGACATTCGAACCAGGACCATTCGGCGCTGATCGCTGCCCGGCTGGGGATCAGCGCCGAGCCGTACCGCATCGACAGCCAGTGCAAGTACGCGGCGGTCGCCCGGGGC
>CAZJUC010000287.1:0-3424 GCA_964549065.1 uncultured Ilumatobacteraceae bacterium
CGAACCCGCTCCGCCCCCGGGCTTCGTTGCTAGAGCCCACGAGTACGCCGAGGCCGCCGACATCCCGCGTCTGCTCCACCTCCGCCTCCGCCGCGCCTGACCCGACGAGCGACGAGCGACGAGCGATGAGCGAACACACCGGATCTGCGGGAGTCGTGCACGCTCAGGTCGGGCTGGCTGGATCGGTAGGGTGACGTCGTGGCCGACATCGTGCTGATCACCGGGCTGTCGGGAGCCGGCCGATCGGGTGTTGCCGACGTGCTCGAGGACCTCGGCTGGTTCGTGGTCGACAACCTGCCGACGGCGTTGATCGGAACGATCGTCGAGCTGGCGGCCAAACCGACCTCCGACATCGAGCGGCTCGCCCTCGTCGCCGGGCGGCAGCACACCGAGGTGCTCAGCAGGGTCGGCGAACTGCGCGCCGGGGGCCACGATGTGCGCGTGGTGTTCCTCGACGCTGCGACACCCGAGCTGGTGAGGCGCTACGACGCCACCCGCCGGCGCCATCCACTCGCCGACGACGCAGACGGCCTCGTCGAGTCGATCGAGCTGGAACGATCACTGCTGGAACCGGTACGTGACGCCGCCGACCTGGTGATCGACACCACCGACCTGAACGTGCACCAACTGAAAGAACGCATCGATCACGCCTTCGACGCCCCGACGGGCTCGCGCCTCCAGGTGGCCGTCGAGAGCTTCGGGTTCAAGCACGGCCTCCCGCTCGACGCCGACATCGTGATGGATGTCCGCTTCCTCCCGAATCCTCACTGGGAGGACCACCTGCGCCCGCTGACCGGTCACGATCCCAAGGTCCGCGACTATGTGCTCGAAACGGCGGTCGGATCGAATTTCGTCGACCGGTTCGACGACCTGCTCGCCATGCTGCTGCCGCAGTACCAGGGTGAGGGCCGCAGCTACCTCACCGTGGCGATCGGATGCACCGGGGGCCGCCATCGTTCGGTGGCGATCGCCGAGGAACTGGCGGCGCGTCTGCGTGGTCGTGGGGTGGCCGTCATCGCCGCCCACCGCGATCTCTCCCGCTGACGCCCGACCCACCCCTGCCGCTCACCTCAACCACGTTTGCGTTGCACTTCCGGTGGCCCGGGCCACGCAGACCGTCACGCAAACGTGGGGGGTGCCGCTCACCTCAACCACGTTTACGTTGCACTTCGGGTGGACCGGGCCACCGAGACCGTCACACGAACGTGGTTGGGAAGCGTCAGTGGGGGAACCACTACAGTCGATGACGGACAACGTCGTTCCCCCAGCCTGAGGAGGCATCACAGACATGACGGTCAGAGTCGGTATCAACGGTTTCGGACGTATCGGACGCAACTTCTTCCGCGCCGCCAAGGCGAGCGGCGCCGACATCGACTTCGTGGCGGTGAACGACCTCGGCTCGATCGACACGATGGCTCACCTCTTGAAGTACGACTCGGTGCTCGGGCGTCTGCCCGAGAAGGTCACCGCCACCAAGTCGAGCATCAAGGTGGGCGGCGACACGCTCAAGGTGCTCAGCGAGCGCAACCCGGCCGACCTGCCGTGGGGCGACCTCGGCGTCGACGTCGTCATCGAGTCGACCGGCTTCTTCAACAGCCGCGAGGCAGCCAGCGCCCACCTCGATGGTGGCGCCCCGCTGGTGATCGTGTCGGCCCCGGCATCGAACGCCGACGCCACGTTCGTGTACGGCGTCAACCACAAGGACTTCCGCATCAGCAAGCACAAGGTGATCTCCAACGCGAGCTGCACCACCAACTGCTTCGTGCCGATGGTGAAGGTGCTCGACGACTCCTTCGGTGTCGAGCAGGGCCTGATGACCACGATCCACTCCTACACCGGCGACCAGAACCTCGTCGACGGCCCGCATGGCGACCTGCGGCGGGCGCGAGGTGCTGCGATCAACATCGTGCCCACGTCCACCGGTGCCGCCCGGGCGACATCGCTCGTGATGGAGGCGATGAAGGGCAAGCTCGACGGTACGGCCCTGCGCGTTCCCACGCCGACCGGCTCGCTCACCGACTTCACGGTCAACCTGAAGCAGGCGGCCAGCGTCGAGGAGATCAACGCCGCGTTCGAGGCGGCGAGCAAGAAGGCGCTGAAGGGCGTCCTCAAGTACACCGAGGATCCCATCGTGTCGAGCGACATCGTCACCGACCCGCACTCGTGCGTGTTCGATTCCGGGCTCACGATGAGCATGGGCAAGCTGGTGAAGATCAACGGCTGGTACGACAACGAGTGGGGCTACTCGAACCGGCTCGTCGACATGACGCTGTTCACCGGCAGCAAAGTCAAGCGCTGAGCGAGGTCCGGCGATGAGCGAGGCCCCGTCCGACATCCCGACGCTGGAGGATCTGGAGGCGCAGCTCGGCGACCTGTCGGGCAAGCGGGTCCTCGTGCGCACCGACTTCAACGTGCCGATCGACGACGGCGCGATCACCGACGACTTCCGGATCCGCGCCGCCCTGCCCACGATCGAGTGGCTCACCGAACGAGGGGCCGACGTCGTGACCGCCAGCCACCTCGGGCGACCGAAGGGCGAACCGGATCCGAAGTACTCGATGGACCCGGTGAGGACCCGCCTCGCCGAGTTGGCACCAGGCGTCGAATTGCGGGAGAACCTGCGGTTCGACCCAGGGGAGACGTCGAACGACCCCGACTTCGTGGCGAAGCTCGTCGAGGGCGTCGACGGCTACGTCAACGACGCCTTCGGGGCCTCGCACCGGGCGCACGCGTCGATCGTCGGCCCGCCGCAGTTCGTGCCCAGTGCGATGGGACGCCTCCTGCAGAACGAGGTCGAGGTGTTGCTCGGCCTGCGCAACAAGCCGAAGCACCCGTTCGTCGCCATCCTCGGCGGCGCCAAGATCTCCGACAAGCTCGGGGTGGTCGAGGCGCTGCTGGAGGTCGTCGACTCGCTCGTGATCGGTGGGGCGATGTGCTTCACGTTCTTCGCCGCGAAGGGCAACCCGATCGGCGATTCGCTGTTCGAGCCCGACCAGGTCGACACGTGCAAACGCCTGCTCGACGAGGCAGGGGCGAAGGGCAAGACGATCCATCTGCCCGACGACATCACCGGCACCACCGCCGACGGCGAGTACGCCACCTTCGGCACCCGCCTGCCCGACGGCGCCAAGGGCTTCGACATCGGGCCCGGCTCCGCTGCCGCGTTCACCGACGTGATCATGGACGCCCGCATGGTGTTCTGGAACGGCCCGATGGGCATGTTCGAAGACGAGCGCTTCGCCAGCGGCACCCGCACGGTCGCGCAGGCGATGGCCGACACCAAGGCGTTCACCGTGGTGGGCGGTGGCGACTCGGCCGCAGCGCTCGCCCAGTTCCAGCTCGACGACGAGGTCGACCACGTCTCCACCGGTGGCGGCGCCAGCCTCGAGCTGCTCGAGAACGGCGACCTGCCGGGCCTCGAAGC
>CAZJUC010000288.1:0-3386 GCA_964549065.1 uncultured Ilumatobacteraceae bacterium
CCCTGCGCAAGCTGCTCATCCTCGACGCCGCCGACCAGATCGGCGACCTGCGCATTCCGCCCGGCAACCGCCTCGAGAAGCTCAAGGGCGACCGCGCCAACACCTACAGCATCCGCATCAACGATCAATGGCGCATCTGCTTCCGCTGGACGAACGCCGGACCCGAGGACGTCGAGATCGTCGACGACCACTGAGCCAACCACTGCTGAACGGAGACGACATGCCCACAACCACCATGGAGCCGATCCACCCCGGCGAAGTCCTGATGCTCGACTACATCGAACCACTCGGCATCACCCAACACCGCGTCGCCGTCGCCATCGGTGTTCCACCTCGCCGGATCAACGAGATCGTGCACGGCAAGCGCGGCATCACCGCCGACACCGCACTGCGGCTCGCTCGATACTTCGGCACCAGCGAACGGTTCTGGCTCAACCTCCAGAGCCGCTACGAACTCGAAGTCGAACGCGACCGGCTCGCCGGCACTCTCGACCAGATCGAACCCCTCGCGACCGCGTAGCACCGCTGCCCGAGCTCGTGCCTCAGCCGTGCCTCACACAGCGGTCAACAGGGGTCAACACCGGCTAGCGTCGGCACAGCTCCGTCGGTGTGAATCGCCAGCTCATCGCACGTTTCCCCAGGTCACAGCCCTTCAGGCCGGACGTGGAACTTCCGTTTCCCAAGCTGAGAGCGCGAGTTCGATTCCCGTCATCCGCTCCATTTCCCCTGGGTAGCTGACATATCGCTCCGGCAGCTGTTCTCAGCTTTTCGCACGGTCAGAAGCTGAAGCTGCGTCCTTCCTGCCGCAACCCGACGAGTTCGGTGCGTTCAGGAGTACCAGACGTCGACGAGGTCGGCTGCCGATTCCAACGCAGCGCCGAACGCCACGAGAACGGTCCGAAGGTGACACCACTCGACTCGAGCAGTTGGTACTCGAACATGCCGGCGAACACAATCACCCGGTCAGGGACCGCCGACGCCGATTCGTCGCTTGCACACTGTCCCGAGATCGAATCACCGTTCGAGCCGAGCACCGCGCTGATCGCTCCGCCAGCGGAGTCACCGAGCGGTGTCACATCGTTTCCCGCCGTACTCCTCCGCGTGCTCGCGGGCGAGGCGAACGGCGCAGGCTCCGTGGAAGTTCCCGCCGGTTGCAAAGGACGGCGCCTCGGGGTCGAACTGCCAATCTGCATTGAAGACGACATGCCACGCGGCGAGAACTCTGCAGCCAGGTCTGCCGTGTCCCCACGAGGTCTGACTGCCAGCGGTCGGCCCGCTCACCGCCGCAGGTCGGCGACCAAGCGGGCGAGCGTGTCGCTCACCTGACGCGGCACGAGTGGATTCGTGACGGCGATACCGAGCGCATCCGCCCCGACGAGGTACCGCTGCCGCGGGCGCCTCGACTCGACCGCCGACACCACCGTTCGGGCGACGATGTCCGGGGGTGGGGCGAGCGAGGTGATCAGGTCCGCCACCTGCTGCATACGTGCGTACGAACGTTGGTAGTGCGAGTCGACGACCAACTCACGTTCGGCGGCTCGTGCCTTCGCGCGCTGCTCGATCTCCGTCTTGAAGAAGCCGGGCTGGATCACCGAGACCCGGACCCCGAACGACGCGACCTCCATCCGCAGCACGTCGGACAGTGCCTCGAGACCGAACTTCGACGCGTGGTACCAGCCATTGAGCGGCAGGATCGCAGCGCGCCCGGCGATCGAGGAGATCATCACGATGCGGCCGGTGCCGCGCTCGCGCATCGCCGGGAGCGCACACGACGACACCACCGCCGGGGCGATCAGGTTCACGTCGAGCTGACGTCGTGCATCGGCCGCCGACACCTCCTCCACGGCACCCAGCTCGCTGTACCCGGCGTTGTTCACGACGGCGTGGAAGTCGGGCAGCTCCGGCCACCGACCGACGACGGCGTCGTGATCGCCGACATCGAGCACGACGGGATGGACACGATCCGCCACACCGGCCGTGCTCGCCGCTTCGGTGAGCACCTCGGCCTTGTCCGACGAGCGGACAGTGCCCCACGTGTCCCACCCACGGGCGGCGAACCGCAACGTGGCCGCCAGCCCGATCCCCGAGTTGGCCCCGGTCACGAGCACCGGACCTGGTCGATCACCCATGTCCCACCTCCCTCTCGGGTCCAAACGTACCGATCCGATGGGCACCGTCACGAGGCCCGTTCGGTGTCTGTTCCACGAGCAGCTGCAGATGCTCGACCGGGTGGGCAGCGGTGACGACGCCTCGGCCGACGCATCACGGGAGGGGACCGTCACAGCCCATCTGGGCAGTCGGTGCGCCCGATTGCCGCTGAAAGCGAACTGAAAGTCGGCCCGACCATGGTGAGTTCCGCCGGGTCGCAGATCGACCGCGGCTGCAGCCGCGGTCGCACGCGGCTGTGTCGATCCTGCACACGACCGAAGGGGCGAGCAACGTGAACATCAACCACATCCGCATCGACGACAGGGGCGCCGCTCCGGGAGCAACCCGGAGACGGCACAACGCACCGAGGAGCGTTCGGCGCCGCCTCCTCGCGTCCGTGGTCACACTCGGTCTGATCGGTGCCGCCTGCTCGAGCGACGACGATTCCGCGTCGGAAACGACGAACGAACCGGCCGCCACCACGGCGGCCCCGGCGACCACCGAGGCACCTGCCACCACCGAGGCGCCGGCGACCACGGAGGAGGCCACCACCACGACCGAGGCCCCACCGCCATCGGAGCCGTTCGACGTCTCGCTCGCCAATCTCGTCGGCCGACCGGCCGAGACGAATTCGATGAACGGGGTCAACGTGTCGCCCGTCGACGGCAACGTGTACGTGGCGAGTGTCTCCGGGAGCGAGATCACGGTCCACGACCCCGAGACCGGTGAGATCGTGGAACGGCTCGGCGCCGACCTCGGGATCAACGGCCCCGACGACGTGTACGTCACCGACGACGGCACCGTCTACTGGACCGACCTGCTCGGCGGCAACGTCGGCATGCTGACACCTGACGGCGTGGTCAAGACACAACAGGTGGGGCCCGGCGTCAATCCGATCACGATGTCCGACGACGGCCGGCTGTTCGTCGCCAGGATCTTCCTCGGGGACGGCCTCTACGAGCTCGACCCGATGCTCGAGGCGCCGCCGATCCCCCTCGACGAGACGCTCTCGGGCCTGAACGCGTTCGATTTCGGACCCGACGGGCTGCTCTACGCGCCGTCGTTCTTCACGGGCGAAGCTCTCCGCATCGATGTCGATGCGGATGTCATCACTCCTGAGGTGGTGGCATCCGGCTTCGGCACGACCTCGGCGGTGAAGTTCGACTCGGCCGGCGTGGCGCACCTCGTCGACCTCGCTGCGGGCCAGGTGTTCGCACTCGACCTGGTCGGAGGCGAGC
>CAZJUC010000289.1:0-3379 GCA_964549065.1 uncultured Ilumatobacteraceae bacterium
GAAGGCCGGCGACCTGTTCGTCGAGAACAGCGGACACACCAGCCTGATCGCGAAGCTCAACTGATCTCCGCTCCCGACCGGACCGACAGGGCCGGTCGGGAGCGCGATCTTCGTCGGCACCCGGCGATACTGAGGGCATGCAGATCGTCGAGGTGTACGCCGACATCACGTGCCCGTTCACCCACGTGGGCCTCAAGCGGGTGGTGCAGCACGTGAGCGAGATGTCCCAACCGGCCGAGGTGATCGTGCGGGCGTGGCCGCTCGAATGGGTCAACGGTGCGCCCATGGCAGTCGACGCCGTCATCGTGAAGGCCGCCGCGCTCACCGATCAGTTGGGCGTGGACGATTTCTCTGGCTTGCGCGCCGACGCCTGGCCGACCTCGACCATCCCGGCGCTCAACATTGCCGCGAGCGCCTACGAACGCAACGCTGCCACCGGCCTGGCCGTGAGCCTCGAGCTACGGGCTGCGTTGTTCGAGCGCGGCGACAACATCGGCGACCCGGCCGTACTCGCTGCGATCGCCACCGCCCACGGTCTCCCGGCGCCCGAGTTCGAGGTGTGCGACTCGGTGCAGTCGGACTACGACGGTGGCGCGGAGCGCGGTGTGAGGGGCTCACCACACTTCTTCGTGGCAACGGATGACTTCTTCTGCCCCGCTCTCGACCTCGGCCACGACGACGAGGGCCATCTCACCGCCAGGTTCGACGCCGACATGCTCGCCGACTTCTTCGTGCGCATCGACGCCTGACCGTTCCACGGTAGGAGGCCCATCCGAGTCGTGGTGACCGACCGTGGCCGTGCGGTGGCACGCTCACCGCCGACGCTGCTGACACCGCCTCGCGCCGCCGTCGACAGGGCGCCTTGCAACGAGGTGGAGGGGCGAGTTGCCGCCCGGGTGGGTGCCGTGTGGAGGGGGGTCACGGCCGGCACCCACCGGACGTTGCCCAGATGACGGTACGCGACGAATGTGTCGTGCAGATGTCCGTCGAGTTGCTTCTCGATGAGCGCTGCCCGAACCTTGATCTCAGGGCGACCCGAGCGACGAGAGCCTGCGCAAAGTCGCTCGAGTGGATTATGTGTCCACCGACGCGGGTAAGTCGGGTCCGTGTCGTCACTCAACTCCGCCACCTCGTCCGCACAGGGCACCGCATCCGACTGGCGCTCGACCGTGGCTCGCACCGGCCTCGTCGGTCGAGCGATGCTCTACGCCATCTTCGGCCTCCTCGCGATCGACATCGCCCAGGGATCGGGTGGGGCCTCCACCACCCAAGGCGCGATCGAGCGCATCGCCGGAGACGGCTACGGCCGCTTCTTGCTGATCGCGCTGTGCATCGGCCTCTTGGCGCTCGTGGTGTGGAAGGCACTGCAGGCCATCGCCGGCGATCCCGTCGAGGGAACCGAAGCCACCGACCGGGCCGAGTTCGCGATCAAGGGCGTGGTGTACGCCGGTGCCCTGATCGCTGCGGTGACCGTGTTGATCGCGAACTGGAGTTCGTCGTCGACGAGCCAGTCGGGATCGGGCGGCGACACGAAGCAGCAAGCGACGGCGACCGTTCTCGAATGGCCGGCTGGGCAGTTCCTCGTGATCGCAGCGGGACTCGGCATCATCGCGTTCGGCTTCTACGAACTGTGGTCGCACACCATCGAGGGCGGCTTCATGGACCGCATCGACACCTCCTCGGTCTCAGAGGAGGCGGGGCACACGATCGACGTCGCCGGCCGGGTCGGCTACGCCGCCAAAGGAGCCACGACGGCGCTGGTCGGCGTCTTCTTGGTGATCGCCGGTTGGCAGCACGACCCGGACGACACGACCGGTCTGTCCGGTGCGCTCACCGAACTCGGCGACGCCGCGTGGGGGTCGGTGCTGCTGTGGATCGTTGCGGTCGGCATGTTCGGCTATGCCGCGTTCAGCCTGGTCGAGGCGAGGTTCCGACGGGCGAGCTGACCTCCTGGGTCTACAGTTTCTCTCGGGCGGTTCCTCATGGTCATCGGTCGGAGACGACCAACCACCCACGCCGACCACTCACACCTGGAGGGGACATGGACATCGGAAGCGTGATCGCCATCGTGCTGTTGGGATTCGTCGCCGGCGCGCTCGGTCGAGCACTCGTGCCGAACGACGCGTTCACGACCCTCAGCGGCTGGAAATCGTGGCTGACGTCGGTGGTGCTCGGGCTGGCCGGTGCGTGGCTCGGTTACTGGATCTTCACCGGGGTCTTCGGCATCGGTGACACCGACACGTTCGACTGGGGCGGCATCGTCGGCGCCGTGATCGGAGCGGTCATCGTCGTGGCCGTCGCGTCGTTCGTCCTGAAGCGAGCGATGCCGAACAAGCTGCGCTGAGACCCGCTGGGCCCGACCCGCGGGGGCCCGGCGTGGTAACACGTCTCCCATGGGGACCACCGCTGACGACACACGCTGGCTCGACGCCACCGCACACGCCGAACTGATCTCGACACGTCAGGCGACGTCGGCCGAGCTGGTCGACGCGTCGATCGAACGGATCGAACGACAGGACGGCGAGATCAACGCCGTGATCATGCGTTGGTTCGAGCGCGCCCGCCACCAGGCCGAGGCGTTCGACGAACTCCCGCTCGCCTCCGAACACCGCACCACACCGTTCGCCGGCGTGCCGTTCCTGCTCAAGGATCTCGGCTGCAACGTCGCTGGGCTACCGGTGACCTCGGGCAACCGGGCCGCCCGGGACACGCCGCCACTCGCACGGAACGACTCCAACCTCACCACCCGTTTCCGCGACGCCGGCCTGATCACGTTGGGCCGTACCAACAGCCCCGAGTTCGGCAGTCTCCCGGTGACCGAACCCACCGCCTACGGCGCCACCCGCAACCCGTGGAACACCGGCCACACACCCGGTGGTTCCAGCGGCGGCGCTGCAGCGGCCGTTGCCGCCGGGATGGTGCCGATCGCTCACGCCAGCGACGGCGGTGGGTCGATCCGCATTCCGGCGTCGTGCTGCGGACTCGTCGGGCTGAAACCGTCGCAGGGCCGCGTGTCGATGGGGCCCGAGCGCGACGAGAGTGGCCTGTCGACACAGCTGTGCGTCAGCCACACCGTGCGCGATACCGCTCGCATGCTCGACGCCGTACACGGCCCCGGTGTGGGCGACAGCATCATCGCTCCGGCGCCGAGCCGCCCGTACGTCGACGAGTTGGGCACCGATCCCGGTCGCCTGCGGATCGGACTGCTCGACCGCCACCCGATCGGCGGCGAACTCCACCCCGACTGTGTCACTGCCGTCCGTTCGGCCGCCACCGTGTTGGAAGGGTTGGGCCACGACGTGTCGCTCGGGCACCCTGCGATCCTCGAGGACGCCGACTTCCCGCGTCGTTTCGGTGCGATGTGGGCGGCGTTGATGGC
>CAZJUC010000290.1:0-3349 GCA_964549065.1 uncultured Ilumatobacteraceae bacterium
CCTCGGCCTCGGCCAGGCCGACGTCGGCGATCTCCGGTTCGGTGAAGATCGCCGACGCGGCCTTGTCGTAGTCGAGGTGGCGGTGGCTGCGGGTGTGGCCGCCCATGATGTGTTCGGCGACCTTGCGGCCCTGCATCGACGCCACCGACGACAGCGGCAGCTTGCCGCTGATGTCGCCGGCGGCGTAGATGTGCGCCACGTTGGTGACACAGTGCTGGTTGATGTCGATGTAGCCCCAGTCGTTGACGTCGACGCCGGCGTCGTCGAGCCCGATGTCCTCGGTGTTGGGGATCGAGCCGATCGCGAGGACGGCATGCGTCGAGGTGACCGAACGGCCGTCGTCACAGCGCACGACGACGTCGTCGCCCACACGATCGATCGCCTCGGCGCGTGCTCCCATCACCAGCTTGACACCGCGCCGCATGAACTCTTCTTCGAGGACGGCAGCCACCTCGGGATCCTTGCCCGGCAGCACCTGCTGGCGGCTCACCACGAGCGTCACCTTCGAACCGAACGACGAGAACATGTGCACGAACTCGACCCCGGTCACACCGGACCCGACCACCGTGATGCTCTCGGGTATGACCTTCGGCGGGTAGCAGTCGCGTGTCGTGAGGATCCGGTCGCCGTCGGGCTCGCACCATTCGGGGATGCGCGGGCGTGAGCCCGTGGAGATCAGCGCCGCATCGAATTCGATGGTCTCGAGACCCCCGGGGCCATCGACGACAGCGGAGTTCGGGCCGGTGAACCGGCCGACGCCGCGGATGATGCGGACGCCCTGGCTGTCGAGCAACGACGTGACGTTGTCGCGCATCGTGTCCTTGACGTGCTCGATCCGCCCCGACAACGTCGCAGCGTCGACCGTGGTGTCGACGTCGGCCAACCCCATGCCACCGATCGCCCTGGTACGGCTGATGGCGCGGCCCGTGGCGATCATCGACTTCGACGGGATGCAGTCCCACAGGTGCGCAGCGCCGCCCACCACGTCGCGTTCGACCATCACGACGTCGGCGCCGAGCCGTGCTGCGGTGGTGGCGGCGATGTTGCCGGCGGGTCCGCCGCCGATGATCAGGAATCGTGTGGGCATCAGTGCTCTCCCGTGAAGAGGCCGTCGTCTGCGTAGAGCAGCACTTGGCCGACTTCGTCGTTGTCGAGTGTCAGGCCGCCGACGGCGACGTTGGGGCAGAACCTCGACGGGTAGGCGAGGCGGTCTCGTGCTTCACCGACCCATTCGAAGTGCATGCCGTCGGGCGTGAGGAAGTTCCCGCCCCACGCGAAGCCGTGCTTGCGGAAGATCTGCACCGCCGTGCATCCGCCGGGCCGGGTGGCGAAGTCGGGTGGCGCACAGCCCTGGCAGGACCCGACGGTGTTGGTGTCGAACGCCATCCCCCACGAGTGGCGCGACAGGAAACCGAGGGCACTGTCGGGCGTGAGGCGGTTGAACCGGGCGACGTGGCAGCCCCCGAAGCGGTTGGCGTTGCCGACATCGATCGTGCCGCCGAGCCCTCGGGCAGCGATTTCGGCGAGCGCCGACCGGAGCGCTGGTTCGACGCGGTTGTGGCACCTCGCCACCACCCCGAGCGGGTACTGCGTTCTCCTCGAGGGCAGGCTGGCCGCGAGCCATGCGGAGTCCTGACTGACCGATCCGTTGGCGTTCAACCGGTAGGCGAACTCGCCGAGTTGCGCCTTGGTGCGAGCCATGCCGATGGTGTTGTCGGGATCCGCCGGATCCCAGCTCCGTCGGATGCGCACCGATGTCGACACGAGTCCGTTGGCCGCCAGCGACGCATCGATCGACGCCCGCGACGGGAAGCCCCACATCACCACACGACTCAACCGAGCGATGCCGAGCCGGTCTCCTGCCTGCGTCGACATCAGGAATTCGGTGCCGCCCACCTTGTCGTCAGGCAGGACTGCGGCAATCCGGAACCACAGTTGCGCGCCCGAGCCGGCCACCAGGAGCACGGAGTCGCCCGCCTGCGCTCCCCGCAGGCTGGCCGAGAGCTGCCCCATGACGAGCGCGTCGGGTGCCAGGTGCTGCGACACGTCGCGACCCAACGTCCGCCCGACCACCTCGGCGGGCAGCACGGTGGTCCCCATCGGATAGGCGAAGCCCGACGGAGGGATCTGGACGGCGGTCGCTCCCCGGTAGACGCCGACCATGCCGACGCTGGCCGATCGTCCGAACGCAAGGGAGGCGCCGGCGGAACGGGCCGCTGTGATCGAACGCTGCGCCACGTCGTCTCGGAGTTCGCCGGAGTTGTAGACCGTGACGACCTCGGAGGCGACCGGGGAAACCGGCACCGCCCGTTCGACCACGGTCGCCGGCCGATCGATCGAGTCGGTCGGTTCGAGAGCGACGACCGGCAGCCCGACACCGACCGCGAGCGCAACTGCCAGGGCGATCTTCGTCGGTGCACGCACGGGTCCAGAGTACGGTGTGCCACCGGCGATCGGGCGCCATCAGCCGAACGGAACGCGCAGCGCTCCGGCGGTTTCGATACCGTCGGGCAATCGTGAGCACCGACCAGCCGACTTCCGACCGCCCGCTCGACGAGCCGGCCGCCACTGCGCCGAGCGACGCCGCGCCGGGCGACGCCGCGACGACGGGAAGCGGGCTCGCTGCCGAGAAGGCCCGCCGGCTGGCGCAGCTCGACGAACTGCGGGCCGATGGCGTCACCCCGTATCCGTACCGTTTCGATCGGACGCACGCCGTGGCCGACGTCCGCGCCGGATGGGGTCACCTCGAGCCGGGCGTCGAGACCGACGATGCCGTCGCGGTGGCTGGGCGGATCATGTTGCTGCGCGACTCGGGCAAGTTGATCTTCGCCACCATGCGCGACCGCTCCGGCGACATCCAGTTGTTCATCTCCAAGGCGGTGGTCGGCGACGACGCGTTCGCGTCGATCAAACGGCTCGACCTCGGCGACTGGGTGGGCGTGAACGGCACGGTGATGACCACCCGCAAGGGCGAGCTGTCGGTGAAGCCCGACTCGGTCGAACTGCTCTCCAAGGCCCTGCGCCCCCTCCCCGACAAGTGGCACGGACTCAGCGACGTCGACACCCGGTTCCGCCAGCGCTACGCCGACCTGATCGTGAACCCCGAGGCGCAACGGGCGTTCGAGATCCGCCACGAGATCATCGCCAGCTTCCGTCGCACACTGCACGAGCGCGGGTTCATCGAGGTCGAGACGCCGGTGCTGCACGCCGAGGCCGGCGGCGCGCACGCACGCCCCTTCACCACCCACCACAACACGCTCGATCTGCAGCTGTACCTGCGCATTGCACTCGAACTGCACCTGAAGCGACTGATCGTCGGCGGCATGGAGCGGGTGTACGAGATCGGGCG
>CAZJUC010000291.1:0-3326 GCA_964549065.1 uncultured Ilumatobacteraceae bacterium
CCAACACCGCCTGAACCCGCCGATGCACGTCGTCGGTCTGCACGAGATCGAGCTTTGTGAAGATCGCATTGATGTGCTTCTCGACCGATCGAGCCGAGATGAACAGCGCCTCGCCGATCGACGAGTTGCTCTTGCCGGCCGCCATCTCGGCGAGCACGTCACGCTCGCGTTCGGTCAGTCGATCGAGCGCGTCCGATTCGCGGTTCGTCTCGACGCCGATCAGCGCTTCGACCACCTTCGGGTCGACGACCGAACCACCCTCGGCCACCCGGCGAATCGCACCTCCCAACTCGTCGAGGTCGGCGACGCGCTCCTTGAGCAGGTACGCCCGGCCGTCCGAGCCGTGCTCGAAGAGGCGCCGCGCGTATTCGGGCTCGACGTACTGGCTGAGCACGACGACTCCGATGTCGGGATGTGCAGTCCGGATGACGTCGGCGGCCCGGATGCCCTCGTCGGTCTGGCACGGTGGCATGCGGATGTCGGTCAGGACCACGTCGGGCCGATGTTCCTCGACCGCAGCGAGCAGCGAGTCATAGTCCTCGCACGACGCGACGACGTCCACCTCGTCGTCCAGTTCGAGCAGGGCGTTGATGCCGTCGCGCATCAGGAAGCTGTCCTCGGCGAGGACGAGGCGCAGCACCATCCCGGCAGAGTATCCCGTCCCGGATCGTCGATCGTCTGCCGATCCTCGAGCTCGGGGCTGCTGGCCGCGTCGAGCAACCCGGACGTCTCACCGCCCGGAATCGGCACGCATCGTCACCGCCCCTGCGACGACCAGGCAGCCGCACCATGGCCCAAGTCGAGCGTCACATCGTCACGAAACGCCGTCGTCTCCCGGCTGTCTCGCGTTACCCGACTACGTTGTGGATCGTGCCGGGAGGTCCCGAACTCATCATCATCCTCGTGGTGCTGGCGATACCGGCGGCGATCGTGCTGCTGATTGTGGCGCTCAGCGGTTCACGGACCGCCGTCCCCAGCAACAGCGACACGATCACACTGTCGGGAGATGCGCGCAGATGGCTCGAGCTCGTCGCCAGCGACATCCACCGGCTCAACGGGCACCGCATCGAGTGGCTCTCAGCCGACGTGATGCAGGTGTCGTGGCGTCACCGCTCAGGTTGGGTGTTCATCGTCGCGATCATCTCGTTTCCGTTGGGCCTCTTCGCACTGCTGTTCACGGTGACGTCGTACGGCACGATCGTCTTGGTCCACGACGGCTCACCATCGACGATCCGTCTGGGCGGCGAAATGTCCAAGGCCGCCATAGACGCTGTCAACGTGCGTGCCGCAGGAGCACTCGCCACGACCGTGTGACCGCAGCGAGTGTGACGACCTCGGCTCGCCACAGCGGCGGCGATCGAACGTGGCTTCGAATCGACCACGACGACGACGTCGTCCCGTCCCCGACCTGGCGTTCGCCGGCAACCCACGGGTCAGTAGAGGCCGTCCCGGTAGTTCTGTTCGAGGTCGGCAGCGACCACCGGCACGAGTTTGTCATCGCCCATCAGTTCGGCGATCTGTTCAGCGATGGGGGTGCGTTCGGCTTCGTACTCATCCGGAGTCGACCACAACTCGGCGCGGATCATCGCCTTGCCGCAGTGGAAGAACGCCTCCTCGACACCGACGACCGTCGCCATCAGTGCCGGCTTGCCCATGACGGCCAGTCGATCGAGCAGCTCGGGATCGCGTGTCAGGTGGGCCGTTCCATTGACCCGATAGGTCTCGCGCTGTCCCGGGACCATGAAGATCAGCCCGATACGGCCGGTGGCCATCACGTTGCGGGGGCCGAAGCCGAGTGAGTTCCCCTTTCGTTCGGGGATGGCGAGCGTTGTGGAGTCGATCACGTGGACGAATCCGGGCGGGTCTCCTTTGGGGGATGCGTCGAGCCGGCCGTCGGCATCACATGTGGCGACCACGACGAAGGGTGAGCGCTCGATGAACTCTCGGGCCGTGTCGTCGATCTCGGTGCGTAGCTTCACCTTGACCCGCTCGCCAGGCGTGCCGATCGCTGCTTCCAGTTCGGCGTCGGTGGTCACGGCGTGGGGATCGGAGAGCTGCGTGGGTGCCATCCTGCAAGCATTCCACCATTTCGGTCACCCGAGCGAGAAGCGGAGCTGCCGGCGACGCCCGACCGACGCCTCGCCCTGCGAGTCCGGTGGGCGCGGTACGGTCGGCGCCGTGAACGACGTGGGCGCTGCCGTTGCGTCGGAACTCGAATTGCTCGACCCGGCGTGCCGCGTCGATCCGGGCCGGGTCGCAGTGCTGCTTGCCGACGACTTCGTCGAGATCGGTAGGTCGGGGCATGTCTGGAGTCATCGCAAGACTGGACCGCCAAGTCACGGAGGCCGACATCGAGACGTCGCTGCGTGCGGTCGGCGTGACGTCGGGTTCGATCGTGATCGTGCACTGCTCCCTGTCCGAGCTGGGATGGGTCCGGTCCGAGTTCTTCCGCGATCTCTCGGGCCGGTCGATCTTCAGGTCGGGTCGGTGACGTGGCCGGTGAAGAGGACGAGACCGGTCGGGCGGTGGCGGATCAGGTAGATGAATGGTCGATCGGCGGCGACCGTCAGCTCCGGCTCGGGCGGCCCCGATTCGTTGAAGCCGAGTGCCGTCGCGGCGGCGGCGACGGTGCCGTGCTCGTCGACGGTGATGTCGGCGGCGTGCACCGCGGCGTCGAGGAACGCGTCGGGGCTGATACCGGGGTAGGAGCCGGGCACAGCGCCGAGTTCGTCGAGCCAGTCGAGCAGATCGATTCGGTCGTCATCGTCCCACTTGGGGAGCAGGAGTTCGTAGGGGCCGGTGGTGAAGGTGGCGTCGATCTCGTCGAGCAGATTTTGATCGAGACGATCGATCACGTCTTCGAAGCGGCCTGTGTCTGGGACGAGCACGAGCATCGAGTAGTCACCGCCGGCGTAGGGGATCTCTGCACCGACGAACCCGTCACCGGTGCCGCGACGGTCGCCGAGCTCGAGCTCGCGCATGAACGACACGTCCAGCGTTGTGCCGTCGAGCGTGGTGAACGTGTCGTCGATGGCACCGTACTTGCCGAACGGGAGTTGCCAGTCGGCTGCGAAGTAGACGGTGTCGGTGAGCACGAGCACCGTGGTCGGGTCGATGAACCCCTCAGGGAGCAGGTCGGGAATCAGGCCCTCGGTGCGATTGCTGACCCACTCGTTGATCGTGGTGCGACTTTCTTCGGTTTCGCCGGCGAAGTCCAGCGGCACGACGTCGGCGCCGTGATGGGTGGCGAGCAGGTCCACCCATGCCTGGTCGGGCTGCAGCCCGACGGTCGGCCAGATGCGGTCCGCGATCGCGACGGTCACCTG
>CAZJUC010000292.1:0-3326 GCA_964549065.1 uncultured Ilumatobacteraceae bacterium
CGTGCGATCGGCACCGAGACGGTCACGTTCTGCCCGCCATTCGTCACCACCGACGGGCAGGTCGACCGGATCGTCGATGCACTGGCGACTGCGCTGCGATGAGTCGCACGACGCCGCCCAACTTCGTCTTCTTCATGCCCGACCAGCTCCGCGCCGACGCGGTCGGATGCTTCGGAAGCCCGATCGCGAAGACCCCGCACATCGATGCGCTCGCCGACCGCGGCGTGAAGTTCGACGACGCCTGGGCCCAGCACCCGGTGTGTGGCCCCAGCCGTGTCTCGTTGCTCACCGGCTGGTACCCGCACGTCGCCGGACACCGCACACTCGACAACCTGATCGAGGACCACGAACCGAACCTGTTCAAGACGCTCCGTGCCGCCGGGTACCACGTCATGATCGCCGGTGACCGCGGCGACGTGTTCGCTCCAGGCGTCACCGAGGCGAGCTCCGACATGTGCGGGTTCCTCGAATCGCCCGACCGGGCGGCCGCGATCGAGCGCTGGACCTCGCCGTTCCCCGACGGCCATCGGCTGCATCGGGCGATGTACTTCGGTGAGACGGGCACGGCCGAATCGGTCGACTTCGACGAGGCGACCGTGCGCACCGCCGAACGTTGGCTCGACGGACATGCGCCGACCGACCAGCCCTGGGCGCTGTGGATCCCGTTGATCTTCCCGCACCCGCCGTTCACGGTGGAAGAGCCGTGGTTCTCGCTCCACGATCGCGCCGACATGCCGGCGCCGATCGCCCCATCAGACGCCACCGGCAAGGCCGGCTTCATGACGGCCTACCGCGACATCTACGGCTGGGGGGATCTCACCGACACCGACTTCCGCGAGATCGCAGCGACATATCACGGCATGGTCAGCCGGGTCGACGATCAACTCGGCCGCATCGTCGACGCGGTCGACGCGATCGGCGCCACGGACGACACCGTGGTGGTGTTCCTCACCGACCACGGCGAGTACCTCGGCGACTTCGGCCTGGTCGAGAAGTGGCCGTCGGGGCTCGACCCGTGCATCCTGCGCAACCCGTTGATCATGGCGGGCGCCGACCTGCCCACCGGCCGAGTCGTCGAGCGCCCGGTCGAACTCGTCGACGTCCTGCCGACCGTGTGCGAGCTGGCGGGCACCGAAGCTGCACACACCCAATTCGGCCGGAGCTTGCTCCCGGCGATCGCGGACCCGGACGAAACCCATCGCGACTTCGCCTTCTCCGAGGGCGGATTCCGGGTCAGCGACCAGCATCTGTTCGAGACCGCGGGGTTCATCTACGAAGCGAAGGCTCGGCTCCAGCGTGAGCAACCCGCACTGGTCGGCACGGCGATGTCGCTGCGCACACCGACGCACACCTACGTGCACCGACGTCACGAGTCCGACGAGTACTACGACCGGATCGCCGACCCGCAGGAGACCCACAATCTGATCGGGCGTACCGACGACATCGAGCTCCAGCAGCAGTTGCTCGGTCTGCTGCTCGGATGGTTGGCCGACACCTCCGACGTGATCCCGTGGGAGGCGAACCCCCGGCGCCCCGAGATCGCTCACGGCCCACGCAGCAGCGAGACCTGAAGCGGACTAGGTTCGATCTGGTGGCAGGACTCCCCCGTTGGACGCACCTCGCGCTGTCGGTCACCGACATCGACGCCATGATCGAGTGGTACACGACCTTCACACCGCTCGAGCTGCTCGTGAAGCGTGAGGACACCCACGGCTACGGCGCGTGGCTCGGCCATCCGGACGCCCCGGACACACCGTTCATCTTGGTGTTCGCCCAGTTCTTCCCCGGCCACGAGCCCGACGAGAACGCCAAGCCGACGCCGCTCGGCTCGTTCGCCCATCTCGGGTTCGAGGTCGCCGAGCGCAGCGACATCGACGACATCGCAGCGACCGCCGAAGCCGGTGGCTGGCTGGCCAGCCCGCCGCTGCAGTTGCCCTACCCGATCGGTTACATCTGCATGGTGCGCGATCCCGACGGCAACACCGTCGAGTTCTCCCACGACCAGGGCGTCTACGCCTTCGCCCAGGAACACTTCACCCGCTCAACCGACGAGATGTGACGTTTGGTGTCTGACACCAAACGTCACATGAGCAGGCGGATGAGGCTGCTGGTGTCCCACCGGTCGCCGCCCATCGCGACGACCTCCTTGTAGAACTGGTCGACCAGCGCGGTCACCGGCAACCGCGCGCCGTTGCGGTCGGCTTCGTCGAGCACGATGCCGAGGTCCTTGCGCATCCACTCGACCGCGAAGCCGAAGTCGAACTCGTCGGCTGCCATCGTTCGAGCCCGATTGTCCATCTGCCAGCTCTGTGCGGCACCCTTGCCGATCACGTCGACGACCTGGTCGACGTCGAGGCCGGCGATCTTCGCGAAGTTGACGCCCTCGGCAAGTCCCTGGAGCAAGCCGCCGATACAGATCTGGTTGACCATCTTGGTCAGCTGCCCGGCGCCGGCGGGGCCGAGCTGGACGCACGACTTCGCATAGGAGTCGATCGCTGCCTTGGCACGCTCGAAGACTTCGGTGTCGTCGCAGCCGCACATCACGGTGAGCTGGCCGCTCTCGGCACCCGCCTGCCCCCCGGAGACCGGTGCATCGACGAACCCGATGTCGCGTTCGGCGCAGGCCGCCGACAACTCGCGGGCGAGGCCGGCCGAGGCCGTGGTGTGGTCGACCAGGATCGAACCCGACGACATCGCGGAGAGCGCACCGGTCGGGCCGAGGACGACTTCACGGACGTCGTCGTCGTTGCCGACGCAGAGTGCCACGATGTCGGCGTCGGCAGCTGCCTCCGCAGGCGTCGGTGCGGCCTGCTTGCCGTTGAGCGCCACCCAGGCCAGCGCCTTCGATGCGGTGCGGTTGTACACGACGACCTGGTGGCTGGCCCTGGCGAGGTGGCGAGCCATCGGTGCGCCCATGACGCCGAGGCCGAGGAATGCGATGTTGCTCATGATCGCCGAGTCTGGCACGGCCACCTGCGACACTCGGCGACATGCCCTCACAGCCCCTCGAACGTGGCTCAGAGCACGGCGCCGACTGGACGGTGCTCACCTGGAACGTGCACGGCTCGGCCGGACCCGCCGTGGCGTCTCTCGCGGCGGCGATCCGCGCCGAGTCACCCGACATCGTCGTGTTGCAGGAGGTGCGCAGCAAGCAGGCCACCGCACTGGCAACCGAGCTGCGCATGCGCTACTCGTGGGTGGTCAAGCACTACCCCTACACCAAGCTGATGTGGTGGAGGGCGGAGGGTATGGCGATCATGACCCCTCATCTGCTCGATGCGGTCGGCCACACCGAGATCTCGGACGAGCAGCCGATGCGGAGCTGG
>CAZJUC010000293.1:0-3306 GCA_964549065.1 uncultured Ilumatobacteraceae bacterium
CAGGGTTCGCGAAGGCGGTCATCGAGCGCATCGGCCAGGAGCCGTCGACGCTTCCCGCTGTGTCGTACCAGGCCGGCGAGACCATCGACGTCAAGATCACCGAGACCCCTGCGGCGGTCAAGGAGCAGGTCGGTGTCGACGTGTTCCTGCACGTCCGCGACGTCGCCGTCGACGACCTTGCTTCGCAGCTGTGTCAGGTGGCCGGCGACATGAAGCTGAACATGATCTCCAACCGCGGCCAGATGGTGTGGCCGGCCGGCGCCGCCGAGACCCTGTGCACCGACCACTGGCGCTGCCGGTTCTTCGGCACGGATGACGGAGTCGTCACGGCGAAGATGGTGGTACGCCTGCAGGACCGTCTGGTCGATGCCGGTTTGAACCCGATCAAGACCGAGGGCTTGTTCACCTTCGACGGCGAGGCCGGCTACACCAAGGGCCAGGGCCAGTAGCGCAGCGAGACTGTCACCGTGGGCCCGGCACCGTGTGACAGTTGCGCTACCAGCCGCGTTCGATCCACTCCTCGAGGTGCGGGCGCTCGGCCCCGATCGTGGTGTCGAGCCCGTGCCCGGGGAGCACGATCGTGTCGTCGGGGAACGTGAACAGCTTCGAGGTGATCGAGGTGATGATCGTGTCGAAGTCGGCGTCGTCGAACGAGGTGTTGCCGGGCCCACCCGGGAACAGGGTGTCGCCGGTGAACAGCAGCGGTGTGTCGTGGAGGGCGAACGAGATCGAGCCCGGCGTGTGGCCGGGGTTGTGGATCGCGTGCAGGCGGAGTCGGCCGACCTCGATGACCTCGGCGTCGTCGATGAACACGTCGTAGCCGACGTCTTTCAGCTTGGGCGCGTCGAGTGAGGTGACAGCGACCTCGTAGCCGGCTTCGCGCATCGCCGGCACTGCCTGGATGTGATCCCAGTGGCCGTGCGTCTCGAGCACCCGTTGCACGCCGAGGCGTCGGCACAGCTCGAGCAGTTGCTCGTGTTCGTTCGCAGCGTCGAGCAGCACCGCCTCGCCCGTGGCACGACAGCGCACCACGAACACGTTGTTCTCGTACGGGCCGACCACCACCTTGTGGACCTCGACGTCGGTGTTCGACCAGTGCAGCGTGTCGGTGGTCATGTGGTGCAGTCTGTCAGGTGGTCGCGCCGACTTGGCTGCGGTGCCAGCGATAGGCGCTCTGCACGATGTCGTCGAGCCCGTACTGCGCCTTCCATCCCAGCGTGGCTTCGGCCATGGCCGGATCGGCGAATGTCGCGATGGGATCGCCGGCGCGGCGGCCGACGATGTCGTAGGGCACCGCGGCTCCGGCGACGCGCGCGGCTGCTTCGATCACGTCGAGTACTGACGAACCGGTGCCCGTGCCGACGTTGATCGCCACGGCGTCTCCCCCGGCAGCGAGGTAGTCGAGCGAACTCACGTGGGCGTCTGCGAGGTCGTCGACATGGATGTAGTCGCGGATGCAGGTGCCGTCCGGTGTGTCGTAGTCGTCACCGAACACCTGGAGTCGCCGGTCGCCGAGCAGGACCGCCTTCATGGCCAACGGAATGAGGTTGAGCGACTGTGTCCAGTCCTCGCCGATTCGTCCGTCGAGGCTCGCGCCTGCGGCGTTGAAGTAGCGCAGGCTCACCGAACTGAGTCCGTGGGTCGCCTCGTACCAGCCCAGCACGCGCTCGATCATGGCCTTCGTTTCCGCATACACGCTCTCGGGGGCGATCGTGGCGGCTTCGGTGACCGGGACGACGGCCGGAGTTCCGTAGACCGAACACGACGAGGAGAACACCATGTTGCGGACGCCGGCGGCCACGCAGGCGTCGAGGAGGTCGATGGTGCCCGACACGTTGTTGCGCCAGTAGCGCTGCGGGTCCTCCATCGACTCGCCGACCGACTTGTAGGCAGCGAAGTGCACGACCTGTTCGACCTGGTGGGCGCGGCAGAGTTCGGTGACCAGCGTGGTGTCGGCGATGTCGCCGACGACGAGTTCGGCCCCGATCACGGCATCGGCACGACCGAGCTCGAGCGAGTCGAGGACCACCACGTGGCGCCCCGCCGAGGTGAGTGCCCGCACGGTGTGCGAACCGATGTAGCCGGCCCCGCCGGTGACGAGCGTCGTTGCAGATCCTGGCACGCTGCGAGCCTACGGGATTCGTTCATCGCGACGCCGCTCCCGTTCGACGCCGCGCCCGTTCGACGGCGGTCGCCGCCCAGCGACGCGGGGTGCCGGCTCGCCCCAGGTCGTCGGCGAGTCCCGGAGCGGCGGGTCGAGGGTCGTCCCCTGCGCGAGGAGCTCACGGGCCGCGCCGATCTCGGTGCTCAGGAGCTGACGACGTCGAAGCCGAGGCCCAGCGCCACGCCGATGTGCGCGGCATCGAAGGTGATGAACCGGATGGGTGCGGGCATGCGCTCGGCGGCGGCGAAGTGGATCGCGTCGCTGAGACGGACCGGTTGCGTGCGTGACAGCGCAGCGGCGCGGTCGAGGCAGCGTTGATCGACGGGGACCACGTGGAGCTGGTCCCACACCAGCCGTACCGCGTCTTCGAGGTCGAGTCGCAGGATCGGTTGGTCACTCAGACGATCGATTGCCGGCAGCGCTTCGGTGAGCGCCAGTGCCGAGGCCGCCCAGACGGCGTCGTCGGCGAGCGCGTCGAGCACGATCGACCGCAGCGGCCCGTCGACCGCCAACGCCAACAGCGCACTGGTGTCGAGCGCCACCGTCATCTCACGCCCCCCGCCGACGCCAACTCCCATCCCGTTTGCGTTGCAGTTCGGGTGGCCCGCTCCACCGGGAACCTCACGCAAACGGGGAGAGGCCGCACCATCCACGTTTGCGTTGCAGTTCGGGTGGCCCACCCCACCAGAGGTGTCACGGAAACGGGATCTGGGATCGACGAGCGCATCAGCCGCGGAGTTCCCGCAGGACCTGGTCGAGGCGGACGCCCGCCCAGACCGCAACCGGTTCGGGCGCACGCCACTCGCTCGTGCGGCGCGGCGGGATCACAGCGCCGGCACTCACGAGACGCTCGAGGTCGGGCGCGTCGGCGTCGAGGGGGCCGAGCTGCGCCACCGGACGTCCGCCGACGGTGATCACCGTGCGTTCTCCTGCCTCGGCGACACGCACCGCCTCGGCGAGGCCGGCTCGCAGTTCCCGGACGCCGAGCGAACGGTTCGAATACGTGTCCACACGTGTACACAACCAGACTTGCACAGTCCGATGCAAGCCCGTCATGATCTCGTCCATGAACTTTGCCTTCACCGATGAACAAGAAGAACTCCGCAAGACCGTGCGCTCGTTCCTCGAGAACAAGAGCTCCG
>CAZJUC010000294.1:0-3288 GCA_964549065.1 uncultured Ilumatobacteraceae bacterium
CCGATGGGGTTCACGCAACGTCAGGCGAACGGCAGGTTCACCCGCGACGAGGCCGGCGACTCATTCGCTGGTTCAGAGCACCTCGACGCGGCAGCGGATCCCCGGTGCGGCGGCCAGGCGGGCGTCGGCGGTGAGCAGGTCGACCCCCATGAGTTCGGCGAGGGCGACGTACGCGGCATCGTAGACCGTCAGGTTGTCGCGCAGTTCCCAGCACCGCTCCAGGAGCGGTCCGTGCGGCACACGCTCGAGCCGCAGCGCACCCAGATCGGCGAGCGCCAGGGCCGCCCGCCGCTCGTCGAGATGTCCAGCCGCCACGAGTCGCCGCCACGCCGAGACCACCTCGAGATCGATCACCTGTGGCGCCACCAGTCGCTCGCCCCGGAGTCGTGCCCGGGCACGATCGCCGTCGTCGCCGTCGTCGCCCAGCCCGGTGACGACCACGCTCGCATCGACAACGATCACCGCGAGTCGCGATCCGCCCGCACCGCCTCGACCGCCGCCTCGAACGACACCCGCCCGCCGGCGCGTCCACCGGCGCGATCGAGCACCTCCGCCAGCGTCGGCGTGTTGGCGTCCTGCTCGAGCCAGGCGAGCAGGTACTCCTGCAGCGACATGCCCGCGGCCGCCGCCCGACGCCGCAGCGTCGCATGAACCTCGTCGGGGACGTCCTTCACCTGGATGCTCGGCACGACGACGACGCTAGCGCCATTTTGGCGCCACAGCATGTTGTTTGGCGCTCACCACACAGTCGGTGGCCACCTCTTCCCAGCGAAGCCCGAACGGGTCGACGAGTTCTGGGGCGCCGAGACCTGGAGCACCGAGTGAACCGCGGCGAAGTCTGGCTCGCTCAGGTGGGACGCAAGCGCCGTCCGGTGCTGGTCCTCACACGCACCGAAGTGCTCGACGTGCGTTCGTTGGTCACCGTCGCCGAGATCTCCACCTCGGCGCGCGGGCTCGCCGCCGAGGTCCCGATCGACCACGTCGCCGCCGGGCTCGATCGGGAATGGGTGGTCAACACCGATGGCCTGCACACCGTCGCCCAGTCGACGCTCACCGCACGCGTGGGCGCCGTCGACGACCTCACGCTCCAAGGCGTGTGCCGCGCCGTCAACTACGCCCTCGGCTGCTGATCGCCGGCGGAACGGCCCAGCATCGGTCGAGCCTGCGACACCGCCGGACGAGATGCACACCGCCCGGTGTCCAGCGCGAGACTGACCGCATGGCCTTCGGACAATCGTCGGGTCCGCCCGCGTCACAGAGCCAGATGCGTGAGCTGACCGAGCTGCTGCAGGCCGCCGGGCACTCCGACTTCCGCGACGCCCGCGGGCCGATGGGATTCACGCAGCGTCAGCCCAACGGCAAGTTCACCCGCGACGAGGCCGACGAGTTCATCGCCGCGCTCCAGGAGGCGGAGCACGAAGCGCCCGAACCCGCAGCAGCCGCGACGGTGAAGCCGAAGCCGATCGCGCCCAAGCAGGGCACGCCGCAACTCGAGAGGTTCTCCGACGAGCAACTCGCCGCCGAACTCCAACGCCGTGGCTGGGTCGTGATGGAGCCGTAGTGTCCGTCGGCAGTCCGACCCCTTCACGACGGAGACGCACACCATGAGAACGATCGGCAACATCCTCTGGCTGATCCTCAACGGGTTCTGGATGGCGATCGCGTGGGCGTTCATCGGCGTCTTGCTGTCGATCACGATCATCCTGCTGCCGTTCGGACGTCAGTGCTTCAAGCTCGCCAACTTCGCGCTGTGGCCGTTCGGCCGGACGGCGGTGCCGTCGCCCACCGCCGTCACCGGGAGCACGATCGGCAACATCTTGTGGTTCATCCCCGGGCTGTTCCTGGCGCTCAGCTATGCCGTCTCCGGGGTGCTGCTGTGCCTCACGATCATCGGCATCCCGTTCGGGATCCAGTCGTTCAAGTTCGTGCCGCTGGCGCTGTTCCCGTTCGGCAAGGAGATCGTCAACGCCAAGGACCTGCGCGACGACATCGGCATCGCCCGCTCGACCACCTGAGCCGGGCCCATGCCGTTTCGGAGCGAGATACGTCCCGCATTCGCGACGAGCTGATCCGGCGCGGCTGCACCGACGGCTTCGTCACCGACTTCGGCCAGGTCTGAGCGTGTTCTTCCGCGACCCCGAGGGCCTCGAGCTCGAGGTGTGCGTCGGCAATCGCGACGCCGTACCCGGCCGGATCAACCCGCCCGGCACGCCCGCCGCCCGCTACCGCCGGTCCTGACGCGGCTGCCAGTCGCGAGGTCCGCGCCCGAGGCACCGCCCGCGGCCGATCAGTCCGCCGGCGGCGTGCACCACTACGTTCCTGACAGCACCCCTGCCCGGTGCCGACAGCGAGGAGCGCCATGGCCACCGAACCACTGATCGTCACCAAACGTGACGACGGCGTCGCGATCGTCTCCACGAACGACGACCCACTGAACCGCATGTCGGTCGCCTACATCGATCTGCTGGACCAGGTGATCGACGACATCGCCGCCGACGACTCCGTTCGGGCGTTCGTGCTCACCGCCGAAGGCTCCACCAACTTCTCGGTCGGGATGAACCTGAAGGAACTCGGCGCCACGATGAACGAGCGCGGGCCCGACGCCTTCTTCGACCAACGACTCGACGTCATCTCCCGCATCGAGACGATGGGCAAGCCGTCGGTCGCGACGCTGTTCGGGTACTGCCTCGGCGGCGGGCTCGAGCTGCCGCTGGGCTGCACCTTCCGGCTCGCCGCCAGCGAGGGCGCCGCGATCGGACTGCCGGAGATGGACCTCGGCACCACACCAGCATGGGGTGGATCGGCCCGCTTGGCGAAGTGCGTCGGCCGCGACCACGCCCTCGACATGATCCTGCGCGCCAAGAAGATCACCGGCCCCGAGGCGCTCGAGATCGGCCTCGTCACCGAGGTGTGGCCGCTCGCCGAACTCAAGGACCGGGCGATCGCCGTCGCCGCCGAACTCGCCGCGCAACCCCGCCTCGCCGTCAAGGCGGTGCTCGACGCACTCCACGACAGCGAGGACAAGACCCTCGACGAGCTGCTCGCCGCCGAACGCGCCGGCGTCCACGCCACCCGCGGCACCCCCGACGCCCGCGAAGGCATGCTCGCCTTCCTCGAGAAGCGGCGGCCGGTGTTCAACCAGCCGCAGTGACGCACCCACCGGAGACACGAGCTCACCGGCGCTCGCGTCGGCTCACGCGAGCGTGAGCAGGCGGACGATGCGGGGATCGTCGGGGCCGAGGTAGTGCACGAGCACACCGGCGACGGCCTCGACGTCGAGCGTGCCGG
>CAZJUC010000295.1:0-3285 GCA_964549065.1 uncultured Ilumatobacteraceae bacterium
CGGCTCGGGAAGGCCGGCCAGGCTCGACGCGTCGAAGGTCTCGACCGGGTCGGCGCCGGGCCGCTCGAGCGCCGCCCAGGTGGCATCGGTGAGGTTCATCGAGCGTCCATCGATTCGTGGCCGGAATTCGCCGGGAGCGCAGTGCCGGCCCCGCCCCCTGCGACGGCGCAACCCGCCTGCCAACCCGGGGCACGTCCGCCGGTCGGCGGTCGCAGCGAGCGGGCATCGAGACCAACCCGCATCAGGGTCCAGGCAATGACCGAGTTCGAGTTCCACATCTCGCCGAGTTCGGCTTCGTCCCGACCCCAGACGGGCGTCGGGATCGTCGGCAACACGGCCAGGATCTCCGATCCGACCTCGGCATCGCTGCTGACACGCACCGGGCTGGCGACGGCTGCGCCCAGATCGGGGATCACGCCATCGGGCCAACAGCGCACCTCGTAGCGGAACAGCCGCCATCGACCGAGGGCACGCATCCCGACCGGCCCCACGGCGACCACACCGCGTGCTTCGCCCTCGTCGTCGGGCACCGGAGCTTGCTCGATCGCGACGCGCCCCGACGGCAGGTACACCTCCAGCACCGCGTGGTAGAGGTCGCAGCGGGGCCGCCGTTGCAGGCGAGCAGACATCCCTTCGAAGATGCGTCCGCTCGTTTCGACGACCGGTGATCCCGCGCCGAGCGGGATCCACGACAGATCGACCCCGGGGGCCTCCTGGCTGGGTGAAGAACTGTTGATCGACATCGCCGACACGTCCTCGCGCAATCGAACGGAGTGGACATCGCCCATGATGCCCCGCTCGGCCGACGTCGTCCAGGGCCCGACGTCCCAGCTGCACCGCCCGTCGTCCGAACCGGTCGGTCGACGGTGGCAGCGTTCACCACCTGTCGTGGCGGACCCCGACACGGTCGACCTCGGCACCGAGCACCACACCGAGTTCTCGTCGTTCCCCCGGACGGAGTTCGATGCCGGGGCGACCGTGGGCGAAGCGGTAGTTGCACAAGACGGCGACGTCACCGACGTTCCAGTCGATCGGCGTGCCGAACCGGTCGTACGCCACGATGTACTGCAACAGCTCGTCGCGGGTGAACGGCACGCCATCGCCGTAGGTGAGGTCGAGCGGCCGTTCGGCGTACGGCAGGTGCTGCACGAGCGGCCACGTGTCGAACCACATCCCGTGGTCGGCGACGCTGCTGAACAGCACATTGCGGTCCAGCGTCGCGAAGTACTCGAACGCCGGCGCGTGGTAGCGGGTGCGCAGCATGCGGTCGGGACCCCATTCGGCCTCGAGGCCGAGCGCCTCCGCCCGGGCGATCGCCTCATCCGGGTCGTCCGTGCCGAACGACTGTTGCCAGTGGTTGTAGACGCCGTCCTCGACCCGGCCGACGAAGGCGTCCCGGTCGGTCAGGTTGCGGTGGTAGCAGAGGCCCCGCTCGACGAGGCGCTGTCCGAAGTCGGTGGCGAGCAACGCGTCGGTGGCCGCCACGCTGTCGGACACGAACGTACGACCGCGCCCGGCCGGAAGGGCCGCGTTGCACAGGAACCCGATGGCGCTCGTGCTGCGGCCGACGTATGCCATCTCGTGGTGGTAGTGCAGCCAGGCCGCCAACGGCGCACCGACCTCGTACACGTTGGGCTCGATGCGCCGACGCGCATTCGCCCCGCCGGCGTAGTCCATCCCGTCGGGGAGCACGACCTCGGCGAGTGCCCGCATCGACGCCAGGTCGGTCAGCCCGGTGTGCGTCACGAGCACGATGCCGGCGCGGTCGTAGGTGGCACGCATGCGGTCGGCGAGGGGGCTCCCCGGTTCCAGGTCCGCCGGTAGATCGAATTCACGGGCATCGATCACGTACCTGCTCCTGCGCAGCCACGGTGCACCGGTCCACCAGGCCGGCTCGATGATCCCCTCGAGCGGGTCGCCCGGCGCAGTGCCGACGATGTCGGTGCCGGCGTCCACCACTGTCATCTCGACCACCCGTTCCACTCCACGTCCACTCCCCCGTACCGCTTGTCTGATAATTCCGATCGGATTAGTCGGGAATCGTAGCGGGGCGTGGCGGGGGTTGCGACCACCGCCATCGTCTCACGGGTCGATTTTCAACCGCGCCCGACATCTGGCACCATCGTCGTACGGGAGCACCACACTCCCCGATCCACCCCCCGACCAAAGGATTCCCCATGTTCTCCCCGACACGCGCCCTCACCGTCGCGCTCGCAGCCACCGTGTTGATCGCCGCCTGCGGCTCCGACGACGACACCAGCGCCGACACGACCGCTGGAACGACCTCAGCGCCCGAGACCACCGTTGCGTCGACCAGCCCGGACACCACGGTCGCCGAGACCACACCGGACACGACCACGGCGGACACCACGCCGGACACGACCGCAGCGCCCAGCCAGGATGTCGAGGCCGACAGCGCCGCCGCCGAGGCGGCCCTGATCACCCTCGCCGAGCTCCCGGACGGTTGGACGGACGGGCCCGCCGCCGGCGACGCGGCCGGCGACGTCGCCGCGCGCCTCGCCGAGTGCGTCGGCGTCGACAGCATCACCTCGCCCGATGCGAGCGCCGCCACGGGCAACTTCTCGAACCCCGATGGCAGCATCGTCCTCAGCGAGTCCGTCGGCGTCCAGGCGACCGAACGTGATGCCCGCATGGTCGTCGCCGGTCTCACGAGCCCGGATGTGCTCGACTGTCTGGCCGGCGCCTACCTCGAACTGGGCGCCGGCGCACTGAGCGCAGGGGCGGTTGCCGACGGCGCCGAGATCGGAGCGGTCGTCGCCAGCCGCCTCCCGGTGGGCGCCGCCGGCGACGCGACGCAGGCCATCCGGGTCGTCGTGCCGGCCTCCGTCGACGGCGTCACCGAGCTGGTGACCGTCGACCACGTCGTCGCTCGTACCGGACGGTCGATCGCAGCACTCACCTTCGAGGCACGCGGCGAGCCCACCCCCATCGAGACCATCGACGAGATCGCCGCCACCGCTGCCTCGCGTCTCCCTGTCTGAGCGTTCGGTCGGCGCAGCGATGCATCGCATCGGGGGCATGACCCCCGTTGCGATGTGAGCCGGCCATCAGTCGAGGGCTGCCACGGCGTCGGCGATCGGCGTGTCACCGGCGATCAGTTCGAACGTGCTGCCCCTGCCGTGACCGCTCGTGATCATCTCGGCGAGCACCGCTGCGACATCGGAACGCGGAATCTCTCCACGACCGGTCGAGTCGGCGATGCGGACCGCGCCGGCAGCGGGGTCGTCGCTCAGTGCGCCGGGGCGCACGATGGTGGCGTCGATG
>CAZJUC010000296.1:0-3264 GCA_964549065.1 uncultured Ilumatobacteraceae bacterium
TCCAGAACCAGACCGGCTACGACGCGGCGATCGACAAGTACATCCAGTCGAGCCCGGACAGCCGGCCCGACATGATCCAGTTCCCCGAGTACTCGTTGCAGACGTTCGCGCAGTCCGACACGCTGATCCCCGTTGGTGCCTGCATCGAATCGAGCGGCTTCGACACGTCGGCGTTCCTCGATCGGGCGATCGAGGCCTACACGTTCCAGGGGGTGCAGTGGGCCATGCCGTTCAACGTGAGCAACCCGGTCCTCTACTACCTGCGCCCGAAGTTCGACGCGGCGGGCCTCGACCCCGATGTGTCGCCGATCACCCTCGAGGACGTGCGCGAGACCTCACAGCAGATCGTCGACTCCGGCGCCGCCACGTACGGGCTCGTGCTCGATTCGGGCACCAACTCCGGTGGGGGCTGGTTCCTCGAGCAGTGGTTCGCCCGTGCCGGTGAGCCGTACGCCGACAACGACAACGGCCGCACCGCGCCGGCCACCGAGGTCCTGTTCGACAGCGCTGCCGGCGTGGAGCTGATGACGTTCCTGCAGAACCTGATCGAAGACGGGCTCGCGGTGTCGGTCGGCGACAACGCAAGCGGTCAGGACACCTACCTCAAGCTGATCGACCCGGCCGCCGACGGAGCGATGACGATCGGTTCGAGCGCTGCGCTCGGTGGTGTGCTCGCTGCGATCGACAGCGGTCTGGCGCAGGGACTGACGGCTGCCGATGTCGGCATCGGGCCGATGCCCGGCCCGAGCCCGGTCCCGGGTGTGAACCTCGGCGGCGCGTCGCTCTGGATCGTCGACGGCAAGGGCGACGAGAACGCGGCAGCGGCCTGGGACTACATCACCTATCTGATCACCGCCGAGGCGCAGTCGCAGTGGGCCTCGCAGACCGGGTACGTGCCGGTGCGCAGCGACGCGCTCGATCTCGAGCCATTGGTGAGCACGTACGCGGACGACCCGCGCTTCCGCGTCGCCTATGACCAGATGGTCGGCGAGGTCGGCAGCGAGGTGTCCCTCGCCCCGGTGCTCGGTCCCCAACGCGAGGTGCGCGTGGCCACGGCGAACGCGACGGCGGCGATCTTCAACGGCGCCGACGTGGCGACGGCGCTCGCCGACGCCGCTGCCCAGGCCAACGCGCTGATCGCCAGCTACAACCAACGCAACTGATGTGACGATCGGCGTCGGACACCGATCGTTCACGTCACGATCACGGCGGCGTCCGCGTGCGCCGGAACGACGACGAGTTCGGGCCCGCCGGGCATCGGCACGACGGAGATCGCCGCGGCTGTGGCCTCGTCCGAGCCGACCGGCTCGGCCGGTAGGGTCGGGCCCATGGCAACCGCATTCCCCCCGTTCGACGGCTCCGCGACCAAGACACAGGACTTCAAGGAAGCTCCAGAGATGGGCATCGACCCGTCGAAGCGCTACACCGCGAAACTCGACACCACCCTCGGCGAAATCGTCATCGCGCTCGACGCGGTCAAGGCGCCCAACACGGTCAACAACTTCGTGTTCCTCGCGCTCAACCACTACTACGACGGTGTGATCTTCCACCGGATCATCAACGGCTTCATGTGCCAGGGTGGCGATCCGACCGGTACCGGTCGCGGCGGCCCCGGCTATCGTTTCGACGACGAACTTCCCAAGCCACGCGAGTACCAGGTCGGGTCTGTCGCCATGGCCAACGCCGGCCCGAACACCAACGGCAGCCAGTTCTTCATCGTGTCCGGCCCGTCCGGAGTCGGTCTGCCTCCGGCGTACAGCCTGTTCGGTCAGGTCGTGAAGGGCCTCGACGTCGTCGACCAGATGCAGAACGTCCCGACGGGCGGAGGCGACAAGCCGAAGACCGACGTGGTGATCAACTCCGTCGAGATCACCGTCGCCGACGACTGACCTGGGGATGTAACGATTGGTGTCTGACACCAATCGTTACAGTCCCGGCGGTGACGGCCGAACTCTCGAACGCTCAGGCGCGGCGCCTGGCGCTGGGCGCGCAGGGGTTCAACGACCCACGCCCCACCGGGCGCGTCGATCGTCGACACCTGCGTCGCGTCGTCGACCGGATGGGACTCATCCAGATCGACTCGGTCAACGTGCTGGTGCGAAGCCAGGAACTCCCGCTCTTCGCGCGGCTCGGTCCCCACCCGCGCACCCTGATCGACGACGCCACCCGACACGGCGACCTTTTCGAGTTCTGGGTCCACGAGGCCTGCCACGTCCCCATCGAGCTCCATCCCCTCCAGCGGTGGGCGATGCAGGGCCATGTCCGCTGGAAATCGCTGCGCAGTTGGGCGTCAGCCAACGATCGACTCGTTGCGAACGTGCTCGACCGGGTCCGCTCCGACGGACCGATCGTCGCCAGCGACCTCGAGATGCGTGACCGTCCGAAGGGCGCTTGGTGGGACTGGGACGACGGCAAGCTCGCGCTCGAGCACCTCTTCCGCACCGGTGAGGTCGCGGCACGGCGTCGACCCAACGACTTCGCCCGGCTCTACGACCTCGCCGAGCGGGTGATCCCCGCCGACGTGCTCGCCCAGCCCGGACCACCCGAGCACGATGCGAAGAAAGAACTGCTGGTGAGGGCAGCGCGACACCACGGCGTGGGCACCGCATCGGATCTCACCGACTATCACCGGCTCTCGCACACCCGAACGCTCCTCGCCGAACTCGTCGAGGAAGGACGTCTGCTCCCCGTTGCGGTGGAGGGGTGGTCGAAGCCCGCGTTCCTGCACCCGGACGCCGTTCTGCCGCGACGGGTGTCCGCCCGGGCCCTGCTGAGTCCGTTCGACCCGGTGGTGTGGAACCGAGACCGCATCGAGCGGTTGTTCGGATTCCGCTACCGCATCGAAATCTACGTACCAGCGGCGAAGCGCCGGTACGGCTACTACGTGCTGCCGTTCCTGCTCGGCGACGAACTCGTGGCCCGCGTCGACCTGAAGGCCGATCGCGCCGATCGTCGGTTGCTCGTCCAGAGCGCGTTCGGTGAACCGGGGGTCGACCAGGAGTACGTGGCCGCCCAGTTGAGCCAGGAGCTCGAGTCGCTGGCCGGATGGCTCGGCCTCGATGCGGGCATCGAAGTGAAGCGTCGAGGCGACCTGGCACCAGTGCTCGAACGAGCCGTCGGTGTCTGAGCGCCGCGGTCAGCCCGTCAGCTCGGGCAACCCCGAACCGTGAACTCAGCGTCAGCGATCTCGGGGAACGTGACGTCGTACTCCTCGGCGTCGAGCGTCATCTGAGCGGTGCCGACGGATTGTCCGGGGCTGGACAC
>CAZJUC010000297.1:0-3244 GCA_964549065.1 uncultured Ilumatobacteraceae bacterium
GAGACCACCCATCACGCCGCCGAGGCCGATCGGGACGTCGTTCGCGTCACAGATGAACAGATCCTCCGACGTGAACGTCCGATCCTCCCCATCGAGCGTCGTGAGGTGTTCGCCGTCGTTCGCACGGCGAATGCGGAACCCGCCGCCGCCGAGTGTGTCGAGGTCGTAGGCATGGTTGGGCTGGTTGAGTTCCAACATCACGTAATTGCTGACGTCGACGACGTTGCTGATCGGACGCATGCCGGCCGCGGTGAGGCGCTGGGCCATCCAGTCGGCCGAGGGTCCCACCTCGATCCCGGAGATCACCGTGGAGGTGAACCGGGCGCAGCGGTCGCCGTCGACGATCTCGACGCTGGCCGTCCGCTCGTCGCCGGCGACATCCAGTGTTGCTGTCGGGGGACGGAACTCGACACCGAGCTTCGCTGCGAGGTCGCGGGCGATACCCACGTAGCCCCAACAGTCGGGACGGTTACGGGTGACGTCAGCGTCGATCAGCACGTCGAGTGCGAGCCCGAGTGCCTCGCCGTACGGACGCCCGAGGGGCACGTCGGACGGCAGCACGCGGATGCCGGAGTGGTCGTCGCCGAGGCCGAGCTCGCTCGCCGAGCAGAGCATGCCCTCGGAGTCGATCCCGAGGATGCCGCGCCGTTCGATCGTCATACCGTTCGGCATCGTCGTGCCGAGCGTGGCGAGCGGCACGATGTCGCCTTCGGCCATGTTGAACGCACCACACCACACGTGGTGTTCCCGGCCGTCGCCGGCGTCGACGTAGACACGCTGCACCTTGGCCGCGTCGGGGTGCTGCTCGAGGCGGAGCACTCGTGCAGTGACCACCCCCGGCACCGTCTCACCGACCGTGTCGATCGAGTCGACCTCGAGGCCGAGTGAGGTGAGCGCATCGGCGACGCGCTGGACGTCGTCCGGGTTCGTCGGGTCGCCGAAGTCGCCGTATTCGTTGAGCCAGGAGAGAAGGATCTTCATCAGAACTGCTCCACGAATCGGATGTCGTCGGAGAACATCTCTCGGATGTCGGCCACACCGTGACGCATGATCGCCATGCGGTCGATGCCGAAGCCGAACGCGAACCCGCTCCATTCCTCGGGGTCGAGACCGCCGGCGCCCAGCACGTTCGGGTGCACCATCCCGCAGCCGCCCAGTTCGATCCAGCTGCCGTCGGGGCGTTGGATGTCGAACTCGGCCGACGGTTCGGTGAACGGGAAGTAGCTCGGCCGCAGACGTGAGGTCCAGCCCGGCCCGAAGAACGCCTTGGTGAACGCCTCGATCGTGCCGGCGAGGTCGGCCATCGTGATGTCGCGGTCGATCACCAGACCCTCGATCTGGTGGAACACCGGCATGTGCGTGGAGTCCGGGGTGTCGCGCCGGAACACACGACCGGGCGCGACGATGTAGATCGGCGGCTCCGACTCGAGCATCGTGCGGATCTGCACCGGCGAGGTGTGCGTGCGCAGCACCGTGGTACCGGGCTCGCCACCGGGTGGAACGTGGTCGACGAACAACGTGTCCCACTCACCGCGGGCGGGGTGCCCGATCGGCATGTTGAGGGCTTCGAAGTTGTGCCAGTCGGTTTCGACCTCGGGACCCTCGGCGACCTGGAACCCGAGCCCGATGAACACGTCCTCGAGCCGCTCCCACGCCTGGGTGACGAGATGGGCATGGCCACGGGTCGGCTTGCCGACGAACTCGGTGAGGTCGAGGCGTTCCGCTTCGACCTGCCGGGCGAGCGCCTCCTCGCCGAGTGTTGCCCGGCGAGCCTCGAGGGCGTTTCCGACCGACGACAGCGCCTCGTTGATGGCCTGGCCGGCGGACTTCTTGTCGTCGATCGATTCGAGCGAGCCGAGACGCGTCTTCAGGTGTGCGAGTGCACCCTTCTTGCCGGTGAGTCGCGTCGTGAGCGTTGTCACGTCGTCGAGCGTGACCGCGGCGGCGATCTCGGCGAGCGCCGCATCGCGGGCGGCGGTGATTTCAGTGAGCACAGGGACCTTTCGGAGAGCAACGTTCGGACGGATCGACCCCGGACGAACTCAGGAGACGGCACAGGAGCAAGTGATCGCGAACTCGTGAAACGTCATCCCCCGGCTCACCCGGGGCACGAAAATCGCTGCGACTGCTGCACGGTCGCCGAGGCTACCCCGCGAGCCCGGAGCCGGCGACCATCGATTCCCCGGCGGTCACGCGGTCAGACGGCGCCGGGCCCGCGGTGACACCGGGCCGGACGCGTGGCGGCCACCGACCGCCACCCACCTTTCGAACGATCCTGGTCCCCGCACATTCGGGTCGATGGTGCGCGGCGTACGCTGCGTGATGTGGCGGTGCTCTTCGTGCTCGACGGTTGGCCCCCGTCGGTCGACCCCGTCGAGGCAGCGCCGACCGATGCACGGGCGGGTTCGTCCTGATGCGTCTGGACGAGGTGGGTGCACGCGACGGTTGGCGCTGCTGGTTGTGCGACGACGCAGTCGATCCGGACATGTCCGTGAACGACCCACGGGGACCGAGCATCGACGCCCGCACCACCGAGCGCAAGGCCAGGGCGAAGGGAAAGGCCAAGAAGAAGGGCCCCGGTTCGGAACGTGGCACCGGGCAGGAACGACTCGCTCACCGTTCGTGCAACACCGGCAAGGGCAGCACCTCGCCCGTCATCGCGTGGCCCGAGCGACTGTTCGTCGTCGACCAGGCCGTCATCCTCACCACCGTCGATCGACTGCAGCGAAGAGGCGGCCGGGAGATCGTCGGCCGCTGCCTCGAACAGGCCGACGCCGTCGCCGCCGCCGACTGGATCGTCGACAGGATCTCACGGCTCGAACCCGACCTCGCCGTCGCTGCGGACGTCGAGCCGGGCGGTGGCCAGTTCCTCGTCGTCCTGCGCACCCGGCACTGAACCCGCACCGCAGCGGTGTGACGCACGGTGGCGCTCGAGGTGATCGACGTGAACCCGGTCGCGTCGGGGTTCGGGTCGCGGTCGGACTGGTTCGTGACCGCCCAGCCGGAGGTGACCGTCACGTGGCGGCACCGCCGGTTCGCTGCCACTGCCCACCGACTCGGTCACGACGACGCCACCGAGCTGTTCGAGGGCTCTCGACGCGATCACGCGACGGCATCCCGACCCCTCGCCGAGGCGTGCTTCTCCGTTGCCGGTATCGACGCCTGGCTGCCGCTCTGACCTGGTCGCGCCCTAGGAGACTGCTGAACAATCCTGGGTGAAAGGCTCGCGATTTGCGGGTGGGTG
>CAZJUC010000298.1:0-3243 GCA_964549065.1 uncultured Ilumatobacteraceae bacterium
CACGAGCGGCGAGGCGCTGGCATGATCGGTGTTGTTCTGAGGGCCGAGATTGTCTCGCGTCTACGTCGGGTGCACCGAGTCCGATGCCTCGTCATCGTTGATTGCGCGAGGATCGGTTGATGCAGGGATTGGCGCAAGTGAATCTAATCGTCACCGACCTTGAGCGAGCGAAGGAGTTCTGGGATGTCCTCGGCTTTGGGTGGACTCCGAGGGGGCATCCCAAGGCGGCAGTGATCGAGTTTGCGAACGGGATGAAACTCGTTGTGCACGAACCCGCCTTCGCTCGACTCTGGGACCCGGCGTATGCCGGTCCTGCGGCCGGCTCGACCGTCGTCGATATCAACGTGTCGAGCCGAGCGGAAGTCGATGATCTCCACGATCGAGTCGTCGCTGCGGGGTTCAGCAGCAGCGTCGAGCCGTGGGACATGTTCTTCGGTGCGCGCTACGCCATCATCTGCGACGCCGACGGACACCGAATCGGCTTGAAGAGTCCACAAGACCCGTCACGCTCCTACCCGCTCGACGAGGAGTAGAGGCGAGGCTCGTCAGCACGGCCCGAGTGCGGCCGCTTTGTCCGCAGAACGTTCTTGCGCGGGTGGGCGAGCACAGTCGTGCCGTACTGCTCGGGTTTCTGGGCCGGAGGCCGCGCGAATAGCGAGCGGGCGTCGATGACCGTCGCCGTGGCATCATGGTTCATGTCGCATCGACGCGGACTCGTCGTGCCGGTGTGCGCCGCACCGCTGATGGTCAATGGCTGCCCTGTTGCCCGATCCCCATTCGGTTGCAGACCACTTTGGGTCGCGCGAACCTTGATGCAGCGGGCGACTGAGCGGGCACAACCGCAAAAGAGCAACCCGTGAAACTGCCAAGGAAGATGGCGATCGCCGCAACCGTCGCCCTGATGACGGTCACGGTCGCCGGCCAGCCCGCCAACGCCAAGTCCGACGACCTGGTCGTGGCCGATGATGAACTCGTTCTCCCCGAAGGGGTGACGATCGAGGACGGCAACATCAAGACGGAGGTCAACAAGCCGCTCACGAAGGAACAGATTGAGTTCATGAACCGGCACACGTCCGGATGCTTCGCATACGCGCAAGCCTGGAACCCGGTGATGGGCAACGTGGAGGGCCGCGCGCATTCAGTCGGCTGGGGATGTTCAGGGCTCACCGTCTGCGCTCGGATGTTCAGCTCTCTCACCGGGTACCAAGTTGACGGCGAATGGTGTTCGGCGGTGGTGGCGACAAGAGCCCGAAGGTGAACTACACCTGCTGGCACCCTGAGTGCGGCGTCGTTCGCGCCTACCTCTACTCCGGGTCCACGCTGGTCGAATTCCACACGGCGCCCGACCAGCCGTGCTCCTGGTGACATACCGATCGGGCTCGGCGTCGAGCGAGCTACTGCACTACACGTGACGCCCGCACGCTCCACACCACTTGTGGCCCGACGGCAGAGTGGTAATCGCCGTGTGTCCCTGTTGCTCGCAGACGGCGGCCGACGACACACGGCGATGCTGCTCCTCTGCTCGTGTCTCGAAGAATCTGCGCGCCACTCGGTCTCGGAACTCGGGTGGAAGGTCCTCCGCCCGATCAGGCAACGACCCCGATTGGTGAGTGCTGTTCAGCGCTTCGATCACGCCAGGATGTGCGGCAACCTGCTGGAGATCCAACTTCGGACGGCTCCGCCGGCAACACGACTGATGGAGTCGCCGCCGTGATGAGTTGATCGTGTGTCAAGCCGCCGCAAGCGAGGCCGACCGCAATGCAGCGCCGGCCGCAGTGCTTCGGTCGGTGACTATCGAGTGGGGCGTGTACCGACCATCGACCGATCGAAAGCGCCGATAGCGGTCGGTCGCGAGCACGCCGGGGTGGCGTGATTACGGAACTGTGAGCGGATCTTGTGAGCCGAGAGACCTACGGGATGTGGTTGTCGTGGGCGAAGACGATGGCGGCGCTGCGGTCGCGTAGGTCGAGCTTGGTGAGGACCCGGCTGAGATGGGTTTTCAGCGTGGCTTCGCTCACGAACAACTCGGCGGCTGCTTCGCGGTTGTTGAGCCCGCGCCCGATCACCTTGAGCACGTCGAGCTCCCGCTCGGTCAGTTCCGAGAGATCGACCGGTGCCCGCGGGGTCTGGTAGCGGTAGGCGTCGAGCACCCGGCGCGCCACGTGCGGGTCGATCCATGCATCGCCGGCGGCGACAGTGGCGATGGCGCGCAGGATGTCCTCGCCCGGAGCGGACTTCAACACGAACCCGGCCGCGCCCGCGCGGAGTGTTGCGGCGAGTGTGTCGTCGTCGTCGAAGGTGGTCAGCACGAGCACCGGCGGGCCATCGGCCGCACGCACCTTCGCGGTTGCCGTGGCACCGTCGACGCGTTTCATTCGGACGTCCATCACGACCACATCGGGGGTGCTCCGCTCGACCTGCTCGACGACCTCGTCGCCGTCGCTACACTCGCCCACGACGGTGAGCTCGGGGTCGGTGGCGATCAGACTTCGCAGGCCTTCTCGGACGACCTCCTGGTCGTCGACCAGCAGCACGCGGATCATGTCGGGATCCTCGCGTGCAGCACCCACCGGCCATCGCCGTTGTGCCCGCCGGCCTCCAGCGTTCCCCCGATGGCGTCGACCCGCTCGCGCATGCCGGCGAGTCCGCTGCCGGGGGTCGTCGTTGCGCGGCGCATGGGACGGTCGTTGACGATCTCGATGTCGACGTCGGCAGCATCGATCCGTACCGCCACGTCGATCGTTCCGGTGCCGTGGCGCACCGCGTTGGTCAGGCCCTCCTGCACCACCCGGTAGACGGTGAGTGCCGCTGCGGCGGGTACCTCGTCGAGGCGGCCGGTTGCGCGGTAGGCGATGTCGGCTCCGGCGGTACGCAAGCTCTCCACCAGCTCCGGCAGCTCACCGGCCAACGGTGTCGGTGGGGTGGTGCCGGGGTCGTCGCGCAGGAGCCGTACGACGCTGCGGATGTCGTCCATCGACTGACGTCCCTGCTGTTCGGCGCGCTCCAACGACGCGATCGCCGCGTCGGGATCCGATCGCACCGACAGCCGGGCGGCGGCCGTGTGCAGCATCGACGCGGACAGCGTGTGGCCCACCACGTCGTGGACGTCGCCGGCCAGCCGGCGCCGCTCGTCGGCGAGCGTGTGTTCTGCGAGCTGACGTTCGATCGCCAACCGGTCGTCGAGGATCCGCAGGAAGACGAGGATCATGCCGAGCGTGCCGAGCCCGATGAGCAGCACCCGTG
>CAZJUC010000299.1:0-3237 GCA_964549065.1 uncultured Ilumatobacteraceae bacterium
ACTGCCTTCTTCTTGTTGGCCACGGTGCGCTTCGGGCCCTTGCGGGTGCGAGCGTTGGTGTGGGTGCGCTGGCCGCGGACCGGGAGGCCCTTGCGGTGACGGACGCCCTGCAGGCAGCCGATCTCGATCTTGCGCTTGATGTCGCCCTGCACGTCACGGCGCAGGTCGCCTTCGATCTTCAGGTTCTGATCGATGTAGGAGCGGATGCGGTTGACCTCGTCCTCGGTCAGGTTGCTGACCTTGGTGTTGGGGTCGAGGTCGAGGTCCGCGCAGATCTTCTGCGACGTGGGCAGACCGATCCCGAAGATGTAGGTGAGCGAGATCTCCAACCGCTTTTCGCGGGGGATGTCGACGCCGGCGATACGTGCCATGTGATTTCTCCTGTGCCCCTCAGCCCTGACGCTGCTTGTGGCGGGGATTGGTGCAGATGACCATGATGCGACGATGGCGACGGATCACCTTGCAGTTGTCGCACATCGGCTTGACGCTGGGTCGGACTTTCATGGTTGCTCTCTTACTTGTACCTGTACGTGATGCGACCTCGGGTGAGGTCGTACGGAGTGAGTTCCACCTGCACCTTGTCGCCGGGGAGGATGCGGATGTAGTGCATCCGCATCTTGCCCGAGATGTGGGCCAAGACTTCGTGCCCGTTGTCGAGCGCGACCTTGAACATTGCGTTGGGAAGCGATTCGAGGATCTTGCCTTCGAGCACGATCGCGTCTTCCTTTGGCTTCGGCAGGGGCTTCTCCTCACTCGTTTTCGTGATGTGGCGGCTGATTCCGGACACGACAGCGCACGCTGCCGAGTTCGGGTTGACGAACTTGCACTTCTCCTGCGACCCTGGCAGCTTGCGCCGACACGGTGCACGGCGGTCCGCGAACAGACCGGCGTGTCATGCTAGCGGCGTCGTTTCCCAGATCCAATGGCCCGGTCCCCCCGATTTCCGGTGCGTTGTGCTAGGTCCCCGCTAGCGTCCACGGCCCCGGCATTTCGCTACTCGGTCCCCCCGAGGAATTCTCGATGCGACCCTCACGTCTGGCGGCTCCTGTCGCCGTCTTCTTCCTGGCAGCTGGCGTTGCGGCATTCACCCTGCTCGACGACGACGAGGTGCCGATCATCGACACGTCCGGCGTCGACACCGGTACCGACACCCAGCCCGACACCGAGCCCGACACCAGGCCCGACACCGGCAGCGGCACCGGCACGGGGCTCGACACCGCGCTCGACGGTGGCACGACGACACAGCCCTCCACCCCTGCCGACGGCGACGCCCCCAGCCCTGCGTGGATGGACCCGATCCGTGTCGACGACCCTGCGATGGCCATCGGCGACCCCGACGCACCACTGGTGATGGTGGCGTTCGAGTCGTTCGGATGCCTCTGGTGCGGCAACTTCCACCGCCTCACACTGCCCGGCATCTACGACAAGTACGTCGACACCGGCCTGTTGCGGATCGAGGCGCGCATGATGCCCTACGAAGAACGTGCCCTGCCGGGCGCGCTCGTCGGCATCGCAGCCGGCATGCAGGACCGCTACTGGGAGCTGGCCGAGGTGCTCTACCCGTTCATCTCCGGCGATGGTGAGCCACCGACAGATCGCGACCTCAGCGCCGCCGAACTCGGCAACTACCGCGAGCGCCAGTCCGAGGCCGGGCTCTTGGCCGAGGTCGAGCGATACGCCGAGGAGGTCGACCTCGACTACGAGCAGTTCCTGGTCGACTACCGGTCGACCGAAGCCCGCCAGCGCGTCGCGGCCGACACCGACATCGGCTACGCCGTGGGGTTCACCGGCACGCCGGCGATGGTCGTGAACGGTGTCCCCCTCGGCGGCTGGGTGAGCTTCGAGTCGTTCGACGAGTTCCTGACGTCCGTACTGGACGCTTCGACCACCTCCCCGACCGGCGGGTGATGTCGCTCACCGGCGACGTCGGCTACGTCGCGGCCTTCGTCGGCGGCATCCTCGCTCTGCTCAGTCCGTGTGGCGCTCTGCTGTTGCCGTCGTTCTTCGCCTACGCGTTCAACGACCCCGCAACCCTGCTGGCACGAACCGGCGTCTTCTACGCCGGACTCGTCACCACCTTGGTGCCGCTCGGTGTCTCGGCGTCGTCGTTGACGGTCTTCGTGCGCACCAACCAGGAGACCGTGGTGACCGTGGCCGGGGTGGTCATCATCGTGCTCGGCCTGCTGATCGCTTTCGGTGGCGGATTCTTCCTGGCCGGTCGGCGCACCCGCGAGCGGGGCGCCACGGCCGGAACCACGAACGGCTCGGTGTACGCACTCGGCCTCGCGTACGGACTGACCGGGTTCTGCACCGGTCCGATCCTCGGATCGATCCTGGTGCTCGCCGCAGCCGGCGGCCAGCCCGTACGAGGTGGGGTGCTCCTCGCCGTCTACGCGCTGGGCATGGTCGTTCCGCTCGTGCTGCTGGCGTTGCTGTGGGGACGAGTCGGCGAGCGGGCCCATCGCGTGCTGCGAGGGCGCGACATCCATCTCGGCTCGTTGACGTTCCACTCGATCTCGCTGGTCTCGGGCCTGCTGATGGCGCTCGTCGGTGTCGTGATGGTGATCGGCGGCGGGGCGTTGATCGAGTCGTCCACCCTCGCACTGGCGGGAGCTCGAGCCGAAGAATGGGCGACCGATCTGGGCTCGAGGATTTCCGACGAGTTCCTCGCAGTGCTCGCGCTGCTCGCCGCCGGCATCTGGCTGATGGCCCGCGTGCGCGAGCCGGCCGAACCGGCCGAACCCGAAGAGCAGTCGGCCGAGTAGGTCCCGCAAGCCGTCGATACCATCGCCACGATGGTCGGTGCAGAGAGGATGGGAGTCGCACGCGGCGCCATCCAGGACCGACTCGACGCGAACGACAACTACAAGCGTTGGGTGCTGCTGACCGCGCTGGCGGGAATGTTCGCAACGACGTTCCCCGTCACCCTGCTCGCCGTCAGCCTGTCGACGATCGCCGACGACTTCGACACCAGCGAGACACTGGTGGCCTGGGTGATCTCGGCACCCTTGCTCGCCTCGGCGGTGGCACTGCCGATCCTCGGCAAATTGGGTGACCTCTACGGCCATCGGCGAGTGTTCCTCACCGGGTTCGGCGTGTCGACGTCGATCACGGCACTCACGGTCCTGGCGTGGGATCCGTTCTCCCTGATCGCCATGCGTGGACTGGCCGTGATGATCGGGGCCGCGACGATGCCGTCGTCGATGGCGTTGATCAACAGTGTCCACGCCCGCGGCG
>CAZJUC010000300.1:0-3202 GCA_964549065.1 uncultured Ilumatobacteraceae bacterium
CGCACAGCCACGCCGACGTGTACACCTCGCTCGAGACCGCCTCGGCGATCCTCGCCGCGCTCTATCAGCGCGAGCACACCGGCGAGGGTCAGTGGCTCGACGTGTCGATGGCCGAGACGATGCTCTACGTCAACGAACACCTGCACGACTCGCTGTGGGACGGCCACGACGACCCGCAGTGGATTCGCAGCTTCCGTCCCGGCGACTACCTCGTGCTCACCGTCGCCAACGGCGAGTCGCTGGTGGTCAGCGGGCACCCCGCCGAACGGGGGACGTTCGACTTCTTCATCGCAGCGATGGGCATGCCGGAACTGGCCGACGACGCCCGTTTCGTCGACGTCGCCACCCGCCTCGAACACTTCGATGCACTCCGGACCATCATCCGCGACCACGCCGCGACCGTGCCCGACGCAGCGACGTTCGAGGAGCAGTTCTCGAAGCATCGACTCGCCGTCGGCCGTGTCCGCCAGCCCGGTGAGTTGACCGACACCGAGTGGGCCCGCGAGCGCGGCGCCGTGGTGGACGTGGACGACCGCGGTGGCGGCACGATGCGCGTGCCGAACGTGCCGTGGCGGTTCGGCGCCTCGCCCGGCGTCGGAGTGTCCGGTGTGCCGAAGTACCGCGGCGAGGACAATCGCGAGGTCCTCGCCGAGCTGCTCGGCTTCGACGACGAGCGACTCGATGCCCTCGAAGCGGCAGAGGTGTTGTCGAGCCGCCTGCCGGGCAACTGATCCGCATGGCACTGGAGTTCCCCGTCCTGCCGATGAAGGCGACGATGGGCTCCACCGGCGCGGTGCCCGACGGCGACGGCTGGGCCTTCGAGATCAAGTGGGACGGCTATCGAACGGTCGTCCACGTCGCCGATGACGACCTGCGGCTGCAGAGTTCGGCCGGCCACGACGTCACGGCGCGCTGGCCGGAGTTCGCAGAACTGCCGGCATCGGTCAACGCCACCTCGGCGATCCTCGACGCGGAGTTGGTCGTGTTCGACGACGAGGGTCGACCGCGCTTCGAACTCGTGCAGCGCAGCGGTGTCGGTGCGCGACGCCAGGCGGTGCTGCAGTTCTTCGACGTCCTGCAGGTCGACGGCACCGACACCGTCGACCTGGCGTATATCGATCGACGGCGACTGCTCGATCAACTCGTCGAGCCGACCGACAACTGGACGGTGCCGTCGTTCACGATCGGCGAAGGTGCAGCACTGGTCGCGGCCACCGCCGAGCAGGGCCTCGAAGGCGTGATCGCCAAGCGCGTCGACTCGCGGTACCGACCCGGCACGCGATCGAAGGAGTGGCGCAAGATCAAGAACCGGACGACCGTGGAGCTGACGATCGGCGGATTCACGGCCGGCACCGGTGGCCGAGCGGACTCCTTCGGGGCGCTCCTGGTCGGTCGCCCGGACCCGGAGGACGGCTCGCTGCGTTTCGCCGGCGGCGTCGGCACCGGCTTCGACCAGCGCACCTTGCACGACCTCACCGATCGACTGCGCGGCCTCGCCGTCGACGAGTGTCCCTTCGACCCGCCTCCACCTCGCACCGTCGCCCGCACCGCGACGTGGGTCGAGCCGGCACTTCGAGCAACGGTCGAGATCGCCGAGTTCACCAACGACGGCCTCGTCCGTCACGCCAGCTTCGTGCACCTGGCCGACTGACCCCTGCGCAACCCCCTCCTCCGAAAAATCCCGCTGTCGTTGCGCTGAGCGCAACGATGCCGCGCCATTTCGGGTTCGAACGGCGGCGAACTGGAAGAGTGGGGCCGTGATCGACCGGTCGACCGCCCTGCAACTCGATGCCGCCGACCCATTGGCGAGCTGGCGCGACGAATTCGTGATCCCTGACCCCGACGTGGTGTATCTCGACGGGAACTCGCTCGGACGTACGCCGAAGCGCACCGTGGAGGCACTGCACCGGGTGCTCGACGAGTGGTCGGGCGACCTGATCACGTCGTGGTGGGAGCACGACTGGTTGAACCTGGCACTCAGCGTCGGCGACGAGTTGGCGCCACTGCTGGGGGCCGGTCCGGGCGAAGTCGCCGTGCACGAGTCGACGACGGTCGGGATCTTCCAGCAGGTCAACGTGGCACTCGACCTTGCAGCCGATCGCGGTCGACCCAGGGTCGTCGCGGTCGACGACGGTGACTTCCCCACCGATCGCTACGTCGTCGAGGGCATCGCCCGACTGCGTGACGTGGAGATTCGGCACGGGATCGACGATCTCGACGGTGTCGACGTCGTGCTGCGCTCGCTCGTCGACTACCGCACCGCGGAGCTGGTGGACCTCACCGACGAAACCGACCGGGCCCGGCAAGCGGGAGCGGTGACCGTCTGGGATCTCTCACATGCCGCCGGCGTTCTCGTACTGGACCTGCATGGTGCCGGCGTCGACCTCGCGGTCGGCTGTACCTACAAGTTCCTCAACGGCGGTCCGGGAGCTCCCGCGTTCGTCTACGTGTCGGAACGAGTCCACGACCGGGTGACCCAGCCGATCTGGGGGTGGTTCGCCCAGCACGACCAGTTTGCGATGGAGCGCCCGTTCGACCCGAGGCGCGGCGTCGGTCGGATGCTCAACGGCACGCCACCGGTGCTCGGACTCACCGCAGCCCGCGAGGGCATCAGACTGTCGGTCGACGCAGGGATCGATGCAATCGCCGCGAAGGGTCGGGCGCTCACCGGGTTCGGAATCGAACTCGCCGACCAGTTCGGGCTCGTGAACGTGACCCCGCGGGATCCCGCCCGGCGCGGTGGCCACGTCGCCGTCCGCCACCCGGACGCCCGCCGGCTCCATGCGGCGCTCGGCGAGCGCAAGGTGATCATCGACCGGCGCGACCCCGACATCCTCCGCTTCGGGATGTCACCGCTGACGACGAGCTACGCCGACGTCCACGAGGCGTTCGCGGCGCTCGCCGACCTCCTCGCGACGCCCGACTGACACTGCCCCTCGGGAGCCCGAGGAGAGGACGAACGGCACTGGTGATGCGCCACGTGGGCGCGACACTGGAGTTGCACCCAGAAAGGAGTTCACGTGCGCAGTCACCGCATCCTCCCGATTCTCGTGGTCGTGGGCGCAGCACTCGTCGCCTGCGGGGACGAGGAGACGTCCTCGTCGACGACCACCGACGCCACGACCACCACCACGGTGGGCCCGACCACCACCTCGCCGACCTCGACGACCTCGACGACCACCACTCCGCCGACCACCACTCC
>CAZJUC010000301.1:0-3150 GCA_964549065.1 uncultured Ilumatobacteraceae bacterium
CCATCCGGAACGCGGACGAGTTGTCGATCACGATCGCGCCGGCTGCGGCGAACCTCGGTGCCAGTGACCGTGAGCTGGTCGCCCCGGCCGAGAACAGCGCGATGTCGAGGCCGGTCGGGTCGGCGGTCTCGGCGTCCTCGACGACGATGTCGGTGCCCTTCCACGCCAGTGTGGAGCCGGCGGACCGAGCGGACGCGAAGTAGCGCATCTCGCTGACCGGGAAGTTGCGTTCGTCGAGCAGGCGACGCATGACGCTGCCGACCTGACCTGTGGCGCCGACGACACCGACGCGAAGTGCTCCAGACATGACCGGAACGATAACGGCCCCTGCCCGGGGCGAGCGGGGGAGTTTCGCGCTCGCTGGGCGGAGCGGCGTCGGCTCTGGCACACTCCATTCATGCGTCGTCGCCCTCAACTGGTGCCCTGGAAGGCCGCCGGCCGGACGAGTGAACGACAGGCCAGTGGTGACGACGTGGTTCGTACGACTGGCTGGGTGTTCAACAACAAGACCGGAGGCGAGCTGACCCTCGAGCAGTTCGTCGCCACCGGTGATGCCGAGGTGGCCGCCTACCTCACGGTGTTCGGGCTCCGCGGGCCCGGCCCCGACGGTCGCACCCTGGAGGACCAGACCCTCGTCGAGATCGGCGCCGGCATCGGTCGGATGACCTGCGCGTTCACCCGGGAATTCCGCTCGGTCGTGGCGTGCGACCTCGACGCCGGCTTCCTCGAACGTTGCATCGAAACCGTGGGACAGTTCGGCAAGGTCGACCGTCTCCGCACCAGCCACGTCATCGACGGCCACACGCTCGACCTGCCGCCGAACTCCGCCGATGTCGCCTTCAGCTACATCACGCTCCAGCACTGCGATGACGACGACGCCCAGGAGCTCACCTCCGAGGCGGTGCGCGTCACCCGGCCGGGCGGCAAGGTGGTGCTGAACTACCGGGCACGCAGTCCGAAGGACGTGGTGCTGCTGCCGCTCGGTGCGGTGACACGTGGCCTCTTCCGCGTCCCGAAGTTCGGGCCGTGGCTGGCGCAGCGGCGCACCGCTGCCCGCCTCGGCTGGCAGGCCAACCGCCTGCACCCGGACGAGCTGATCGGGCCGCTCTCGCCGTTGCTCACCGACATCGAGATCTGGCGCAACCCCAAGAGCAAGATCACCGGGCGTGGGGCGGTGAATCGGGAGTTCGACGGGATCAACCCGAACCACTACTGGCTGATCGCCACCGTCCGCTGATCGTCTGCCGGTTCGATCGGGCGGAGGGCGACCTGGGTGATCCGGTGGCGTCCTGCGCCGCGGATCGTGATACGCCAGCTGTCGATGTCGATCGATTCTCCCGGCGTCGGGAACCGGTTCATCGCATCGAGGACGAGGCCGGCGATCGTGGTGTAGTCGCCATCCGGCAGCTCGATGTCGAGGTCGACGAGATCGTGGACGGGGTACGTGCCGGGCAGCACGATCGTGCCGCCGGACTCGTGGACGACGTCAGCCGCATCGGGGTCGGTCTCGTCCCAGATCTCGCCGACCAGTTCCTCGACGAGGTCTTCGACTGTGACGATGCCGATCGTGCGGGCGTACTCGTCGACGACCACGGCCATCTGGGTGCGTCGAGACTGGAACTCGCGCAGAGCGGTGAGGACGCGCGCGGCATCGGGAAACGCCGGGATGTCGCGCATCACCGACGTGACCGGCTCGTCACCGAGGCCGATCAGGCTGCGCAGGCGCACCATCCCGACCGGTTTGTCCAGGTTGCGTTTCTCTGCGACCGGGGCGCGTGAGTGGCCGGTCTCGATCAGGAGTGCCAGCGCCTGGGCGCACGTGTCGTCGGCATCGATCACGACCACGTCGGTGCGCGGCACCATCACCTCGTCGAGGGTGCGCTCGGCGATCTCGAAGGCGCCGTCGATGACCTGTCGCTGCTCGGGCGGAAACGTCTCGTGGATGGCGACCATGTCGCGCAGTTCGTCGCCGGTCACCTCTTCGCGCTGACGGTCCGGGTCGCCACCGAGGACCCGCACGGCGATGTCGGTCGACTTCGAGAGCAACCACACCACGGGCTTGGTGATCGAGGACAGCACATCCAGCGGTCGGGCCATGACCATGCCCCACTTCTCGGCGCGCTGCATGGCGATGCGTTTGGGGGCGAGTTCGCCGAACACGAGCGTGAAGTAGGCGAGGATCAGGGTGACGACGATGACCGAGACCGGCCCGGCAGCGCCACCGAGGAAACTCAGCGGACCTTCGAGCGGCTCGGCCAGGGACACCGCAGCCGCGGCGGACGCGAGGAAGCCGGCGAGGGTGATGCCGACCTGGATGGTGGCGAGGAACTGGTTGGGCTGCCGGGCGAGCCGGGCGAGCACGGCGCCGGTCGCGGACTTCTCCTCCAACCGCTGCAGCTGGCTCTCGCGCAGTGACACGAGCGCCAGCTCGGTGCCGGCGAAGGCCGCGTTGACCAGCACGAGGATCGCGACGAGGAGCAGTTGCGGCCAGACGTCACCCATGTCGCTCCCATTCAAGCGCGATCCGAGGGCGGAACCGCTCCGACCGGCTGGTCGCAGATCGGCGTCATCACGTCACGACCGACCAACGGGAGCTTCGTCCCACGCGGTCGGAGGCACCCCTACCTGCGTTCGGGGAGGGGCGCGGAGTAGTCGGCGCCGGAGTCGAGACCGAATGCAGTGTGCAGTGCACGTGCTGCGCGTTCCATGTCGCCCGCGGCGCACACGATCGACACCCGGATGGTCGACGTGGAGATCATGTGGATGTTGACGTCCTCGTCGGCGAGGATCCGGAACATCTTCGCGGCGATGCCGGGTGCCGATTTCATGCCGGCACCCACCAGCGACACCTTGGCGATGTCGTTGTCGTGTGACACGCCGGTGGCACCGATCTCGGTGGCGACGCGCGACACGATCTGCTCGGCGTCGCCCATGTCGGCCATCGGCATCGTGAAGCTGATGTCCGTGGTGCCCTGGGTCGAGGTGTTCTGCACGATCATGTCGACGTTGACGTTGGCCGCAGCGAGCGGCTCGAACAGCGCGGCGGAGATCCCGGGTCGGTCGGGCACCCCGAACACCGTGACCTTCGCTTCGGACATGTCGGTGACGACACCGGAGATGATCGGATCTTCCATCGAGGCCTCCTCGTTG
>CAZJUC010000302.1:0-3131 GCA_964549065.1 uncultured Ilumatobacteraceae bacterium
AGGGGGCGCCCTCGACGTGCACGCTCTTGGGGCCGCCCGACAGGATGATCGCCGCCGGTCGGCGTCGCGCGATCTCGTCGGCGGTGATGCGATGCGGGACGATCTCGGAGTACACCTTCAGTTCGCGCACCCGCCGGGCGATCAGTTGGGCGTACTGGGCGCCGAAGTCGACGACGAGAACGGTGGGGCGGTCGTGATGCTGCGGTTGACTCAAGGGTGTGAATCGTAGATCAGGCCCGTGGATCGTCCGCATCCTGTTCGTGCTGAGCCTCATCGGTGGCGTGCTCGCCCCGCACGGAGCCCACGCCAGCGTGCCGCCGACCGTGCCGCCGACCGTGCCCGCCGAGACGATCGACGACGAGATCGTGATCGACGAGGCCAACCCGTTCCTTCCCGAGAACCGCGACCTCAGCGACTGCATCGGGATGTTGCAACGACCGGGCTGCGGCAGCGAGGCACGCGGCGGCTGGCATCAGAACGTCGTGGCGATCGTGATGGTCTCCGGCCTGCTGCTGGTGTTCGGTCGCGTCGCCTGGGGCGTGCGCCGCAGCCAGAAGAACATGGCCGCCGACACCGCCGACTGACCGCGGCCCGGCGACCGGTTCTCCGCACGCCGCGCCCGACGTACGATCGAGTGCGTGACGCCCGACGAATTCCGCACCCACGGCCACGAGCTGATCGACTGGATCGCCGACTACGTCGGCAGCGTCGAGAGCCGACCGGTCGCCGCCGCCGTCGAGCCCGGCGAGGTCCGCTCGCGACTCCCCGCCCACCCACCGACCGACATCGAGGGGTTCGACACGGTGATGGCCGACGTCGAGCGCGTCGTCGTGCCCGGCCTCACCCAGTGGCAGCACCCGGGGTTCTTCGCCTACTTTCCGGCGAACAACTCGTTTGCATCGATCCTCGGCGAACTGCTCTCGGCCGGGCTCGGGGTGCAGGGCATGAGCTGGGTGACCTCGCCGGCGTGCACCGAAGTCGAGACGCTGATGCTCGACTGGATGCTCGAACTCCTCGACCTGCCCGACCGGTTCCGGTCCACGAGCGAGAACGGCGGCGGCGTGATCCAGGGCACTGCCAGCGAAGCGACCCTGGTCGCGATCCTGTCGGCCCGTTGGAGGGCCACCGGTGGCGCGGTCAACCGCGACGGCGACACCTCCCGCCTCGTTGCCTACGCGACCTCGCAGGCGCACTCCAGCATCGAGAAGGGGCTGCGGATCGCCGGGGTCGGCACCGACCGGATCCGCATCGTGCCCCATGACGAAGAATTCGCGATGCGCGCCGACGCCCTCGACGAGATGGTCGCCGCCGATCGCGCCGCAGGCCTCGTCCCGTTCTTCGTCTGCTCGACGCTCGGCACGACGTCCTCGATGGCCTTCGACCCGACACCGGCGATCGGCGAGGTGTGCCGCCGACACGACATGTGGCTCCACGTCGACGCCGCCATGTCGGGCATCGCCGCACTGGCGCCCGAGTTGCGGTGGATGAACGACGGCATCGAGCTCGCCGATTCCTACTGCACGAACCCGCACAAGTGGATGGGTGTCAACTTCGACTGCGACCTCTACTGGACCGCCGATCGTGTCGCCCTGCTCGGTGCGCTCAGCATCCTGCCCGAGTACCTGCGGTCGGAGGCCGCCGAGGCCGGGGCGGTGATCGACTACCGTGACTGGCAGATCCCACTCGGCCGTCGCTTCCGGGCGCTCAAGCTGTGGTTCGCGATCCGCTGCGACGGCGTCGAGTCGTTCCAGACGATGATCCGCGAACACGTGTCGCTCACTCAGGAACTCGCGGGCTGGGTCGCCGACGACGACCGGTTCGAGATCGTCGCGCCGCACCCGCTCAACCTGGTGTGCCTGGCGGTGTGCGCCGACGATCTCGACGCCGCCAACGCTGCCACCGACACGCTGATCGATGTGGCCAACGCGTCCGGCGAGGCGCTGTTCACCCGCACCGTGCTCGACGGCCGTTCGGTGCTGCGCATCTCGATCGGCGCCCGCTCGACCGAGCGCCACCACGTCGAGTCCGCCTGGCACCTGCTCCAAGTCTCACACCGCGCCGAGCCCACCGTGACAGTGGATCCGCTCGGATGAGTCTCGACGTGCACCGCATGCCGCGGCAGGTGACCGGAGGCGCCGTGGCGACGACGAACGGGGCAGTCTGACACGATGGGGCGATGACCAACGCTCGCCCCGTCGCACTCGTCACGATGGCCACCGGCTACGTCGGGCCGGCGCTCGCCCGGTCGCTCGCCGCTCGGGGCTACGACCTCGTACTGCAGGGCGCCGATGGTGACCACACGATGGTCGGCGTCGAGGAGGCGTTCACGTCCCAGGTGCCGCACCTCGAAGCACTCGGCGCCACCGTGCTCACCGTCAGCGACGTCGACCTGTCGACCGCAGAGGGCAACCGCGCGCTCGTCGCCGCGGCACTCGATCGCTTCGGACGTCTCGACTCGGCCTGCCTCGTCACCGGCCTGATCGTGGTCGGCAAGTTCCTCGACATGACGATCGACCAGTGGGAGCGGGTCAAGCGGATGAACCTCGACATGGTGTTCCACGGCCTGCAGGCGGTGCTGGCGCCGATGGTGGCCGCACAGCAGGGCCAGGTGGTGGTGTTCACCTCGGCGACCGGTGCCCGACCCGATCCGATCACCTCGATCTACGGTGGAACCCGTGCCGGCGCCAACGGCATCGTGCGGGCGGTCGGACTCGAACACGCCCGTGACGGGGTGCAGGTCAACGCCGTCGGCACGAACTACATGGACTTCCCCGGCTTCCTGAAGGCATCCGGTGCCGACACCGATCCTGAGCGCCGGGCGGCGATCGAAGCACAGGTACCGATGAAGAAGCTCGGCACGATGGACGAACTCGCCGCGTTCACCTCCGTGCTGCTCGACGGCACCAGCCGGTTCCAGACCGGTCAGTTCTTCAGCTTCAGCGGCGGCTGGAGCACCTGAGGTCAGCGCGGTGTGGTGGTTCGCGTGAGCAGATCCACCAGCATGTGCGCGGTGGCACCCCAGATCGTCTCGTCGTCGAGTTCGAAGAAGTGCAGCGGACGATCCATCGGCGGACTCCCCCAACGCTCCATCCGATAGGTGCCGGGCCGGGCGAGTTCCGCGAGCGGCGTCC
>CAZJUC010000303.1:0-3088 GCA_964549065.1 uncultured Ilumatobacteraceae bacterium
TGGAGTCGAACCAGTTGCGCCCGTTGGTGACACACAGGAGCTGTTCGCCCGTCGGCGCCGTCCGGTCGCACACCCCGAGCACGTTCTCGGCGAACGCGTTGTCCCAGATGGTGTGGTTCAAGAAGACGTAGGTGTAGGCCTGGTTGATGTTCTCGCTGACCTGCTTCCAGATCTCGATCCGCTCGGCCTCGTCGGTCGACGCCGCGGACTGCAGGATCAGCGCATCACGCGCCTCGTCGCAGTACTTGGGCCAGTTCAGCGAGATCACGCCGATGTTGCGACATGTGAGCCAGACCTGGTCGTTCTGCGGGTCCTCGGCGCCGAACTGACGCCATGTGTTGACGTTGAACTGGCCGAGTGCCGTCTCCTGGATGTGGTCGTCCTGGGGCAGTTCGTTGAAGGTGACGTTGAATCCCGCAGCTTCCCACGCCTGGTTGAACAGGTCGGCGATCTGGGTCTGGACCACCGAGGGTCCCGACCACTGCAGTTCCAAGTTGATCTTGCCGTCGGAGCACGTGGTGGTGCCGAGAACCGGGTTCTCCTCGGCGCCGCGCTCGGCGCAGTACGCCTCCACCAGCGGCAGTGCCAGTTCGGGCGTGTCGCCCTCCTGCACCACGTCGGGGTTGTAGTACTTGCTCTCCGGGATGAACATCTGGTCGGCCGCACGGGCGATCCCGAGCGTGATCAGGTCGACGTACTGCTGGCGCGGTGTGGCGAAGGTCAACGCCTGGCGGGCGCGGATGTCGTCGAACGGCGCCACTGCCGAGTTGATCATCACGAAGCCCTCTTCACCGGTCTCGTCGATGATGTTCTGCACCGATTCGTCGGCACGCAGGTCCTCCACCGTGGGCGGGTTGGACGTCTGCAGTGCCTGCAACTCACCGCTGAAGAACAGGTCGGCGCGCGAGTCGGGGTCGGTGACCGGGACGAACTCGATCGCGTCGAGGAAGGCGGAGCCGTTCCACCAGTCCTCGTTGCGGACGAATCGGGTGACCGAGTCGGCCGAGCGGCTGTCGAACACGAACGGGCCGGTGCCGACGGGCTGCTGGTTGAGCGTGGGGTCGTCCGCGGCTGCGGCGATCCAGGTGGGTGACGCGAGGTAGCCGAGCTGGCCGGTGAGGGCCTTCGGGAACTGGGCGTTGGGATCGAGCAGGTTGAACTGGATGGTGAGGTCGTCGATGAGGGTCGTGGCATCGGTCTCCGGGTAGTACGGACGCACGGCCAGGCCCACGAGCGGATCGAGGCGCTGCGTCTCGAAGTTCACCTGCACGGCCTCGGCGTTCACGGGTGTGCCGTCGTGGAATTCGATGCCTTCGCGCAGCTTGAGCTGCCAGGTGGCGAGGTCGCCGTCGACCGGCTCGACCGATTCGGCGAGGTAGGGGACCGCATTGCCGTCGACGTCGTAGGCGACGAGGCTGTCGAACACGGCCTGGGACATCATGAGGCCGGGCGCCGACAGCGCCGACGACGCAGGGTTCAATCCGTCGACGTCGGCCTCGAGGCCGTAGCGGAGCGTGCCGCCCGGCACAGGGTCACCGACTTCGTCGTCAGGGGCGACGGTGTCCTGGGTGATCTCGTTGTCCTGGACGCCCGATTCGGTGGTCTCGGTGGCCTCGCCGTCGTCACCGTCGGTTGCATCGGTGGCCTCGGTCGAGTCGGTCTGTCCGCCGCCGTCGCCGCTGTCGTCGTCATCGCCGCCGCAGGCGGCGGCGATGAGCGAGAAGCTCACGAGTGCTGCGATGCCCATCTTCGTGGCACGTCGCGTCGATCGTGTTCTCATCTGGTTGGTTTCCCCCTGGAATTGGCCGGCTCGGATCTCGAGGCCGGTGTCGTTGACGTGACTGACGTCACGCTGCGCGGACCTTAGTCCCCATGCCGGTCGCCGGGTCAACACGAGCGTGCACCACCGGCTGATGGCACGTATCGGCCCTGGCAGTGCGATCGGCCGACATCGGATTGGAACGCGATCGTTCTCCCAGCACACTCGGGTGGTGCCCTCGTCGAACGATCCGTCACTGCGGCCGAACTGGCGTGACGAGCCGCACCCGCACCGTCTTCGCGGCACGGGCGCGGCTCGCGACGAGATCATGCGACGGCACCGTGCAGCGCTCGACGCCGGTCTGCCCGTCTACGCCGATCCGACGAGTGGCTTCTCCGTCTTCACGGCCGAGTTCCTCGCCCGCCGCGGCACGTGCTGCGACAGCGGGTGCCGCCATTGTCCGTACGTCGAATGACACAGGTCGCCTACCCGGCGAACCACACCGAGTCGTGGTACGTGTAGCCCTGCAGGGCGCAGCGCAACGCCACGCCGTCGGGGGACGTGCGGTCGCACACGCCGCGGACGTCCTCGGCGAACGCGTTGTCCCAGATCGTGTGCAGCGTGAAGATGTAGGTGTAGGCGTCGTGCATGTTCTGCGAGATCTGCCGGAACAGCGGGATCCGCTCGTCCGAGTCGGGTGGGAGCGTGCCGGCTTCGAGGAGGAGTCGGTCGCGCTGTTCGTCGCAGTAGCGCGGCCAGTTGAGCGAGATCACGCCGACGTTGCGGCACAGCAGCCACACACGCTCGAGCGCAGGGTCGGCGTCACCGAACTGGCGCCATCCCGTCGCGTTGTACTGGCCGAGCGCAGCCTGCTGGATCTGGTCGTCCTGCAGCACTTCGTCGCGCGTGACGTTGAAGGCGACGTTCCAGCCCTGCTCGAGGAACTCGACGGCTCGCGTGCCGATCGCCGACGGGCCGGCGAACTGGTACTCGATGTTGATCTTGCCGTCGGTGCACGTGGGACCGCCGAGCAGCGGGTTCTCCTCGCTGCCGCGTTCGGCGCAGTACTCCGCGGCCAGTGCGACCGCTTCGTCGGGCATGTCGCCGGCCTGCACGATGCTCGGGTCGTAGAACCGGCTCTCGGGGATGAAGATCTGATTGGCGGGGCGAGCGATGCCGAGCCCGAAGAGGTCCCGGTAGCCGGCCAGCGGTGTGGCGAAGGTGAAGGCCTGGCGGGCACGGATGTCGTCGAACGGCGGCAGTTCGGAGTTGATCATCAAGAACCCCTCCTCGCCGGTCTCGTCGATGATGTTCTGGATGTCGTCGCGT
>CAZJUC010000304.1:0-3038 GCA_964549065.1 uncultured Ilumatobacteraceae bacterium
GGCCGGGCAGGGTGCACCGCCGAAGGGCAGGCTGCCCCCGTACTCGAAGTCGTCGATGACGGTGGTCGGGTCCGGCTCGCCCGGCCGCTCGGTGGTGAAGTTCCAGAAGTCGGTGCGGAAGTTGACATCGGTCGACACGCCGCCCCCGGTGTCGTTGCCGATCACGGCGAACACCACGTTGATCAGCTCACCGTTGCCGCCGGGCGCGGGAATGGGATCGAGCACACCGTTGCCGCCGAACAGGAACGAACGATCGACGAAGAAGTCGTCGAGCGGGATCGAGACGAGCTGCCAGCCGCCACCGGCAGTCGCGCACGGACCGGTCGGCGAGACGACGCAGTTGAACTGGAACTCGTCGTCGTCGGGCGGGTTGATCGCGCTGTCGGAGTTGTCGTCGTCCTGGAGATTGATCTCCAGCACGTAGTCCTGGCCGGAATCGGGGTCGATCCAGAAGTTGAAGAACTCGGTGCCCGACAGATCGGAGGGCGATGTGCGACCGAAGCCGCCGTAGAACCCGGGCGTTCCACCCGAGCCCCAGCCGGACTCCAGGGAGAACGCGCCGCCGTCGACGGGCGGCACGTCACTCGACGCGCCGATGCCGCCTCCGCCGACACCGTTGAAGGTGAACCAGCCGTTGGGACCCGGATCGGCGTGCTCCATGTCGTCGAAGACGACCTGCTCGAAGCCGGCCGGGCCACCGGACGTGAACGTGATCTCGTCGAAGTCGACGAGGATGTCAGTCGTCGCCCCGCCCTCGACCCCGGCGAGCACGATCACCATCTCGTCGACGGCGCCGTCGAAGACACCGTTGCCACCGGTGCCGCGGTCGAACCACGCCGACAACGGCGCGCTGACCAGCGTCCAGTCGTCGTCGAAATCGCTCGTGGTGAAGGTCGTGTCCAACCCGATGGAGTCCTCGGACCCGTCGGTCCAGCCGTTGCCGTCGGTGTCCTCGCGCAGGGTGAGCTCGAGTACGTACCGGTCGACGGTCGTGGTGCTCTGCTGGTACACCCACATGTTGAACCACGGGTCGGCGGGCAGGACCACCTGCGACGCCTCGGCAAGGTTCTTGGACGTGCCACCGTAGAAGCCGCTGGCGGTCCCGTTGCCACCCCAGCCGGTCGCCAAATCGTAGGCACCGGCCTTCGGCTGGTCGGTCCCGGCGCCGCCGCCACCACCGGCGGCGATGCCGCCGAAGAAGTTCCAGCCGGCCGCGCCGCCGTCCTCGAAGTCGTCGAAGACCGTCCCTGGCGCCGGCGCGACGGCCGCGACCTCGACCAAGGGCAAGGCCAGCATCGAAACGAACAGCCCGACGACTGCCGTGATCAACGGGACCCGACGGCGGCCCCCACCTCGACGCTCTGCGGTTCCTGCGATCATGATCTACCCCCGTAGCCGATCGATCGGCGGCTGCCCCCTCGGCCTGCCACCGCTGGCAACAGTAGATCTCGACGGGTGACGGGGCAACCGGACGTTGCTCGTCTCCGGCCACTACGAACTGATGGTCCACGGACCGGCTGATCGGTGACTCCGGCAACCGAGGCACCTGCTCGACCGAGCAGCCGAGCTCGCCGCCGTCGGTGTGGCATCGTGCGGGGGATGGTGCACGATGACCTGACGTTCCACGACGAGGTCGAGGCGTACTGCGGGCGGCTCAGCTCCCCGGCCGGGGGAGTGGCGCAGCTCCACGTGTCGACCGGGCACCCGCACGTCGACGTCGTCGTCGAGCGGTGGGGCGCGGAGCGGGACGTGGTGTGGCGCGGCGACTCGATCGCCACCACCTACACACCGCCGCCCGACGACGCCGACAGCGTCGGGTGCCGCTGGCCGATCACCACCTCGATCCCCATCGGCGACGACTGGCGCTCCGGCTTCCACCTCGTCACCGTCACCGCACCCGACGCCACACCGGGCCGAGATGTGGCCCACGCCTGCTTCGTCGTCACCGCCGACCGCACCGCCAACCGCGTCACCGACCCGGCCGACCGGGACCGCGCCCTGCTCGTGCTCGCCACCAACACCTGGAACGCCTACAACCCGTGGGGCGGACGCAGCCTCTACACCGGCGGCAAGCAGGTCAGCTTCCGGCGCCCGTTCGCCCGGGGCATGCTGTCCCGCCCCGAGGTCGACCGCGACGACCGCAAGTCACGCCCCACCCGATGGGGCGAGGAACCCGACGTCAACGGCGACCGGTTCCAGGAGTACCGCCACGCCCACGCCTACCCGGCCGCCATCGGCTCGAGCGGATGGTTCAGCCACGAACGGCGCTTCGTCGAATGGGCCGAGGCCGCCGGCTACCGGTTCGACACCTGCATCTCCAGCGACCTCGACGACGACCCCACGATCGCCGACGGCTACGACCTGATCATCGACGTCGGCCACGACGAGTACTGGTCCGCCGGCCAACGCGCCACCATCGAGGCCCACGTCCGCCGCGGCGGGCACCTCGTCAGCTTCTCGGGCAACACCTGCTTCTGGCAGGTCCGGATCGCCAACGGCCCCGGCCCCGACGGCACACCCGGTGACGTGATGATCTGCCACAAGTACACCGCCCACGACACCGACCCGGTCGTGGCCGCCGCCGAACCGGAGCGGATGACCGGCATGTGGGCCGATCCCGTCGTCGGGCAGCCCGAGTGGTCGCTGCTCGGCGCCGGATCGCGGTGGGGGCTCTACAGCCGGTTCGGCCAGGCCACCCCGCGCGGCTCGGGCGCCTTCACCGTCCACCGCCACGACCACTGGATGTTCGCCGGCACCGACCTGCGCTACGGCGACCTGCTCGGAGGCGCCCACGGCGTGGTCGGCTACGAGACCGTCGGCCGACCGATCGACCTCGACGAGTACCAGCTCCCCGTCCCCCGGCCGATCGACGGCGCCGGCGGGACCGCCGAGATCGTGGCGTACACGCCGGCGAGCAACATCGGCGTCGGCGAGTACCCGGCGTCGATCTCCGCACTCAGCGACCAGGGCGACATCGAGTTCATCGCCTCGCGCATGTACGGCGAGGTCACCGACGACACCCTCGCCCGCTGCCGCTA
>CAZJUC010000305.1:0-3032 GCA_964549065.1 uncultured Ilumatobacteraceae bacterium
CCGGGGGTCGGGAGCGAACGATCGCTGCGTGGATCACGGCAACCGCAGCGATGGCGGTCAGCCCCATGGCGACCAACGTGGTCCGCAGGCCGATCGCGTCGGCCAGCGCGCCCAGGGGCGCAGCGAAGATGCCGAAGGCGGAGAAGCCGAGCATCAGCAGCGACTGGACTCGGCCGTGATACTCGTCGTCGGAGCGGAGCAGGACGAGCGAGTTGTTGAGCGCCTGGAATCCGGCGTTCGCGCCGCCAGCGACGAGCACCACGACGAGCGCGAGCGCGATGTTGGGGGTGATGCCGAGCACGAGGACCGTCGCCCCGAAGGCGGCGGCGATGAGCGACACGGCCCGATCACCGAAGCGGTCCGACCCCAGTCTTGCGATCAACAAAGACGCCGACACCGCCCCGATGGCCCCGACCGCGCTCAGCGCGCCGAGCCAGCCGGGCGTCGCAGCGAAGATGTCATCGACGAGGGACGGTAGAAAGGCGACGTAGGGAAACGCGGTCGCGACGACGACGATGCCCATCACGACCGGCCACAGCACCGCGGGTTCGGATCGGACGTAGCGCAGCCCCACCACCATCTCCGCCACCGGTGACTGCCGCACGCGCCCGGGCGTCGGTGCGCCGGGGGGAAGCCTGGCGGCGAGCATGAAGCTGAGGCTCAGCAGCACGATCGCGGTCAGGTAGACCGTCTGCGCACCGAGCCAGGTGACTCCGAGGAACGCTCCGGCGACGGCGGGGCCGATCACACGGGTGCCGTTCATCGAGATCTGGGCGAGCAAGATCGCGTTGCCGAGCCGTTCCCGACCGACGAGCTCGAACGAGAACGCCATGCGAGCAGGTGCGATCAAGCTGAACGCAGTGCCCTGCGCAAACGCGGAGACGAGCAGCATCCAGAACTCGAGTCGGTCGGTGGCGAGCGCAGCCCAGATACCGACCGCAGACACCAGGAGCAACGTCGTTGCCACGAGGAGCACGCTGCGTTTCGCGAAGCGGTCAGCGGCAACTCCGCCGATCGGGGTCATCAACAGCATCGGCACACCCATTGCGAGCAAGGTGAGGCCGAGTGCGCCGTTGCTCCCGGTGAGCTCGAAGGCCAGGAACCCGCGCGCGATGCCCAGCATCGGGACCGCCCCGAACGAACAGACGCCGGCGAACCACAACCGTCGATACGACGCGATGTGCAGTGACGCGAACGTGCCGGTCGGCTCGGGTGCGGTCGCCGCGTCGTTCATCGTGGCGTGACCGAGATCGGTACCGCCTGGTAGCCGCGCAGCGTCATACGCGAGCGCCGTCGCAGCGGGCCCTCGAGTTCGATGTCAGTGCATCGTTCGATCAGTGCACGGAACACCTCTTGGGCTTCGGCGCGGGCCAGATTCGCGCCGAGACAGTGGTGGATGCCGGCCGCGAAGCTGAGTGGTTGGCCCTCGTTGCGGCCGATGTCGAACCGGTCGGGGTCGGTGAATCGGGCCGGGTCGCGGTTCGCGGCGCCGAGCAGGGTGACGAACTGCTGGCCTTCCTCGACCCGCGCGCCGTCGAACTCGGTCGACTCCAGCACCGAGCGCACGTCGAGTTGCACCGGCGAGTCCCACCGCAGCATCTCTTCGACGGCGCTGGCCAGCATCGACGGGTCGGCCCAGAGTCGCCGCATCTGGTCGGGGTTGCGCAGCAACGCCCCGACACCGTTGCCGATCAGGTTGGTGGTGGTCTCGAACCCGGCGGCGAAGAGCAGTATCGACACGGCGATCACCTCGCCCTCGGACAACTGGTCGCCGGCTTCCTCCACCGCGATCAGATCGCTGAGCAGGTCGTCCTGCGGTCGGGCTCGGCGCTCGGCGACGAGGTCGAGGAAGTACGCCCCCACCTCGGCGTTGGAACGTTCTGCGGCGCGCAGCTCGTCGGCGGTCGCGCCGGGTTCGATCCCCGCCGCCGATGTCGTGATCAACTCACGGAACATCGGCCAGTCGGCCTCGGGAACCCCGACCATCGTGCCGATCACGGCAACCGGCAGTGGAAACGCGAGCAGGTCGAGCAGGTCGCCGCGACCGGCGTCGACCACTCGGTCGGCTGCCTCGTCGGCCAACCCCGCGATGCTGCCGCGCAGTTCCGCCACCCGCTTCGGGGTGAACGCGCGCTGCACCAAGCTGCGTTGGCGGGTGTGATCGGGCGGGTTGAGGAACAGCATCGACTGCGGCTGATCACGTGCTTCGGCCTCGCGCATCATCTCGGCCCGGAGTCGCGTCGCTTCGGGGTCGCCGTCGGGCAGCAGTTGGCCGCGGCGGCGGCCGGCTTTGCCGAAGTGGTTGTCGCGCAGCACCCGCTGACAATCGTCGAACCGGGTCAGGAACACGGTGCCGCTCGCACTGTGATGCACCGGCGTGACGTCGCGTAGATGGTGATAGAGCGGAGCGGGGTCGTCGACGCCGGCGTCGGAGAAGAACAGCTCACCGATCGCAGCGTCAGGGTCGAGCGACGGGTCGATCACCCGGGGCGGTTGTTCGTCGATCGTGGTCATCGTGTCGGCCGTTCGCCGCGGACGGTCACCCGGTGCATCTCGCGGGGATCGTCGCCATAGTCGTGAATCGCGTAGTGCATGACGCAACGGTTGTCCCACATCACCACGTCGCCCTCGTTCCATCGATGCCGCACGGTGAGATCGGGCTGCGACGCATGTTGAACCAGGTGGTCGAGGAGCGGACGGCTCTCGGCGACCGTCATGTGGTCGAATCGCTGCGTGAACCCTCCGTTCACGTACAGCGCCTTGCGTCCGGTCATCGGATGCGACCGAACGACCGGATGCACGCTCTCGAGACCGAATGCTGCGTGGACCGCGTCGAGCGGTTCGAGCATCGCTTTCATGCCGTCGGAGAGCCGATCGTACGCCTCGTACTGATCGGCCCACATGGTGTCGCCGCCCGCTGCGGGCAACTGCTTCGCCTGGAGAATCGAGATCGATGGCGGCTCGGGCTCGCAACTCACGTCGGAGTGCCAGACCTCGGTGATGTTCGCGGGCTTGCCCCGGTTGACGAGCAG
>CAZJUC010000306.1:0-3005 GCA_964549065.1 uncultured Ilumatobacteraceae bacterium
GCCGGCGGTGAGCATGTCCACGACGCGCTGGTTCATCTCACGGTTGATCGACACGGCACGCTCGACGAAGTCGAGGTAGCGCTCGCCGGCAACGGCTGGGGTGGGCATGCGATCGGCGAAGGGCAGCTCGAGCTCGAACTGCTCGTTCAGGCGGTCGACGTTGGTGACGGCCACGTCGACGATGCGGCGGTTGGCGTCGAGGACCGCATCGAGCACCTGGTCGCTCGTGGTCGTGAAGCGCTTGCTGTTGTCGTTGACGGCGCTGGCGACGGTGTCGTTGGCGCTCTTGATCGTGTCGTTGACGTTGTTGGTGACGGTGGCCGATGTCTCGTTGGCGAACTTGCTGATCTGCTCGAACATGTCGAACTCCCTCGTGTGCTCGGTGTGTCTGTCGGATGTCGTGGCGAACCGGGCGTGGTGCTCGGTCTTCCGTTGTTCTGCTAACTATATCACGCATTGCGTGACTCGCAACATTGTTGCGTGATGTATCTCGCAGCAGTGCGCGTCGCTCCGTCTGCAGGGCGCAGCGGCTGGAACCCGGCGACCTGCCCGGTGTTCCCATGATCTATCGTTGGAGGGTGGGAGGTAATCGATCAGCTCGCCGGGCGGCTGCACGCGGCGGTGTCGTGGCGCTGCTGGTGCTCGGAGCGTTCGGCACGGCGGGATGCGAGGACGAGCCTGCCGACGATGGTGCCGTGCGACTGGCCGACGCGTACACGGCGATCGTCGAGTGGCAGGTCGGCGAGCAGGAACCGGTACTCGACGAGGCCGGCGAGCCGGTCCTGCCGTTGGTCTTCGTGGTGGCCGACAATGGCGCCACCATCGACGTGGGGGTGCAGGCCGAGGTGGCAGAGGCCACGGCCGAGTGGGCCACGGTTCGTTTCGCCGACGACGTCGCCGACACCTTCGATTCCGATCTCGACGGTGAACCGGTGCGCAACGACGGGTCGCTGCTCGTGATCGGCCCGATGCCGGACATGGCGAGAGCGATCGACGTCGACGTGGTGCGCTATCTGTCGGTCGACGACTCCGAATCGTTCGTGCTCGAGGTCACCGCCACGCCCGGACCACGCGACACCACAGCGGTCAGTCCGCGGGCGGCGGTGACGGCGGTGTCGGCGGTCGACCAGCCCTGACCGCTGGGGGTTGCATCGTCTCGGCCATCGAGTGGATCAGGGTGTCGGCGGCTGCGAGCGCATCGCTCACGTCGTCGGCGGTCACCGGCTGGGCGAGGTCGATCGCTGCCTGCCGGAGCGCATCGAGTCGGCACCGCTCGTCGACTGCTGCCACCGCCGCCCCGGCCACGCTCTGGGCGAGGTCGACCGCCGCCGACGCATCGACGATCGACACCCGGAGCGATCCCTGCTTCCACGCCTGGTGGGCCATCGCCAGGCGGGCATGTGCCCCACCGAGATGCTCTTCGGGCGGCCCCTCGAAGCGGTGAGCCTCGCGTACGCCTCGCACGAACACGACCAGCGCCGGGACGTAGATCGCCGTCAACACCGTCATGCTCACCTCGGCGGGAAGCGAGATCGGCGTCGCCAGCACGCCGCCGAACACCCACGCGAGCTGGAAACGCGTCTCGTAGCGTGCGCCGGCTCGGCCCAGCAGCGCTTCGGGGGCGCGACGTTGGAGGAGCCCATCGAAGGCGTTGCGGCCGAGTGTGGTCGACAGCCCGACGAGGCCCGAGATCACGATCAACAGCGGCACCGACGCGCCGAGGATCCCGATCGCCGTGAAGGCAGCGGGCAGCGCCAGCGACAGCCCGATGAGTTGCTCCTCGCGCAACCATCGACGCAGGACGGTGGCAGCGGTGTGACCGAGGAACGCGCCGGCACCGTACGCCGCGGCAGCGAGCCCGTAGACCAGAGCCGGCTCGCTCGACCGTCGCAGGGTGAACGCGAGCATGAAGATGAAGAAACCGACCGCGGCACGGATCGCCAACATGCCGATCGACGACACCACCACCGTCGGCAGATGGGTCTCGGCGTACTCGACGTCGTCGGGGGTCACGGCAGAGGCCGTACGTGGGCGGGCTCGCAACACCGCTGCACCCGCCAGCGCGAACAGCACTGCACCGATCCGCAACGACCACTCCGCCCCGGCCGCCGCGAAGACGCCGGTGGCTGCGCCGACACCGATCGCCGCGGTGACGCTGGCGAAGCGAGCGAGCCGGGCGTTGGTAGCGACGAGTTCCTCCGGGTCGTCGACCAGCGTCTGCACGAGCGTCTGCTTGACGATGCCGGAGGCCTTGCTGGTGATCAGCAGCAACAGCACCAACGGATAGAACGCGAGCTGCAGCAGGGTCAGCGCGAGGACGAGGCAGAAGACGCCACGGGCGACGTAGAACCCGGCGGCAACGAATCGCTGCGAGCTTCGAAACCGATCCACGGCCGGGCCGACGAGCGGGGCCAGCACGGCGAGTGGCGCCATCGTGATCAGCAGGTAGAGCAGCACCTGCTGGCGCGAGGCATTCGGGCTGACGTTGAAGAACAGCGACCCCGCCAGGCTCACCGACACGAACGCGTCGCCCGCAGCGGCGAAGCCGTGTGCTGCTGCGAGCGGCACCACCGCTCCCCTGCCGATCAGCATGCGGCGCAGCCGGGCGGGGAGTGATGCGCGATCGTGCACCGAAGGTTCGGGCTCGGCCCCGTCGTGCATTCCACCCGCGGACATCGACCTCCATCTTGCTGCAACCGGCGCCCTGGCGCACCGATGGGACCGGTGTGGTGGGGTGTCCGTGTGCGAGAGTTGCCCCATGGGCATCGCACAGGTGTTGGCAGCGTGACGTTTCCATCGGACCTCGACATCGCGCGACAGGCGAAGCTGCGGCCACTCACCGATGTCGCCACCGACGCCGGCATCCCCCTCGACCTGCTCGAGCCGTACGGGGCCGGCGCCGCCAAGATCGACCTTGCCGCGATCGCCGCGATGGCCGACCGGCCACGCGCCAAGTACGTGGTCGTGTCGGCGATCACCCCCACGCCGCTCGGCGAGGGCAAGAC
>CAZJUC010000307.1:0-2993 GCA_964549065.1 uncultured Ilumatobacteraceae bacterium
GGCCGGTTCAGTCGGACCGAGCGGCCTGCTCCTCGGCGATCTGGCGGCGGACGTCGTCCATGTCGATGTTCTTGATCTGGCCGATCAGATCGTCGAACGCATGAGCGGGGAGCGCACCGGGCTGCGAGAACAGCACGACGTTGTCGCGGATCGCCATCAGCGTGGGAATCGACCGGATGTCGAAGTGTCCGGCGAGCTCCTGCTGGGAGTCGGCGTCGACCTTGCCGAAGACGATGTCGGGGTGTTGTTCGGCGGCGGCCTGGAACACCGGAGCGAACTGACGACACGGGCCACACCACTCTGCCCAGAAGTCGACGAACACGGTGTCGTTGTCGTTGATCGTCTGTTCGAAGTTGTCGATGGTGAGTTCGATGGTGGCCATGGTTCCGGTGCTCCAATACTGCTCGGGGTATCTGTTCCCGTCGTGCAACCGGCTGATGGTCCGGCGTATTCCGAGCGCGCTGGGAACTGCCAACATGGGGCATGGATCCGCTCACGTACCGCACGATCGCGGTGAACGACGTCGAGTTGCAAGTGTCGGTCACCAACGAGGGTGGCGAGCGTGGGCTGGCGCTGCTGCTGCACGGCTTTCCCGAGCTGGCGTTCTCGTGGCGTCATCAGATCGCGGCGCTGGCCGATGCGGGCTACGAGGTGTGGGCTCCGAACCTGCGTGGTTACGGCGAGTCGTCGAAGCCGCCGAAGGTGTCCGACTACTCGATGGAGAGACTGCTCGGCGACATCGGCGCGCTGATCGACGCATCTCGTCGGGACGACGTGACGCTCGTCGGTCACGATTGGGGAGCTGCGCAGGCCTGGATGTTCGCGATCCGCCAGGTGCGTCCGCTGCAGCGACTGGTGATCATGAACGTGCCGCACCCGGCGTGCATGCGCCGAGAACTCCGCAGCGTTCGCCAGCTCCTCAAGTCGTGGTACATCTTCTTCTTCCAGATCCCGTGGTTGCCGGAGAGGTTGCTCTGCGCCGGGCGGGCCCGAGCGGTCGGTGATGCGTTCACGAAGTCTGCGGGCGACCGTTCGCGCTTTCCCGACGAGGTGACCGACGTGTACCGAGAGGCGGCGCTGAGGCCCGGGGCGATGCGTTCGATGATCAACTACTACCGGGCGGCGCTGCGAGGTGGTCGAGCCTCGGCGTCGGAGGACCTGTCGGTGATCGAGACGCCGACCCTGCTGGTCTGGGGTCTCGCCGACGTCGCCCTCTCGAAGGAGACGACGGACGGCACCGACGAGTACGTCGCCGATCTCACCGTGCGCTTCCTGCCCGGTGTGTCGCACTGGGTGCAGCAGGAGGCACCGGAGATCGTCAACACGATGTTGCTGGCCTGGCTCGATGGGGCTCCGGTCCCGGAGGCTGCCGACATCAGGTTCGAGCGCCTGGCGGAGCCGGCGATGGGCGCCCGCTGATGCTGGTCGACAGGCAAGGCTGCCGATCGTGAACGCCGGCATGCTCGGTGTCGATCAGCTCCGCCAGCTCGCAGCTGCGGGGGAGATCGACACGGTGATCGTCGGCTTCGCCGACATGCAGGGGCGACTCGTCGGCAAGCGTGTTGCCGGGCGCCTCTTCCTCGACGAGGTGGTCTCCCACGGTGTCGAATGCTGTGACTATCTCCTGGCAGTCGACGTCGACATGAACACCGTCGACGGCTACGAGTTCTCCAGCTGGGATTCCGGCTACGGGGACCTCGTCCTCACCCCGGATCTCACGACGCTCCGTCGGGTTCCGTGGTTGCCCGGCACCGCACTCGTCATCGCCGACGTCGCGGCCCACGACGCGACACCGATCAGCGTGGCTCCACGAGCGATCCTGCAGACACAGGTCGCACGGCTCGGCGAACGCGGTCTGGTCGCCTTCGCAGGGACGGAACTCGAGTTCCAGGTCTTCGACGACGGCTACCGCGCGGCGTATGCCAAGGGCTACGACGCGCTCACGCCTGCGTCCGATCACAACATCGACTACTCGATCGGCGCCAGCAGCCGGATGGAACCGCTGGTGCGGGCCATCCGGCTCGGCATGGACGGGGCAGGGATGTACTGCGAGGGCTCGAAGGGCGAGTGCAATCTCGGCCAGCAGGAGATCGCGTTCCGCTACGACGAGGTGGTCGCGACGTGCGACAACCACACCATCTACAAGAACGGCGCGAAGGAGATTGCCGATCAGCACGCCAAGAGCCTGACGTTCATGGCCAAGTTCGACGAGCGCGAAGGCAACAGCTGTCACATCCACCTGTCGATGCGCGACGGTGACGGGTCAGCGGTGTTCGCCGACGCGGCCGGTCGGCATCGGATGTCGACGTTGTTCGAACACGCGGTTGCGGGCGTGCTGGCGTCCATGCGCGAGATGACGCTGTTGTTCGCACCCAACGTCAACTCCTACAAGCGGTTCGCTCGAGGGAGCTTTGCTCCGACAGCGGTGGCGTGGGGGCTCGACAACCGAACGTGCGCCGTCCGGGTCGTCGGTGACGGGCCCTCGATGCGTATGGAGCTCCGCGTGCCGGGCGGCGACGTCAACCCGTATCTGGCGATCGCCGGCATGATCGCAGCGAGCCTCGATGGTATCGATCGCGAGCTTCCGCTCGGTGATCCGTTGGTCGGCAATGCCTACGACGCCGACGTCGAGCACCTGCCCTCGACACTGCGCGATGCGGTGGCGCTCTTCGAGGGCTCAGCGCTGCCGCGGAACGCCTTCGGCGACGCCGTCGTCGCCCATTACGCGAACAACGCCCGAATCGAGATCGACGCATTCGATGCGGCGGTGACCGACTGGGAGCGTCACCGCGGCTTCGAGCGCCTGTGACAGAGCTGGCGGATGTCCGCCGTCACGAGCCCGCGCTGTGTTCATGGCCGTCGCGCGAGCTGTCGCTGCCGTCGCGGTCGGTGGGGGCCGACCCGCCCAGACGGTCCAACCGTTCATGGGCTGCGGCGAGCGACGACTCGATCCTGGAGAGGGTCTCGGTCAAGGTCCGCTGGTCCTCCTCCTG
>CAZJUC010000308.1:0-2984 GCA_964549065.1 uncultured Ilumatobacteraceae bacterium
TGGCGCGGATGTTGGTGAGACGCAGCACCTCGGCGCGGGACCAGAGCTTCATCACCTCGTCGCGTGCGGCCGGGGTTCGCGCCGTCGGGGGCGCCTGCTTCCAGGTCTGCACCAGCGCCGAGATGGTGCCGGAACCTCGCGCCGGGATCGTGCCACCGATCGACACACGCTCGTTCATCAAGGTGGTGAGCGACACCCGCCAGCCGTCTCCGGCGCTGCCGAGCATCTCGCCGGCCGGGATGCGTGTGTCGGAGAAGAACACCTCGTTGAACTCGGCTTCGCCGGTCATCTGACGCAGCGGGCGGATCTCGACCGAGGGGTCCTCCATGTCGACGACGAACGCGGTCAGTCCAGCGTGTTTCACGGCGCTCGGATCGGTACGTACCACCAGCAGCCCCCACTTCGAGAGGTGGGCGAGTGTTGTCCACACCTTCTGGCCGTTGACGATCCACTCGTCGCCGTCCTTCACCCCGGTGGACGACAGACCGGCGAAGTCCGACCCGGAACCGGGCTCGGAGAACAGCTGACACCAGATCTCCTCGCCGGTGAACAGGGGTCGCAGATAGCGCTGTTTCTGTTCGTCACTCCCCCACGCCACCACCGTCGGGCCGGTCATGCCGTGGCCGATCGGATTGCGATACATCGGGTTCGGCGCGCCTTCGGCGTAGACGCGCTCGTTGACCAGCTTCTGCAGCTTCGGGTTGAGCCCCAGGCCGCCGTGGCCCTCGGGGAAGTGCACCCAGGCGAGGCCGCGGTCGAACTGCTGACCGAGGAACTCCTTCGGGTCGGTCGTCTTCGGCGGGAACGTGGTCAGGAGTTCGTCGACGAGGTCGTTGACGCGTTGCTCGTCGGCAGTCAGGTCGGTGGTGCTCTCGGTCATCGTCATGGTCGGCACCGTACTTTCGGCGAGCCGCTCGGATCTTGTCGAGCAGGTGGCCGGTCATCGACGGCGGGTCACATTACGGGTCGGACCCCGCTGGTCAGCCTCAGTTGAACACTGCGGCGCTCTTCGCGATCTCGGCAGCTTCGAGTTCGGCGAGCTCGGGGACTGCCGAACGCAGATCCATCACGACGCCGAGTCGCACCGCGTCGCCGCGCCCGGCGAACACACTCTTGAGGTTGTTGAGCATCCGGATGACGATGTCTCGGTTCGAGGTGGGTTCGAGAAAGTGCTCGTTCCACGGGACCTGACCACTCGTGACTGCCTCGAACACGGCCTTGGCTCCGGCACGATCGAGACGACGCCCGCCGTCGAACGGATCGAAGAACGCGTCGGCGTCGTCGGCGGCACGAACGAGGAAGTGCGCCGGCATCCCGACGCCGACGAGCTGCACGTCGGCACGTCGGGCCACCTCGATCATCAGCACCGACAAGCTGATCGGGATGCCCGTGCGGCGTTCGATCACCCGGTCGAGGCACGAGTTGCGCCAGTCGTAGTAGGCGCTGCGATTTCCTGCGAAGTGCTCGTCGACGAACAGGTGACGAGCGACGGCGTCGGCCGTAGCCTCCTCGCAGCCGGCGGCCAACGAGTCGAGCACGCCCGTCCACACGTCGGCGTCGAGGCCCGGTTGGATCGCCCGGGAGATGAGCAGCGACGCCTCGTCGAGTGGGACCGCGGAACGACCGGGCTGCATGATCTCGGTGAACCGGGCTCGTAGCACGGGCCGAACGGTACCGCCACCATGCATCGAGCGACTCGGGTCGACTACGTTGCCCCGCATGTTCCCAGGCGCACATCTCGACACCCACGGCGACAAGCCGGCACTCATCATGGGGGGCTCCGGCTTCACCCAGACGTTCCGCGAACTCGACGCGGCAGCCAACCGGCTCAGCCACCTGCTGCGCGCCGGCGGCCTGCAGCCCGGCGACCACATCGCCATCTGCATGGAGAACCACGACCGGTACCTCGAGATCGTGTGGGGCTGCCACTACGCCGGTCTCGTCTACACCTGCGCATCGTCCCGACTCACCAGCCACGAACTCGAGTACATCATCAACGACTGTGGCGCGAGGGCGTACATCACCTCGAAGTACAAGTCCGATCAGGCGACCGAGATCGTCGATGCCACTCCGGACGTCGAACTGCGACTGATGCTCGACGGAACGGTCGACGGCTACGAGAGCTATGAGACCGCCGTGGCCGACCAGTCGCCCGAACCGCTCGACGAAGCTCGGGTCGCCGGCCTCGACATGCTCTACTCGTCGGGCACCACCGGCATGCCGAAGGGGATCACCCGGGCATTCCCCAACGAACCGCTCGATGCCGCACCGAGCCCGGTGCAGGGCCTGTTGCAGCTGCTGTTCGGCATGGACGACACCAAGCGCTACCTCTCCCCCGCGCCCTTCTACCACGCTGCCCCGTTGCGCTTCTGTCTCGCCGTGCACGCCATCGGCGCCACCATCGTGGCGATGGAGCACTTCGATGCCGAGGAGTACCTGTCGCTCGTCGACCAGTACGACATCACCCACAGCCAGGTGGTGCCGACGATGTTCGTCCGCATGCTGAAACTGCCCGAGGAGACCCGCAACAAGTACGACGTGTCGTCACTCGAGACCGTGATCCACGCCGCGGCGCCGTGCCCCGCACCGGTGAAGAAGCAGATGATCGAGTGGTTCGGCCCGGTCATCCACGAGTACTACGCCGGCAGCGAGGGCAACGGCTTCGTGTACTGCAACAGCGAGAGTTGGCTCGCCCACGAAGGCACCGTCGGCCAGCCGATCGTCGGCGTCCTGCACATCGTCGGCGAGGACGGCGAGGAGGTGCCGACCGGTGAGTCGGGCACCGTGTACTTCGAGAGCGAGGCCGAGTTCGAGTACCACAACGACCCCGAGAAAACCGCTGCATCGCGCCATCCGAAGGGTTGGACCACGCTCGGCGACGTCGGCTACGTCGACGCCGACGGCTTCTTGTACCTCACCGACCGCAAGGCGTACATGATCATCTCCGGCGGTGTGAACATCTACCCGCAGGAGGCCGAGAACGT
>CAZJUC010000309.1:0-2975 GCA_964549065.1 uncultured Ilumatobacteraceae bacterium
TCATTGGGTGACGATCACCGGGTTTCGGCAAGCGTGAAGGTGTGGAGCTGGCGTTCGGTCGGCTGGTTGCGGACGAACTGACTGAGTGTGTCGGGCGAGGGCGGCCGGGTCAGACAGGTGAGGTGACGGAGCCGTCGGTTTCGCCGAGGTCGTCGTCATCAGGGGTGAACAGTTCTTCGATAGTGGTGGAGAAGACTCGGGCGAGGCGGAACGCCAGCGGGAGGCTGGGGTCGTAGCGGCCCTTCTCCAGTGCGTTGACGGTTTGGCGGCTGACGCCGAGTCGGTCGGCGAGGTGGGCTTGACTCCACCCGCTGACGGCTCGGAGCTCTTTCAGTCGGTTCTCCATCAGTCGAGGTTCCGGACCACAAGAGCCAGTCCCCAGGTCGTCATCCCGGCGCCGAAGACGAGCCATCCGCCGTAGGTCCAGGCCACGTCGATCATCCCGAGGAATCCGACGGCCATGGCGGCGATCATCGAGACACCGAAGCCCAGCGCCATGCATTCGAGCATCACGATGCGGCCGTACTCGTCGGACCGTTGGGTTGCTCGATAGAGAGCAATGGCGACGCCGATCATCGGGAGGACCGGCAACAAGACCCAGAGCCGTGCCCCAGGTGTCGTCTCGTCGACGAGGTTCAGCACGATCGCCAACAGGATCCAGAAGGTCACAATTGCGGGGAGGAACTCTCTGAGGTAGCTGTTGCGCTGACGCTTGTCTTCAGCGCTCAGTCGAGGACCACGGCCTGTGCGGCCGGCTTGGGCTTCGGTTGGATCCATCATGCCGTCAATGTAAAGCATCTTTGTCTATATGTCAAGGAGGCTTTCCGACAAGGGAGCTTTACCAATCGCCTGAGAGTTCGCGTCCTCGTCAGCACTCCTGCGCAATGCCCGGCATCGAACTGACGACACCCACGAAGTGAGTACCGAATCAGCGACTGACGCCTTCCGGCCGACCCGTCGAACCAGCGCCTGCACTGCTCCCTCGCAACTGGTGTCGATGCCGGCGTCGACGTGGATCGCTCCCGACGTACCAGCCAGGACACGCATATCGTTCAGCCGGCCTCTACCGGACACCCGTCCGGGATCGGCACGTATCGGTCGGCCGAATCGGCCTTCGAGCAACCCGATAACCCCATCCCGAGCTCGTTCACCGACCACTCGGCTTCCGGCGAAGTCGGTCGCGTCCTCGGCCCGATAGGTCACCACACAATCACTGATTTGTACGCCCGAATTGGCGTGCTCTCAGAAGTCGATTTCGATTCCCATCGACGGCCGGCTTGGTGCCGGGTGGGGTCGCCGGTTGGAGTTCGAGTCCTCGTCGCTGCGCCCACTGAGTGAGCGATGCGGCGAGCTGATTGATGCGGGCCGGTCGTCGTGGTCGCCGAACGTGGCGGCGATCTCGGCCAGGGCGGTGTCGTCGAGGTTGCGGCCGTTGGCCCAGTGCTTCCATTGGTCGAGTGCGTAGCAGAGGCACCCGGCGTGGTGGGTGACGCCTTCGAGGTTGTCCCACGGGTCGAACATCCGTCTGGCCGAGTCCATGCGGGTGATCGTCGATGATGTTGTGGAGCTCGTCGACCCGGCGTCGTGTCGGTGCCGCGAGTTCCTCGGCCCGGTTGAGTCGATCGGTCGCGACGGCGAGGACGTCGCTGGCAGTCTCGACGTCGCGGCGAGCCGATAGGCGATGTACTCGACTGGCACGCAGCAGTTCGGCTTCGGTCTTGCGCAGCTTCAACTGTGCTTCGTTGTCGATGCGTTCGGCGGCAGCGAACGGTGCGTGCGCTTCCTGCGCCGCCGGCAGCTCCTGACGGGCCAACGCGACTTGCTCTCGGGCGGCGGCGCGCTCGATGTTGCGTTCATCGAGCCGTTTCTGTGCGACGCGCCAACCCTCTTCCGCCTCGGCGCGAACCTGATCGAACCAGTCAAGTATCCGGACCCGCCGCTGCGGCACGCTGGCGGGGGTCGGTCGCGGCCAGGGTGCGGCGTTGGACGGTGGCGGGGATGTCGGCGCGGTCCGACAACAGGACCGCTTCGAGGACGGCTCGTGCTTCTGCGGGGTTGTGGGTGTTGGTGACCACGAAGGCGAGATTCGCGCGTTGACCACGAGTCATCGCCATGAATAGGCCACGCCGTATCGTCGCCGCCGTTGCGAGGGTGAGGCTCCGTTCGGAGGTGTCACCTTGGGCGCCGGGTTCGGTGGTGGCGTAGGCGAGTTGCATGTGCTGGCGGACGTAGTCACGCGGCAGGGTGATCGTGCCGTGTCCGTCGAGCCGGGTCACGGTCGCATCACCCTCCGCGACAGTGTCGGTGGCGGTGACGGTCCAACGCTCACGATTCCGCACCGGCTGACCCACGGGGGTGCGGAGTCGGCGTTCGTTGCGGCGCGTCGCCGCCCCATCGCCGACCATCACCCACGAATCGTTGACCGGGATGAGCGTCGCTGAGTCGAGTTTGCCACCCTCAACGCGGCGTTGCTGGATGCGCTCGTTGATCGCGTTGACGTGTTCGGTGCGTGTCGTGATGATCGACAACGATTCACCCTCACTGCGACACTGCTGTCAGAGGTCGCCGACCGTATCGAGATGCTCGACGAACGTCCCCGCCCGGATCCGGCCGTGCGTCGCGTATGCGTCGACCGCGGACGGGTTCCCGCGCCGCAACTCCAGCGATGCGGCCGCTTCCCACCGGTTCGCGAACCGGTGGACGTGCTCCAACTCCACAGTCCGGCCGGTGTCGCACAACTCGAGGAACATGCCTCCACGGCCGACCGCTTGGAGCTGATGCGGGTCACCGACGAGGCAGAGTTGCCACTGGCGTTGGTCGCCAGGAAACCCTCGGGATGATTCTAGGGATGGCCGATTTTCGTCAACTTGCTGCCGGTGTAGTTCGAGCGACAAAATCACTCGATACGCAGGCCGGAGATCGCCCGGGAGATCACCAGCTGCTGGATCTCGCTGGTCCCTTCGAAGATCGTGTGG
>CAZJUC010000310.1:0-2966 GCA_964549065.1 uncultured Ilumatobacteraceae bacterium
TGAACGGCAACCCGACCGAGAAGCGGTAGCACATCGCCGCGATCGTGGGCGCCTTTGCGATCAGCCGCAGGATCTGGCGGTTGCGCTGCGCGGGGTCGTCGATCTCCTTGGCTCCCTCGTAGAACGTGCCGAGCGCGGCGACGGCGGAGGTGAACATCCCCATCGGATGAGCGTTGTAGTGGAACCCGTCGACGAACCGCTTGCGCATGTTCTCGTGGATGAAGGTGTGCAGGGTGACGTCGGTGACCCAGGTGTCGAGCTCCTCCTTGTTCGGAAGCTCACCGTTCAGCAGGAGGTAGGCGACTTCCAGGTAGGTCGACTGCTCGGCCAACTGTTCGATCGGGTAGCCGCCGTAGCGCAGGATCCCGGCGCTGCCGTCGAGGTAGGTGATCGCCGACTTGCACGACGCGGTCGAGAGGAACGCGGGGTCGTAGCAGTAGAGCGACGGGTCGAGTTCGCGCAACGCCGACGATGGGAACACACCGCCCTCGATGGGAACGGTGACGGTCTTTCCGGTGCGGTCGTCGGTGATGGTGATGGTGTCGGGCACGTGGCTTCCTCTCGTGGCGCGAACGATGGGGTGATGGAGCCGGAGGTTCCTCCCCGGCCGCCCGGGTCACGTTAGTGCCGAACGCGTGCTCGCTCCGCAACCGGGACGGCCCGTGCGGCTCCCGGGGCGGGGTGCCGTCCGTCGCCGGCGACCGGCCTGCTGTGTACGACGTCGGCAAGCGATGAGCAAAACCCCCAGATGCGGGGGTATCGCTCATCGGTCATCGTGGATGCCCGGTGAGCGTCGCGCGACAGCGCCACGACTCACAGGGGGCTGTTGCCGTGCTTGCGCCCGACCAGTGACTCTCGCTTGTCGTCGAGGACGCCGAGGGCCGCCGCGATCTCGGCCCTGGTCTCGGCGGGTTCGATCACCGCATCGACCAGTCCGCGTTCCGCCGCAACGTATGGATTGAGCAGGCGTTCGGCGTAGTCCGCCTCGAACGCCGCACGCTCTTGCGGGGTGGCCCGCCGTTGCAGGATCGCTGCTGCCTGCCCGGCGCCCATCACGGCGAGTTCGGCCCCCGGCCATGCGAGGCAGAGGTCGTTGCCCATCGTCTTGGAGTCCATCACGATGTAGGCGCCTCCATAGCTCTTGCGCAGGATCACACAGATGCGGGGCACGGTCGCCCGGGCGTATGCGTAGACGAGCTGGGCGCCGTGGCGGATCATGCCGCGCCACTCGAGATCCTTGCCCGGATAGAAGCCCGGCGTGTCCACGAGGGTGATGATCGGCAGGTTGAACGCATCGCAGAGTGCCACGAAACGCGCGGCCTTCTGCGAGGCCGGGATGTCGAGCGTGCCGGCGAGGATCATCGGCTGATTGGCCACGATGCCGACCGGCCGGCCATCGATGGTGGCGAATGCCGTGACCACGTTCGCCGCCCACCGGTCGCGCAGCTCGAGCAGCGAGCCGTCGTCGACGATCGCCGCCGCGACCTTGCGGACGTCGTAGCTGCCGGTGGACGTGGACGGGATCAACTCGCCGGCCTCCGGGCACGGTCGGTCGGCCGGATCGTCGACGGCGGAGGGTCGTGGCTCGGCGTCGACGTGGTCGGGCAGGTACGACAACAACTCGCTCACCATGTCGACGGCGGCGGCCCGGTCGGCGACCACCGCGGCGGCGACACCGGTGTAGCGGGCGTGGTGCGCGGCGCCGCCCAGTTCGTCGATGTCGATGCTGACCCCGGTGAACTGTTCGACCATCGTGGGGCCGTTGACGAAGGCGTAACTGGCTTCGGTCATCACGGTCAGATCGGCGATTCCGAGCAGCAGGGCCGGCCCCGAGACTGCAGGCCCGGACACGATCACCGCGGTCGGCACGATGCCCGAGCACGCCGTCAAGGCCGCAGCGACGCGTCCCCAGGCGTGTAGCGCCGAGACACCCTCGGTGATGTCGGCTCCCGACGTCGACAACACGAACACCAGCGGGAGATGACGCGCCCGAGCGGTGTCGGCGGCAGCGACCAGCTGTTCCGAACTCGAACTGGAGAGACTGGTCGGCTGGTCGTCGTGATCGAATTCGGCCCACACCACCTGGCGGCCGTCGAGGTCCCGGATCGTGGCGCGGACGTCACTCGGCGTGAGCGTCGTGATCGCGAGCGGGGGTCGGGGCCTGGCGTTCATCGATGCGGACAGTACAGCGATGGACGTCTCAGGTCCGGCTGAACGGAATCGCCGTGGTGTCCGGGTGGATCCCATGTTGGGAGGCACCGTCGGTACTGGTGACCGAACGGAGGATCTCGAGCACGGCCATCGTGGGGGCACTTGCGGCTGGCCGTCGTCGACGGGCGAAGGCCACGACGCGACGTGGCAGCTCCGGCACGGTGATGCGGTGGAACGATCCTTCGAGCCAGTCGGGGACGGCGGTCGCGGGCACGATGGCGGCGCCGAACCCGGCGAACGCGAGCGAGGCCAGGAGGCGGACGCCGTCGATCTCGGCCTGGGCGCGCAGCGTGATGTCCGCGTTGGCCGCCGCCCGTTCGAGGACGCGACGCAGCGCTGCGCCGGCGGGGGGCAGCAGCAACGGAACCTCGTCGAGTTCGGCGAGGGGGATGACGTCGTTGTCGGCCAGCGGGTGGCCGTCAGCGGCCAGCAGCAGCAGGTCTTCGGCGAACAGCGGCTCGATCACCAGCTCCGGCTCGTCGACGGGGAGGTGCACGATCGCGCCGTTCAGCTGGCCGGTCAGCACATTGGGGACCAGCGTCGACGTGGCGCCCTCCTGCACGATGGCCCGCACGCTCGGATAGCGCTCGCTGAGTTCGCCGAGGAACCGTGGCATCAGCCAGCGGGCGGTGGTGCCGATGACGCCGATACGCGTCTGGCCGCTGATGTCGGCGTGGCGGCTCGACATGTCGGCGGCGATGTCGTCGAGTTCGTTGAGGATGCGTCGAGCCCGCTCGACGACCCGGGCGCCGTCG
>CAZJUC010000311.1:0-2955 GCA_964549065.1 uncultured Ilumatobacteraceae bacterium
CGAAGATGAACGAGATCAACTGGCCCGCCTTCATCAGCACGCCCTTCATCTCGCCCAGCTCTCTGGCGACGTCCTCGGCGGTGCGGATGGCGAACTGCTCGTCGAGCTGCGCCCGCCGCTCCTCGGCCGAACCGATGCCTCGAACGCGTGAGATGCCGAAGCGCACCGAATTGCGCGCCGACAGCTTCCACACCCGTGCTGAGCGGTTGAACCGGTTGGTGAGCGGCGACTCCTTCGCCTTCTGCGCTGCCGCGGCCAGGCCGGCTGCGAGCGCCACGACGGAGGCGAGGCCGGCGACCGCCTTGCCCTGCATCACGCCCGCCGAGCCGTCGGGTCGGCGACGAGGACGTGCTCGGGGATCGGCTCGCCGGTCACCTCATCGGTCCAGTACGTGCCGTCGGACAATCGTTGCAGGGCCGTCTCGACGTTCGCGAGATCACGTTCGACAGCGTCGAGGTCGACGTCGGCGAGCTGCTCGGGAGCTGGCTGTTCGGGTTCGACCGAGGGTCGAGGGAAGTCGCTCACGTCGACGACGCTAGTCGCCGAGCGCGGTGAACGGCGGGGAGACGACGGGCGACGAACAGGTGACGTCACGCACGGATGTCGCGGTGACGCGATCCGGCGGCTGGTGCGGCAATAGTGTCGGCGACGTGGCGCAGCGTCGACGATCTCGAGCGAGGTGGGCCGACTTCCCGCTCGCCGTGGCCATGCTGGCTCCGTCCGCTGTCATCCTCGGCGTGTTCGTGCTCTACCCGCTCGGTCGCGCGGTGTGGCTCGGCCAGCAGCGGTGCGACAACTTCGGCAACAACTGCGTGTCGCAGGGCTTCGGCCAGTACCTCGACCTGTTCCGCAGCACCGAATTCCAGAACGCGCTCGAGGTCACCTTCCGGTTCGCGCTGATCACGGTGCCTGCGGGAGTGATCCTGGGCGTCGGTCTCGCGGTGCTCGCCGACAAGTACCTGCGTGGCATCGGGGTGTTCCGTGCGGTGTTCTCCTCCACCGTCGCCACGTCGGTGGCCGTCGCCAGCCTGATGTGGCTGTTCCTCCTGCAGCCGTCGGTGGGAGCGCTCGCGAACGTCGGCTGGTTCAACTCGTTGTTCCCGTCGGTGAAGAGCCCTGGTTGGTTGCAGGATCCCGACACCGCACTCTGGGCGGTCAGCGCGTCGAGCGTGTGGGCGAACCTCGGTTTCACGTTCATCCTGGTGACGGCCGGGCTCCAGTCGATCCCGCGCGACCTCCACGAAGCAGCTGCGGTCGACGGGGCGGGCGGCATCCGCCGCTTCTGGTCGATCACGGTGCCGATGCTCGGCCCGACGTTGCTGTTCGTGATGATCGTGTCGTCGACGCGCGCGTTCCAGACCTACGGGGAGATCGACCTGCTCACCGGGGGTGGTCCGCAGCCGACGAATCCGACCACGACGATCCCGTATTTCATCTACGGCCAGAACTCGCCGATCCGCAACGACGCCGGACTGCAAGCGGGTGCGGCGGTGCTGTTGTTCCTGATGCTGCTGGTGCTGTCGGGCCTGCAGCTCGCCGGCATCGGACGACGGGTGCACTATGGCGAGTGAACACGTGATCGAACCCGCCGAGCCGATGGTCACCGACCCGGTCGCTCCCGCCGACGACACGTCGCGACGACACCCGAGGCAGTCGTTCGACGAGCCGTCCGGCGCAGGGCGCCTCGGGCGATACGCGCTGTTGTGCCTCGTGACGTTCGTCGTGGTCTTCCCGATCTACACCACCGTCGTCGCCGCGCTGAAGCCCGGCAGCGAGGTGCTGGAGAATCCGCTGGTGCCGACCACGGTGACCTTCGACGTGATCGTCGACGCGTGGAACGAGGGGCGCCTCGGGCGCTATCTCCTCAACTCGTTCATCGTCGCGTTCGTCGTCACGACCGCCCAGGTCGTCACGTCCGTGCTCGCTGCCTACGCATTCGCGATCTTGCAGTTCCCGGGCAAGCGCATCGTCTTTCTCGTGTTCGTCGCCACGTTGCTGGTGCCGCTCGAAGCGACACTGGTGGTCAACCTCGACACCGTCGACAGCCTCGGCTGGCTCAACACCTACCAGGGCCTCGCGGTCCCGTTCCTCGCCACCGCGTTCGGCATCTTCCTGCTGCGCCAGGTGTTCCTCACCCTCCCGCGTGACCTGCGCGACGCTGCCGCGATCGACGGCGTCGGCCATCTCGGGTTCCTCCGCCATGTTGCAATACCCCTGGTGCGCCCGACGATCGGAGCGCTCGCCCTGTTCAGTTTCCTCGGCACCTGGAACCAGTACCTGTGGCCGAACCTGGTGATCAACGAAGCCGACATGAACACGGTGCAGAGCGGCCTGCGCCTCCTCAGCCGGTCGAGCCTGTCCGAACCCAACCTGGTGATGGCCGGCACGGTCATCGCCGCTGTGCCGATCTTCATCGCCCTGTTCGTGTTCCAACGTCAACTGGTGCGTGGGCTCACCGCTGGCGCCGTGAAAGGATGATCTCATGCTCCCTCCCTCTCGCGCTCCTCGGTCGTCGGGTCACCGCAGCGGTCGCGGTCGCCGCCGGCCCCTGCTGCGCATCGCCGCGTTGATCGTGGTCGCCGGCACGGTGGCCGCTGCCTGCTCGTCGGGTGAGTCGGCGCTCGAGATCGACAGCGGTGACGAGACGGCGACGACGACCGTCGCCCCTGACGCGACGACCGATGGCACCGGGGGCGACGCCCCGGACGACACGGCGCCTGCGACCACCACGACCGTTGCGCCGCTCGCCGACTTCCCCGAGTGCCCGACCGACGCGCTCGCCTCGGCCGACGGCACCGTCGAGATCACGTTCTGGCACGGTATGAACGACGTGCTCGAGGACTCGCTGATCGAGCTGACCAACCTCTACAACGCCAGCCAGGACCAGGTGCGCGTCACCCTCCAGAACCAGACCGGCTACGACGCGGCGATCGACAAGTACATCCAGTCGAGCCC
>CAZJUC010000312.1:0-2953 GCA_964549065.1 uncultured Ilumatobacteraceae bacterium
TGGTGGCGCTCATGACGTCGCTCCGATCGGTGCGGTCTCAGATGACGGCGGCGGTTGAGGTTCGTCTCTCGTGGCAGCGGCAGCTTCCTCGGCGGCGGCGGCGTCGTTGCGGCGGCGGACCACCTCGTAGGCGACCACGGCGGCGAGCAGGAACGAGCCCTGCAGGATCCTGCCGATCTCCGGTGGGATGCCCAGCGAACCGAGACGGCGTGTGGCGACCTCGATCGTCGCCCACACGATGGCGGCCGCTGCCACGCCGATGGGGCTGTTGCGGCCCAGCAGGGCGAGGCCGAGGCCCGTGAAGCCGAGCATGGTGGGGAAGGCGTCGCCGTACTTGAGGAACGTCGGATCGGCGAGCAGGAACGGCAGCCCGATCATTCCGGCGACGGCGCCCGACATGAACAGGGTGATCAGCACCATCCGCTTCGGGTTGACGCCGGCCGACCGGGCGGCCTCGGGGTTCATGCCCGACAGTTTGAGCTCGTAGCCGAACAGGCTGCGATTGAGCAGCACGTGGTAGCCGACGCCGAGCAGGATGGCGATCGGCAGGAACCCGAGGAGGTCGACCCGCTCGCCGAACTCGAACCCGAAGAACTCGAAGATGGGGTCGAGCTTGGGGAGTCGAGCCGACTCGGGCATCACCTTGGTCTGCGCGACGAGGCCACCGTTCTCGGAGTCGCGGAAGTACTCCGACAGCAAGAAGGCGCTGAGGCCGATGCCGATGTAGTTCAACATGATGGTCGACACCACCACGTTGACGTTGCGGGTGACGTTCAAGATGCCGGCGATCAGCGCCCACGACCCGCCGACCGTCATCGCCACCAGGAACACGAACGGCACGTGCAGCAGCGGGGGCAGGCTCACCTCGGCGCCCGCCCAACCGGCGACCAGCGCAGCGAGGATGTACTGACCGTTCGAGCCGATGTTGAACAGGTTCATCTTGAACCCGATCGCCACGGCGACACCCGAGATGTAGAGCGGTACCGAGGTGTTGATGATGTCGACGACGGCGGCGGTGGAGTCGATCGTCTTCCACATCTCGACGAATGCATCGATCGGGTTGTTCCCCGAGATCAACAGGGCGATCGACGAGATGATGATCGCGGTGACCGCCGCGACGAGTGGAGCGAGCGACGCCCGCCAGATCCGTTCGAGCATCAGTGCGCTCCCGCTGTCGCGCCGGTCATGTAGGACCCCAACTCCGCCGGCGTGACCGTGGTCGGGTCGACCTCGGCGACGATCTCACCTCGCAGCATCACGAGGAGCCGGTCGGACATGCCGATCAGCTCCTCGAGGTCGGCCGAGACCAGGATCGTGCCGAGACCGGCGGCGCGGGCGTCGCGCAGGATGTCCCAGATCACGGCCTGGGCGCCGACGTCGACGCCGCGGGTCGGATGTGCCGCGACGAGCACCTTGGGTTCCGCAGTCATCTCGCGTCCGACCACCAGCTTCTGCTGGTTGCCGCCCGACAAGGTGAAGGCCGGCACGTTGATACTCGGTGTGCGAACGTCGAACTCGTCGACGATGACGTCGGTGCGCTCCTTCGTGCCGGTGATGTCGAGCCAGGGGCCCTTGGCGAACGGAGGGCGGTGATGATGGCCGAGCGCCGCGTTCTCCCAGAGGGTGAATCCGAGGACGAGTCCGTCCTTCTGGCGATCCTCCGAGATGTAGCCGATGCCGGCATCTCGTCGTTCGCGGGTGGAGAGCCGAGCGATGTCGGCTCCGTCGACGAGCACGGTGCCGGCCGACGGCAGCAGGCCGACCAGCGAGCGCACCAGTTCGCTCTGTCCGTTGCCCTCCACGCCGGCGATGCCGACGATCTCGCCGCGGTGCACGGTGAACGACACGTCGTGGACCGGGTCGCGACCACCCGGCTCGTTCGCCTTGACGGTGAGGCCGGAGAGTTCCAGCACCGCCTGGTCGGTGACGGTGCTGTCGCGGGTCTCCGGCGTGGGGAGCTCGCTCCCCACCATCATCTCGGCGAGATCGCGTGAGGTCACCGTGCTCGGATCGGGGATCTCGCCGACGGTCTTGCCCTGCCGGATCACCGTGATCGCATCGGCGTGCTTGAGGACCTCGTCGAGCTTGTGGGAGATGAAGATGATCGTGGCACCCTGCGCCGTGAGCTCGCGGAGCGACTGGAACAACGAGTCGACCTCCTGTGGCACGAGCACGGCGGTGGGTTCGTCGAGAATCAGGATCTCGGCGCCCCGGTAGAGCACCTTCAGGATCTCGACGCGCTGCTTGTCGCCGACACCGAGGTCGGAGATCAGGGCATCGGGGTCGACCTCGAGGCCGTACTGTTCACCGAGGTCGCGGATGCGGGTGCGTGCCTCGTTCGCCTTCAACGTGAACGTGGTGCCGGGCTCCTGGCCGAGCACGATGTTCTCCCACACGGTGAGGTTGGCGGCGAGCATGAACGCCTGGAACACCATGCCGATGCCGTCGGCGATCGCATCCTTCGGCGAGGAGAAGACACGCTGCTCGCCCTTGACCTCGATGGTCCCCTCGTTGGGTTGGTGCGCGCCGTAGAGCGTCTTCATGAGCGTCGACTTGCCGGCGCCGTTCTCGCCGACGATCGCGTGCACCGAGCCCTGGGTGACGGTCAGGTTGACGCCGTCGTTCGCGACGACGCCGGGAAACCGTTTGACGATGTCGGTCAGCCGGATGGCGATCTCGGCTGTCGCCGTGGCGTTCGTGGCCCCACCCGTGTCACTCATCATGTGTTTTCTAGCCGATCCGGAGAGCTCGCGAGGAAGAGTCGGTCGATTGGGGCATTTGGTCCCGGCGTCGGAGTTGCCTCCCGGGACGCGACGATGCCCGCCCAGCCGGAGCTGGACGGGCATCGTCGGCACGGTCGGTTCCACGTCATTCGACGCAGAACCTCGTGTTCAGGTTGGCTCAGGGAGCCTCGGGGACCTCGATCTCGCCCGCTGCGATCTGCGCTGCGAAG
>CAZJUC010000313.1:0-2951 GCA_964549065.1 uncultured Ilumatobacteraceae bacterium
CGGCCTGTTCGTCGGTGCAGTACTCGACGAAGTACGGCGTGCAGATGTCGTTGTGCAGGGTGAGACCGAGGCCGGCGCCACCGATGCCGGCGGCGTTGAACTCCTCGCTGAGGATCGCGTTGAAGCGGAAGTCGTCGGTGCCGCCGCCGCCGTACTGCTCGGGGATCGCGATGCCGACGAAGCCGTACTGTCCCGCCGCGGCGTACAGCTCGCGTGGGGCGATGCCCGCCTCCTCCCAGTCGAGGTAGTGCGGGGTGACCTCCTTCTCGACGAACGATGCGAAGGAATCGCGGAAGGCCTCGTGGTCGGCGTCGTACAGCGTGCGCATACCGTCAGCGTAGGAGCTGACCTGTCGTTCAGCCTCGGCCGACGGTGGGTCGCCGGCCCGTTCGGCTCGGGCTTCGGCGCCGCGCGGCTCGGGCGTCCGCGGGCGCGTGTCTCAGCGCCGCCCGTCAGCGGGCGCGTGTCCGCGGGCGCGGGTCAGCGAGGAGGCCGGCGGTGCTCGGTGATCAGCGGTCGGAACTCGATGACGTCCGGGGCGTCGAGTTCTCGATTGCGCGGCCGCCCCGGACCCTTGCGACGATCGCTGTGTCGGCGTTGATCCCACCAGCGTCGCCATCGCGGCACGTCACGGTTCGGCACGACCCCGGCGGCGAGCCGCTCTCGCACGAGTGCCACCGCCTCGCGCCCGGCGACACGGAGCGTGACCAGCAGCGCCACGTGCATCGCTGTGATCCGACCCTCGCAGGTGATGATGTTGCCGATCTCGACGACGCGTTCTTCCGACGGTTGCGATCCGTGCTCGGCGAGCAGGTCGCCGGCCAGCCAGTGCGTGGCAGCGTCGCGATCGCTCAACAGTCCGGACGCAGCGACGATGACCGTGCCGGTCGAACTTGCCGCCACCCAGGTGCACCGTGGGGCAACGGTTCGGAGCCAGTCGAGCAGCGGCTCGTCCCGGGCGGCGCGCGCGCAGCCGATCCCGCCCGGAACCAGTACGACATCGGGATGCTGGACGTCGGCGAATGTGGCGTCGATGCTGTGACCACCGCCAGGCCCCTCGACTTGCCCGATGCGGGCCCCGACGCCCACGAGGTCGGCCCCGTCGAGCAGGTCGAACACACAGGTGAACGCCTCACACTCGTCGGCCGACACGCCGGGGTACAACGCCAACGCCACTTGCACCACGCAAGTCTCCCACGATCGGCGATCGACCCGACCACCTTCACCGAGACCCGACGACCTTTCCCGAAGCCCGGCAGACTCCGTTCGCCGTCCGATCGTCTCGTGTCGAATTTCGGGTGTTCGGCCCCGGACGCGAGGGCAGGAACTTGTACCGTGCAACCATGGGGACGAGCACAGAGATCGACCGCGAGGCGTTGCGTGCGAGGTACCGCGAGGAGCGCGACAAGCGGTTGCGGTCCGACGGCAACGAGCAGTACGTCGAGGTCACCGGCGTCTTCGAGCACTACGTCGAGGATCCGTACGTCGAGGCGGACGAGCGCGAGCCGTTGGTCGACGAAGTCACCGTCGCGTTCATCGGCGGCGGGTTCGCCGGGTTGATCACCGGCGCCAAGTTGCACGAAGCCGGCATCGACGACGTGCGCATCATCGAGAAGGGCGGCGACTTCGGCGGCACCTGGTACTGGAACCGCTACCCCGGCGCGCAGTGCGACACCGCCGCGTTCGTGTACCTCCCGCTGCTCGAGGAGACCGGCCACATGCCGAGCGAGAAGTACACGCACGCCCCTGAGATCCTCGAGCACTCGCGCCGCATCGGCCGCCGCTTCGGCCTGTACGACAACGCGGTGTTCTCCACCGAGGTGACGTCGCTGACCTGGGACGACGTTGCCCGCCGTTGGATCATCCGCACCAACCGCGGTGACGAGATGCGCGCCCGATTCGTGGCGATGGGCACTGGCCCGCTGCACCGGCCGAAGCTGCCCGGTATCCCCGGCATCGAGACGTATGGGGGCCACAGCTTCCACACCAGCCGGTGGGACTACGACTACACCGGCGGCAACCCGGACGGGGCGCCGCTCGACGCGCTGGCCGACAAGCGTGTCGGCATCATCGGCACCGGCGCCACCGCGGTGCAGTGCGTCCCGCACCTCGCCCGGGCCGCGAAGGAGTTGTACGTGTTCCAGCGCACCCCGTCGTCGATCGACGTGCGCAACAACCACGACATCGATCCCGACTGGTTCCGCGATCTCGAACCGGGCTGGCAGGCGAAGTGGCTGATGAACTTCACCACGCTGCAGACCGGCGGGTTCGCCGACGAAGACCTGGTGAAGGACGGTTGGACCGACATCAGCAAGCGCATCCGCGACAAGGTGCTCTCCAGCGGCGAGGAGTTCAGTCGCGAGACGTTCGTCAAGGCCTACGAGGACTCCGACGACGAGAAGATGACCGAGATCCGCGCCCGGGTCGACGCGCTCGTCACCGATGCGTCGACCGCCGAGGCGCTCAAGCCGTGGTATCGCCAACTCTGCAAGCGGCCGTGCTTCCACGACGAGTACCTCGACGCCTACAACGAGCCGGGCACGCACCTGATCGACACCGACGGCAAGGGTGTCGACCGCATCGACGCCACCGGGGTGTGGGCCAACGGCGAACACTACGAACTCGACTGTCTGATCTACGCCTCGGGGTTCGAGGTGGGTACCGACTTCGCCCGCCGGTCCGGTTTCGAGACGGTGGGCCGCGGTGGCGAGCAGCTGTCCGACCACTGGGCCGACGGGATGCAGACGCTGCACGGCATCCACGTGCACGGCTTCCCCAACCTGTTCATCGTCGGCGTGTCGCACGGCGCGGCGCTGATCTCGAACGTCCCGCACAACTACCTCGAGGCAGGAGCCACGATCGCGGCGATCGTCGACCATGCGCTCGCCGTCGACGAGGCCGAGGGAGCGGAGGTCACCGTCGAGGTCACCGCCGAGGCCGAACGGGCGTGG
>CAZJUC010000314.1:0-2934 GCA_964549065.1 uncultured Ilumatobacteraceae bacterium
ATGTGGGTTCGGTGCCACGTCGTCGCCCCGCCCCGATCTACGGTCGCCGTCGTGAAGATCCGCAACGGCACCGTCGAACTCCACGTGGCGAGCGATGGCGATCCGGTAGCGCCGCCGATCCTGCTGTTGCACGGCATCACGTCACACGGACGCACCTGGGACTGGATCGTTCCCGACCTCGCGGAACGGTTCCGCGTGTTGCGCCTCGACTTCCGCGGCCACGGCCTGTCCGACCGGGCGCCGGACGGTTACACGCCGGAGGGCTACCTCGGCGATGCCGTGGCGGTCTGCGAGCAGCTCGCCGGACAGCCCTGCATCGTGATCGGGCACTCGCTCGGTGGGGCGGTCGCCGGGGCGATGGCGCAGCGCCGGCCCGAGCTGTTGCGCTCGGCGGTGATGGAGGACCCGCCGCTCGGAGTTGCCGGCAACCGACCGGGGCGCACCGACCGTACGCTGCTCGACTCGTTCGCGATGATGCGCCGATCGGTTCCGCGCATCCAGGGCACGGGGATGGCCGAGGGGGCGCTGGCCGAACTGCTCATGGTGGCGCCGGGTCCGTCGGGGGCGTCGTTCGGGGCCTCGTTGCACCCCGACGGCATCGTCGCGATGGCCGGCTCGATGCTCGCCGTCGACGCAGCGGTGCTCGACCCGATCCTCGAGGGCACGTTCGGCCGCCTGCTCGACCCCGATGCGCCGTTCGGCGTTCCGACGCTGATCGTGTGCGCCGACCCGGAGGTGCCCGGCACGGTGGCCGACCCCGAGGTGGCCGGCCGGTTCAGTGACAGCTCGCCGGGCTCTGCCGTCGTCGTGATCGACGGTGCCGGCCATCTGATCCACGACGAGAAGGCGTCACGCGACAGGTTCCGTGAGGCCGTGGTCTCGTTCGTCGACGGTGTCGTAGCCTCGGCTCGGTGATGCGGTCGTGATCGAGATCTCCCGGGCGGCGTACGCGCAGATGGTGGGTGCGGCCCTCGACGCATATCCGCTCGAAGCATGCGGTCTGATCGCCGGGCCGCCCGACGCCGGCGGGGGAGCGGGCAATCGCTCGCCGATCTTCTACCCGTGCACCAACGTCGCGGCATCGGCCAGGGTGTACACGATCGACCCCAAGGACCACCTCCGGGCCGAACGCGACGCGGACGACCGCGACTTCGAGATCAACGGGGTGGTACACAGCCACACCCACTCCGAGCCCTATCCGAGCCCCACCGACGTTGCATCGGCTCCGGATCCGTCGTGGCACTACGTGATCATCAGCCTCAAGCGTGAGGCGCCCGAGGCCCGCAGCTACCGGATCGTCGACGGCCGGGTCACCGAAGAACCCATCGCCATCACCTGAACTGTCACACGGTGCCGGGCGTGCCGTGACTGTTGCGCCCCGGATGGCGCGTCTCGTGCTCCGCCGGTACGATTCCCGACAGAAACCATCGGATTAGTCGGAATGGATCCGGGGAACCCGCTGTTGGAGATGAGCGTGACGAACACACTGAATCCGAACTTCACGACGTCGGACCTGCTTCCCGGCCTGGTGAACGACAGCGTCCTCGACATGATCGGCAACACCCCGATGGTCGACGTGTCCAACCTGTCGCCCAACCCGAACGTGCGCATCCTCGCCAAGATGGAGATGCAGAACCCGTTCGGCTCGGTCAAGGACCGCATCGCCAAGTCGATGATCGAGACCGCCGAGAAAGAAGGCCGACTGCTTCCCGGCCAGACCATCCTCGAGCCGTCGTCGGGCAACACCGGCATCGCGCTGGCTGCGATCGCCGGCATCAAGGGCTATCCCATCAAGATCATGATGCCCACCAGCGTGTCGATCGAACGTCGCCAGATGCTCGAGGTGTTCGGCGCCGAAGTGATCCTCACGCCCGGCGAGGAGGGTTCCAACGGGGCCGTGGCCCGGGCGATCGAACTCGCCGCCGAGCATCCCGACTGGTACTTCCCGTACCAGTACGCGAACGACGCCAATCCCCGCGCGCACTACGAGGGCACCGGCCCCGAGATCCTGCGCGACGCTCCCGAGATCACCCACTTCGTCGCCGGCCTCGGCACGAGCGGCACGTTGATGGGTGCCGGCCGCTTCTTCAAGGAGCAGAACCCCGACATCCAGATCATCGCCGTCGAGCCGCCGCTGGGCGAGCGTGTCGAAGGCCTGCGCAACATCGGCGAGGGCTACATCCCGCCGGTGTTCGAGAACTGGAACGGCTTCGACATCCTCGACCGCAAGCGGGTGGTGCGTCCCCGCGAATCGATCGAGTGGACCCGCCGCCTGGTCACCGAGTGCGGCATCTTCTCCGGCATCTCCGCGGGCGCCGCCCTTGCGGGTGCGGCGAAGGTGGCGAGCCAGATCGACACCGACGTCACCGGGCCTGCGACCATCGTGTTCATCGTCTGCGACGGCGGCTGGAAGTACCTGTCGACCGGTGCCTACACCGACGATCTCGACGACGCCGAGGCCAAGGCCGAGGAGATCATCTACTTCTGAGTTCCCGAGCCGGCCGAACAGGCACCGGGCCCGGCAACCTGTGACCGTTCAGAGGCCCTCGGCGCGGGCGGCGATGTTGAAGATGGCGTCGGCGATCTGCGGCCAGTAACGCCTCGGCAGGTCGTGGCCCATCAGTCCGAGCACCATCAGGTCGGCGCCGGGTACCGCTTCGGCGGTCGCCTCTCCACCCGACAGCGTGACCAGTGGATCCTGGCGTCCGTGGACCACCAGGGTCGGGACGTCGAGCTGCTGGAGACCCTCGGTGCGGTCGCCGCTCGCGGCGATCGCCGCGATCTGGAACATCGTGCCGGTCGGATGGAAGCAACGGTCGTACGACTCGGTGGCGAGGCGGCGGGACTCGACCTCGTCGAAGAGGGCGCCGGAGATCAACCGCGAGGTGTTGAGCGTGGCGTCGATCGCCTCGGAGCGTCCCTCGGGTGCGGGAC
>CAZJUC010000315.1:0-2926 GCA_964549065.1 uncultured Ilumatobacteraceae bacterium
CACGTCGTGCAGCACACGTCGGTCGTCGTAGGCCACCGAGAGCCCCTCCACGTCGAGACGTTCCAGCGGCACCCGTTCCGGCCGGGCCACCTCGGGTCGAGCACGATGATCGCGAGGGTCGATCGGCAGCGTGCGCGCACGCACCGTGTTGTGAGCATCTGCGTCCGCGACGAGCGCACTCATGCGGGCGAATGCCACGCCGGCCTGCTTGCGACGGGCGAGCACTCGGCCGACCATGCGCGGCAGGAAACTGAGCCAACCGAGATAGGCGGTGAACAGCGCGAGGGTGGCGAGGTCGAACGCCCCGGACGCGATCGCTCCAGCACTCACCAGCAGCACCAGGCCGAGGCCGACGTCGGCGGCACCCTGGCTGAACGCCATCACACCCTCGTCGAGCACCCGGTCACGCACCGCCGTGTTGCGTCGTCGATCGACGAGCACCCGCAGCCGGGCCAGCATCGGTTCGGCCGCCGCGTTGACCTTCACGGTGGTCGCAGCCGCCATGATGTCGCCGAGCAGCCCGGTCACACGCTCGGTGGCTTCACGGTCGGCGGCCCGGAACTCCTTGATGCGCGTGTCGAGCACCCGCGTCACGAGGGCGACAGCCATCAACGGGAAGACCAGTACGAGCGCAGCGTTGGCATCGGCGGCGCCGAGCACGAACCCGGCGATCACCGTGAACACGAGGCCGCCGGAGATGTCGACGATGCCATCGACGAGGTTGGCGACGTCTTCGGTGTCGTCACGGAAGTGCGTGACCGCGGATCCCGCCGAACCGACGGGTTGGCCGGCATGCACGCCCCCGCTGGCCATCTGGGCGCTGAGCATGTTGGCACGCAGCAGTGTCTGCATGTGCAGCCACACCCTCGTCCAGATCAAGGCGCCGTGGTGGATGGCGACCATGCGAACCGTTTCGCTGGCGGCGATCGCCACCGACCACCAGATCGTCTCGGTCGAGTCGCCCCGTTCGAGCGCGCCGTATCCGCTAGCGAGCAGGTAGCCCGTGATCGCCGGCATGGTGAAGAACACGACGAAGAGGAACCAGCCCAGCCAGAACTCCCGCGGACGGTGCTGAGCCACGCGCCACGCCAGGCCCCACACGCCATGAACCGGCGCGGGCGCCTGATCGGCCGGCGCCGTGACGGCACCGTCGTCCGGTGTGAGCTCGGGGTGGATCACCGCGGTCACGACGACACCTCCGCATCGATGGCGACGCCGCCGGCAGGCGGTCGACCGTCCGCCTCCTCACTCTCGAGCGACAGGCTGAGCAGGCGAGCGAACCGGCTGTCGTCGTCGCCGACGAGGTCGACGCGGTTGCCGTGCTCGATGATGCGACCGTGGTCGAACACCACGATCTCGTCGACCGAGTGCAGCGTGGTGAGACGGTGGGCGATGATCAACGTCGTACGGCCGCGCATCAACTCGGCAACGGCAGCCTCGAGACGTCGCTCGGTCTCGGGGTCGACCCGGGCCGTCGCCTCGTCGAACACGAGCAGGTCGGGGTCGCGCAGCCACACCCGGGCGAGGGCGAGCAGTTGTGCCTCACCGGCCGACAACCCGGCACCGCCCGCGCCGAGTGAGCGGTCGATGCCACCCTCGGCGAGCGCGGCGAGACCGACTCGTCGCAGCGCATCGACCACTTTGTCGTCGTTCGGTTCGTCATCGAAGAGCGTCACGTTGTCGCGTACCGAGCCGGCGAACAACTCGACCTCCTGAGGCACGAGTGCGACGCGCCGGCGCAGTTCGTCGAGCGGGATGTCGACGATCGGCACACCCCCGAGTGACACGACACCTCCGCTGGGTTCGACCAGTCGGAGCACGAGCCGGGAGAACGTGGTCTTGCCACTGCCGGTGCGCCCGACGATGCCGACCGAACGACCGGCTTCGATGCGGATGTCGACATCGCGGAGTACGGGCCGGTCGTCGCCGTAGTCGAACGCAACACCGCTCGCCTCGATGGTCAACGGGCCCGGCGCAGGGTGTCGGGTACCGGCGTCGACGATCATCGGGCGGATCGCCATCAGCTCGGCGACGCGCACCATTGCGCCGTTCGCCTTCTGCACGGTCTCGAGTTCGTGGACCACCTCTTCGAGCGGTCGGGCGATCAGCAGCACGTACTGGAACAGCAAGAAGGCCGTGCCGATCGTGATGGTCCCCGCCCCGACGAGGACGGCCCCCAGCACGAGCGCCAGCACCCATCCGGCGGCGACGGCACCCTGCACGAACCACCACATCACGAGGAACGCGCGCTCGCGCCGTACTGCGCTGACCAGCGCGCCCTCGCTGTCCTCGACGAACCGCCAGGCGACGTGGTCAGCAGCACCGTTGGCGCGCAGGTCCTCGCCGGCCGTGAGACGCTCTTCGATGCCGCCGTAGAGTCGGCCGAGCGCCCCCATCTCGTCGGACGATTCCGACACCGCCCGGTGACGGCCGCGCAGGACGACCCCGAGCGCCATCGCGACGTACACCGCCATGCCCAGCCCGAGGCGCCAATCCAGCACCGTCAGTACGCCGATCATGCCACCGACCAGCAGCGCCGCGCCGGCCGCCTTGGTCACGACCTGGCCGAGGAACTCCGACACCGAGGTGATGTCGCCGTCGACGCGTTGGATCAGCTCGCCGGGGGTGTGCGTGCGATGGAACTCGTGGTCGAGGCCCAGCACGTGGCGGGTCATGCCGACGCGGAGTTCGTTGGTGGTCCGCCAGGCGAGCACCGTCGCGAGCCACGACACGACGACGGCGAGGAGCTGGCTGACCACGGCGATGGCGAGGAAGATCGCTGCGAGGCGGGTGATCTCGCCGGTCGTGGTGCCGTCGGTGGCGGTGTCGACGATCCGGCGGATCACCAGGGGGCCGGTGATGGTGAGCGCGGAGGCCAGTCCCACGAGCGCGCCGAGGCCGACCCAACGCCATCGGTCGGGCCGCA
>CAZJUC010000316.1:0-2912 GCA_964549065.1 uncultured Ilumatobacteraceae bacterium
ACGCAGTTGCCCGGCTGGTGTCGGGTGAGTTGATCGAGAAGGACCCGAAGTCTCATCAGACCCGGCAGGTGTCGATCGATCCAACGACGTGCCAGGTCCTCCGGGATCACCGCGAGTACCAGTTGTCGATTGCGTCGCAGGTCGGCTGTGCGTTGCGCTCGGATGCGTTCGTGATCGCCGACCTTGTTGCCGACCCGACTGGCGGTGTGCCGGTACGTCCCGACCGATTGACGCAGGCGTTCAAGCGGCTCACCGACAGGGTTCCGGGCGCAGCCGATGTTCGGCTTCACGACCTGCGCCACTGGTACGCCACGACACAACTCGACGCGGGCGAGTCTCTGCCTGCCGTCGCCGCACGTATCGGCGATCACGTCGAGACGTTGGCGAAGGTGTATGCGCACCGAGGACACCGCAGCGACCGTGCCGCTGCCGATGAACTCGGAGCTCGCCTCGACGGTGGAACTTGAATCCTCACCCCGGTAAGGCCCGTGCGCCCATTGCGTAATAGTGCCGATAACGGTAGGGTTTTGATATGGAGGTGATGAACGTCGCTCGGGCCGCCGAAGTGCTGGATGTCAGCCCTCGTCGCGTCCGCCAGCTCTTGGAGTCGGGGCAGTTGGCCGGGCAGCAGCTCGGGCGGAGCTGGGTAATCGATCGGAGCGACATCGATCGTCTCCGTCGCAATGGAGCCGGTCGACCGTGGAGTTCATCGTCAGCGTGGGCCGTGTTGGAACTCGCAGCAGGACATGAGCCCCAACTGTCGCCGGTCGAGCGGGCACGTGCCCGCGGGCGGCTTGTCGATCACGGTCTCGGTGGGCTGCTCGTGCAACTTCGCGCACGAGCAGATCGTCGTGAGGTGTACGCGCACCCGTCGGTGCTCAACGGGATCGTCGGCGATGGTCGTGTGGTTCGAGGTGGCGTGAGCGCAGCGCACGAGCACCAGGCTGACTTGATCGTGCAGGACGGCGCCGAGGTCTACGTGCGCGCCAGCGAGGTGGCGGAACTCGTCGAGAGCTACGCCCTCGACGAAGACGCCGATCGTCCCAATGCGATTCTGCACGTCGTCGACGACGAGGTCTGGCCCTTCGGCAACCAACAGCAGATCGCATCGTGGCCGGTTGTCGCAGTCGATCTTCTCGACGCCGACGACGAACGCTCGCGGCGCGCCGGGCGCGAACTGATCGACCGGCACCAGTGATCTTTCCCATCGTTGATCGCGAACCGATACGGCTTCCGACGCTCGCCGGCCACGACGACGAACTGTGGGATGCACTGATCGAGCTGAGCGAGGTGCGCCCAGGGGAGTGGACGCTGATCGGCGGCCAAATGGTCTTTCTCCACGCCATCGAACAGGGAGCCGCTCCACCGCGCGTGTCGACCGACCTCGACGTGCTCGTCAACGCACGAATCGCCGGCCGGCCGCTTGCCGCGTTCGCCTCAGGACTCGAAGATCTCGGCTTCGAACAAGATGGGATCAGCCCCGACGGCATCGCCCATCGCTATCGCCGCAACCGAGTGACCATCGACGTACTCGCTCCCGAGGGGCTCGGCGAGCGCACCGACCTGACCACCACACCGCCGGGTCGAACGCTGCAAGTCCCTGGCGGTACTCAGGCGCTGGATCGGACCGAACTGGTTGCGGTCACGTCAGCCACCCGATCCGGTCATGTCCCTCGGCCGTCGCTGCTCGGAGCTGTCGTGGCCAAAGCCCTCGCCGTCGCGGTCGATGATGCGCCGGCAGCACAGCGTCTCGACTTCGTGTTTCTCCTCTCGCTGATCAGCGATCCACTCGCTCTCGCTGCCGAGCTGACCCCGAAGGATCGGCGCCGCATCCGAGCACGCAAGGAGTTGCTCACCGGCGAGCATCGAGTGTGGAACGAACTCGAGGCTGACGCTCGAGACCGTGCACGAGCAACCCTGCGAATCCTCAGCCGCTGACCGTGTCCCGAATGCCGGTACAGTTCGGCGTCGTGTGACGTTGGTCACAGTTGACCGTCCGTCTGGTGTCCTCTGATGTCCTGCTGTGTCCGTTGATGTCTTCTGGTCCGGATCGTCCGGAACGCCTGCAAACACGGGGGTTGCGGGGTGAATGACATGGGTGTACTTCTGATGGTTCATGTCGTCGTTGGGGGATCTGGCTGAGCCGTTCGAGCACCAGTTGCTCACGCTTGGTGAGGCGGCGCAGGTGCTGCGGATCGGTCGTTCGCTCGGCTATCAACTCGCCCACGAGTACCTGAGCTCAGGCGGCACCTCTGGTCTGCCGGTCGTTCGCCTCGGGGAGAAATGCCTGCGTGTACCGCGGTGGGCGTTGATGGAGTTGGCGACCACCGGCCGGGTGGTCCGGCTGTGTGACGCGGAGGCACCCGTTGGCGGAGCCTCCGATGCCCGCTGACCCGATCCGCCGCACCATCAAGCTCGGGCCCGCGGCACACGAACTTCGCCGTCACGTCGGTCCCACGACGTGGGTGGTGCTCGAGGAGATGCTGCAACGTTCCACCGGCGACGACGACCACGTCGTCGCGCAGGTGTCGATCCGTTCGCTGGCGTCATCGCTCGGACTCGCAAAAGACACCGTGACTCGCGCCGTCGGTCGCCTTCGCGATCTCGGTGTGATCGACGCATCCCAGGCCCGCTCCCGCTCCGGTGTCTTCGAAGCCGGTTCGTATCGCATGGTCGTTCCCGCCGTCTGCCTCTCGCCCGACAGCCCGTCGCAGCGCTCCGCCCTCTCGCCTGCTCCCCGCCCCTGCTGCGCTGCTGCTCCGTCTGCTCCTCGCTCCTCCTCTGCTGCTCGTCCGTCTCCGTCTTCCCGCCGCTCGTCCGGCCAGCTCTCCCTCCTTCCCGAGGTCTGAGGCCCGTTCCCGTGTCCGTCGCTCGCTTCGCTCGTTCTTCAATTTCCAGACAGGTGCCCGCGC
>CAZJUC010000317.1:0-2828 GCA_964549065.1 uncultured Ilumatobacteraceae bacterium
CAGCGACGTCGGTGTGCTCACCTTCACCGACGAGGAACGGCCCCCGCCACCCGTGGAGATCCCGCTGCCGCCGATCGATCAGGACCAGCCGGTGCACACCTGGACCCGGCGTCTGCTCCTGCCGTGGTTCTCGCACAGCCGCGTCGCCCGGTACGAGCCGTACACGAAGGACTTGTGCAACACCCTGATCGACGGGTTCATCGAGAACGGCTCAGCGGACGCGGCCGGCGACTACGCCCGCCAGATCCCGGTGCGCGTCATCTCCCTCCTGCTCGGCGTTCCCGACGACATGGCCGACACGTTCACCGGTTGGGTCCAGGACTTCCTCGAGTTCGCCCACGACGAGGCCCGAGCCACTCGTGGCCGTGACGCCATGGTCGTCTACCTCCTGGGCCGGCTCGAGGAGTGCCGAGCCGACCCCGGCGACGACCTGATGTCCGATCTCCTCCAGGCAGAGGTCGACGGTGAGAGCGTCGACGACCTCGTCGTGATGGGGATCGCGGCGCTGACGTTGATCGCCGGCGTCGACACCACGTGGTCGTCGATCGGCTCGGCGATGCTGCACCTCGCCACCCATCCCGACGACGTGCAACGCCTGCGCGACGAGCCCGAGATCATGCCGCTCGCCATCGAGGAACTGTTGCGGGCCTACTCGCCCGTCACGATGGCGCGCATCGCCACCGAGGACGTCGAGGTTGGCGGTTGCCCGATCAAGGCCGGCGACAAGGTGTTGATGAACTTCCCGGGCGCCAACCACGACCCCGCCGTGTTCGAGCGGCCCCACGAAGTGATCCTCGACCGCGCCCAGAACCGCCACGTCGCGTTCGGCGCCGGAATCCATCGCTGCGCCGGTTCGAACCTGGCCCGCATGGAACTGCGGGTCGCGGTCGAGACCTGGATCGAGCGGATCCCCGAGTTCCGCCTCGCCGACGGTGGCGAGGTCACGTGGGCCGGCGGACAGGTCCGCGGTCCCCGCACCGTCCCCGTCACCTTCTGACGCTCGCCTGATTCCGTGCAGCAGATCCGATGCTCGAGGTTCCTTTCGCGGGTGCGGTCTGACACACTGTTCCAAACCAACGCGACCCGGAGGTAGGCGGCAGTGAGCAGCGACACATCCATCCCGACGACAGATGCGGGCCCGGTCACTCCCCCGGTGACCGACTGGGCGAGCGACTACGACATCTTCGACAAGCAGTACATCGCCGACCCGTACCCGATCTGGGCCGAGCTGCGCGAGACCTGCCCGATGGCGCACACCGATCGCTGGGGTGGCTCGTGGCTGCCGACGCGCTACGAGGACGTGTACGCAATTGCCCACGACATCGTGACGTTCCCGTCCGGCAACGGCATCAGCGTGGTGCCGATGATGCCGGTCGGCAACGAGGGCGACGAAGGCCATGTCCCGGCCCCGGTGCTCACCTCGGGTGTCCCCCCGATCAGCGCCGACCCGCCGTTGCACACCTGGACGCGGCGCCTCGTGCTGCCGACGATGAGCCCCAACCGGGTCGCCGAGTACGAGGTGTTCACCCGCGAGCTCTGCAAGCGCCTCGTCGACGACGTGATCGAGCGCGGCGGGGGCGACGCCGCCGCCGAGTACGCCCAGCAGATCCCGGTTCGCGTGATCGGTCACATCCTCGGCGTGCCCGAGGACATGGCGGGCACGTTCACCGAATGGGTCCGTGACGTGCTCGAGTTCGCGCACGACCCCGAGCGGCGCCGCCGCGGCATCACCGGGATCATCCAGTACCTGGCCACGGCGATCGACGAGCGCACGGAGAACCCGACCGACGACTTCATCAGCGAGCTGATCCAGTCGGAACACGAAGGCGAGCCGATCACCCGCGACGTCGTGATGGGCATGTGCGCGTTGTTGCTGATCGCCGGAATCGACACCACCTGGTCGTCGATCGGGTCCACGATGTGGCACCTCGCCACGCATCCCGACGACCGGCGCCGGCTGGTCGCCGAACCCGAGCTGATGCCGACGGCGATCGAAGAGTTCCTCCGGGCGTACGCGCCGGTCACGATGGCGCGCCGGCTGGTCGAGGACGTCGAGTACAAGGGCTGCCCGATCAAGGCCGAGGAGCGCGTGCTGATGAACTTCCCTGCAGCCAACCGCGATCCCGAGGTGTTCGAGAACCCCGACGACGTGATCCTCGACCGCCAGCAGAACCGCCACCTCGCCTTCGGCGCCGGTATCCACCGCTGCGCCGGCTCGAACCTGGCGCGCATGGAATTGCGGGTCGCCGTCGAGGAGTGGATCGCCCGGATCCCCGAGTTCGAGGTCACCGACCCGGCCGAGGTCACGTGGGCGGGCGGCCAGGTGCGCGGACCACGCACCGTGCCCGTGCGCGTCATGTCCTGACACTGCGCGGGGGCCACGCCCTCCGAACGGCGTGCGCTGTGGCAAAATCACGGCATCAACCACGATGCAGGGGGAAACCATGGCCACCCGACTGGATTCGACCCACACGGCTGCAGGGACGGTCGTCGACGAACTCGAGCCGCTGCTGAATCGGGTCTTCGACGACCCACCGGTCGTGGAGCTGCGCTTCTGGGACGGTTCGTCCTACGGCCGCAACGAGATCGGGATCGCCCACTTCAACGGGCCGGACGCTCTGCGTCGGATCGTCTGGTCACCCGACGAACTCGGCCTCGCCCGCGCCTATGTGGCCGGTGACGTCGACATCACGGGTCCGATGGTCGAGGTCCTGCGGGCGCTGCAGGTCGGAGTCGGTGGCGACACATCCGCGGTCGTGCGCGCCGTACCGGAACTGGTGCGGGCCGCACGCGGCCTCGGTGGTCTCGGGAGCCGACCGCGACCTCCC
>CAZJUC010000318.1:0-2827 GCA_964549065.1 uncultured Ilumatobacteraceae bacterium
AGCACCCCGACCAGCGCGACCTGCTGTACGGCGACTTCGACACCTACGCCAAGGGGGCGATGGAAGAGGTCGTGCGCTGGGGCACCCCGGTGATCCACTTCCGCCGCACCGCCACCGAGGACACCGAGATCGCCGGCCAGAAGATCGCGGCCGGCGAGAAAGTGGTGATGTGGTACAACTCGGGCAACCGCGACGAGCGGGTGTTCGCGAATCCGTACGCGTTCGACATCACCCGCGAACCGAATCCGGCGCAGATCGGATTCGGCGCCGGCGGCCCGCACTTCTGCCTCGGTGCGAACCTCGCGCGGCGGGAGATGACGGTGATGTTCGACACGATCCGCGAGCGGGTCCCCTCGCTGCGGATCACCGGCGAGCCCGATTACCTCCAGAGCGGGTTCATCAACGGCATCAAACGGCTGCAGTGTGCCTGGGACTGAGCTGACGCCGGAACGTCGGGCCGAACTCGTCCGTCAACTCACGATCGTCGGGTGGCTCGTGCTCGGCGGACCCATCGGCTTCTTCGCGTTCCAACTCGACCGGGTGCGACGGGTGTCCGAGCAACAGTTCGCAACGGTGTGGGATCAGCGCATCGAGGTACTGAGCTTCCTGATGCTTCCACCGAACCTGGTGACGCTCGCGCCGGTGGCGGCGGTCGCGGTGACCACTGCGTGGCTCGCCGGCGCCGACCCCGACCCCTGGCTGAGCACCTTGGTGCGGTTGGTTGCCGGTCTGGCGATCACGCTCGGCGTGTTCGGTGCACTCTCGATCGTCAGCATCCTGCTGCGTGACGACGTCGGAACGTTCGAGTTCGACGGGATCGCGCTCCGCCTCGGTGGAATCTCGATGGCAGCGGGACTGGCCCTGGTCTGCCGCCTCGCCGACCGCATTGCGACGCCCGAGTAGCAGCGTCTGAGCGGATCCGGTGGCAACTCACCCAGATCACCGACACCAACCCGTGGTCGTACACGATCGGCGCCGGTCCCTGCGTCCAGGTCTCAGGGAACCACGATCGATCTGCGCCCGCGGAGTCCCAGCTTCCGGGACAGATGGGGCGCAGATCGTGCGCTGGGACGGTCGGGGCGCAGATCGGGTGGGGCGGGGGAACCAGATCGGGTCAGGCGCCGAGGTCGCCGCGCAGGAAGTGGGCGCGGCAGAGCAGCTCGTAGCGCACGGTGTCGCCGAACAGTGGCGACTCGTTGGGGTTGGTGTCGCCGACCATCACCGTGACGCCTTCGTAGACCACGTCGCCGTTCACGACGCGGGCGTTGTTCGTGGCGCGGGCCCCGCACCAGCAACGGGCCTCGACTTGCAGCGGCGTGTGTTCGTCGGCGATCTCCAGCATGCGAGCTGTGCCCTCGAACAACCGGCCGCGGAAGTCGGTCAGCAGCCCGAACGCGTAGACGTCGACGTCGAGTTCGTCGACCACCCGGGCGAGCTGGTCGCACTGGGAAGGCGTGTAGAACTGGACCTCGTCGCAGATCAGGTAGTGGATCGGCCAGTACCTGACGGCGAGCGCGTGGAGGTCGAGATCCGGCGCCACCTCGATGGCTGGAGCAGCCACGCCGAGGCGGCTCGTGACCTGGCGACCCTCACGGTCGAGCGTGGTCAACAACAGCCCGTAGAGCTCGCGGTTGGTCAGGTTGTGGTGGATCTGCAGCGCCACGGTGCTCTTGCCCGAGCCCATGGTGCCGAAGCTGAATCGAAGCGACGCCATGTGAGCGACCGACCCTACCCGCCGGTGGTGACGGGAGGCGCAGACGGGTCGGTGGCGAACGGGTCGAACGACGGGTCGACCACCGCCGGCCCGTTGATCCCGCCGATCGCCGGCGGCTGCTCGTCATCGATCTCCTCGGACCCGTCCGAGCCAGTGCACGCAGCCAGTACCAGCACCAGCACAGCCACCACGCCCGAGCCAACCGATCGCCGTCCCACGCCACCAACTCTACGACGATCACGCCAGGGGTCAGACCCCAGGCGTGATCGGGACGATGGTCACTTTCCGGGCGCCGTCCCGCACGATGGCATTGTTGGCAACTACGGTGACCACCGACAGGCCCGGCAACGGAGCCGGGGCGCTGACGCCTCCTGGGGGGGAACAACATGACGGACACGATCGACCGGCCCGAGGCCGACGACGAGCACGTCCTCGATCACCTGATCATCCGGTTCGCCGGCGACTCCGGCGACGGCATGCAGCTCACCGGTGACCGGTTCACCTCGGTGAGTGCGTCGTTCGGCAACGACCTCTCGACACTCCCCGACTTTCCCGCCGAGATCAGGGCTCCGGCCGGCACCGTCAACGGGGTGTCGGCGTTCCAGGTCAACATCGCCGACCACAAGATCACCACGCCTGGCGACGAACCCAACGTGCTCGTGGCGATGAACCCCGCAGCACTGATGGCCGACCTGGCGCGACTCGAGCCGGGTGGCACCGTGATCGTCAACGAGGACGCGTTCGAAGAACGCAACCTCGACAAGGCCGGCTACGAGGTCAACCCGCTCGACGACGACACCCTCTCGAACTACCGCGTCCTGCGCGTGCCGATGACCAGCCTCACCAAGGAGATCTGCGCGCCGCTCGGCGTGAAGCCCCGCGACGCGGAACGCTCCAAGAACTTCTTCGCGCTCGGCCTGGTGTCGTTCATGTACACCCGCCCGGTCGACCCGACGCTCGATTGGATCAACGAGAAGTTCGGGGGCAACGAACAGGTCGAGGCCGCCAACAAGGCAGCGTTCCTCGCCGGCTTCAACTTCGGCGAGACCACCGAGGCGGTCGGCCACCGCTACGAGGTCAAGCCGGCGAAACTGCCGGCCGGCGTGTACACCA
>CAZJUC010000319.1:0-2826 GCA_964549065.1 uncultured Ilumatobacteraceae bacterium
TCGAAGCCGCGCGCATCGACGGTGCGGACCACTTCACGATCTTCTGGCGGCTCGTGCTCCCCCTGTCGATCCCCGTGCTCGCGGCATTCGCGATCTTCCAGTTCCTCTGGACGTGGAACGACTTCCTGATCGCCAACACGATGATCGGGGCGAACGCGGACCAACAGCCCACGACCATCCTCATCGCCAACCTGGCGGGCGACTTCGGACGCAACGAGTTCATCCTGCCGGCAGGTGCGTTCGTCCAGGCCTTCATTCCGATCGTCGTGTTCTTCGCACTCCAGCGCTATTTCGTCCGCGGCCTGCTCGCCGGATCGGTGAAGGGCTGACCGCGACCGACGCTCGTCGGGTCCCGAACCCGGCCGGTACGGTGGCATCATGAGTCTCGTGTCGTCCGGCCCACGCACCATCGGCTCGCTGCCCCCTGTCGGCGCGCTGTCGTTCGGTTTGTGGCGCTACACGAACGACGACGTCGCCACCGCACAGCGGGTGCTCGAGACCGCCCTCGATGCGGGAATGAACCTGGTCGACAACGCCGACGTGTACGGCTTCGACTGGGGCGGCACCGGATTCGGTCGTGTCGAGGAGATCCTCGGTTCGGTCCTCGCTGCGGCACCACAGCTGCGAGACCGCATGGTGCTCGCCACCAAGGGCGGCATCATCCCGCCCACCCCGTACAACTCCTCCCCCGGCTACCTCCGCTCGGCGTGTGAGTCGTCCTTGCGGCGGATGGGTGTCGACGTCATCGACCTGTACCAGGTCCACCGGCCCGACATGCTCACGCACCCCGCCGACGTCGCGGCCACGCTGACCGCGCTGCGCGACGAGGGAAAGATCCGCGAGGTCGGGGTGTCGAACCACACGCCCGCCCAGGTCGAGGCACTGGCTTCCCACCTGCCGTTCCCGATCGCCACCAACCAGCCCGAATACTCCGCGCTCCATCTCGACCCGCTGCGCGACGGCACGTTCGACGCATGCATGCGCGCCGGCACGGTGCCGATGGCGTGGAGCCCGCTCGGTGGTGGCCGTCTCGCCACCGGCGACGACGTCCGCCCGGAACTCCTCGGAGCGATCGACGCCCTCGCCGAGCGGGAACGCGTCGATCGGGCGGCCGTCGCCATCGCGTTCGTCCTCGCGCATCCATCGGCACCGATCGCCATCATCGGCTCACAGACACCCGAACGCATCGCCGCCTCCACCGCCGCGTTGGGCGTCGAGCTGTCGCGTGACGACGTGTACACCATCATCCAAGCCTCCGAGGGGGTCCCGCTGCCATGAGCACCATCGACCGACCTGACGTTCCCGAGATCTCGTGGTTCGGCGCCCTGTGCGACGACGACTACGAGTTCCTCGGCGTCCCCGACCCGGCGCTCGCCAGCTCGTGGGAGCACTGCTCCGACATCGTCGGCACCGCCGACCGCAACGGCTACGACAACGTCCTGCTGCCCTCGGGGTACACGCTCGGCATCGACTCCACGGCGTTCGCGGCGGCGATCGCCACCCACACCGAGCAGATCAACCTGTTGCTCGCCGTGCGGATGGGTGAGATGTGGCTGCCGCAGCTCGCCCGCCAGCTCGCATCGATCGACCAGTTCGCCGGTGGGCGCCTGTGCATCAACATCATCTCCTCCGACATCCCCGGCGAGGAACTCGACTCGGCCCCGCGCTACCAGCGCACCCGCGAGTGGATGCAGGTGCTGCGCCAACTGCTCAACCGTGAGTCGATCGACTTCCACGGCGACTTCGTCGACCTCACACTCGATCCGCCACGCGCCGCCACGGTCGACGGCACGTGTCCGCCGATGTACTTCGGCGGGTTCTCACCGGCCGCGAAGGATGTCGCCGCCGGTGAGGCCGACGTGTTCCTCACCTGGCCGGACACGGTCGCGTCGGTCGCCGACACCGTCGCGGAGATGACCTCGCTCGCCGCCGATCGCTACGACCGCTCGTTGATCTACGGGCTGCGCGCCCACGTGATCGTGCGCGAGACCGAGGCCGACGCCAAGCAGGCCGCCCAACGACTCGTGTCGCAGCTCGATGCCGACACCGGCGACGCCATCCGCAACAAGTCGCTCGACGCGGCGTCGGTCGGCGTGCAACGCCAGGCGTCGCTGCGCGAGGCGGCGGCCGACGACGGCTTCGTCGAAGAGGCGCTGTGGACCGGTGTCGGCCGCGCCCGCAGCGGCGCCGGTGCCGCGATCGTCGGTGACCCCGACCAGGTCACTGCGAAGCTGCGCGCCTACCAGGAGGCGGGCATCGGCGCGTTCATCCTGTCGGGCTATCCCCACATCGCCGAGTGCGACCTGTTCGCCGAGCACGTGCTCCCCCGGATCGAGCACGCACCGCTCAAGCCGCGCTGGACCCCCTGAGTTGGCGCTCCGTCGGCGATCGACCCGAGGCTGAGGCACATGCAGTTGCGCTGGTGGCGCGCGTTCGCGCTGATCGCCACCGGAACCGTCGCCGCCACGCTCATCGGCGAACTCGACCAGGCACCGTCGGCGATCGCCGTCGCGTTGGTCCTCGGCCTTGCGGCGTCACCGTTCGTGAAGCTGGGCGAGGGGAGTCCGGTGGCCCCCATCGGCAAGCTCGCACTCCGGGCCGGCGTGGTACTGCTCGGCTTCCGCATCACCCTCGACGACATCGCCGGTCTCGGTGCCCCCACCCTGATGCTCGCGGTAGTGGTGTCGGTGATCGTGCTGACCGCCACCGTCTGGGTGGGACGTCGACTCCGCATCGGCCGGCGGCTCAGCACACTGCTGGGCGTGGGCTCCGCGATCTGCGGGGCGTCGGCGGTGGCCGCAGCCGGCACGACCATCGAAGCGAGTG
>CAZJUC010000320.1:0-2767 GCA_964549065.1 uncultured Ilumatobacteraceae bacterium
CGCAACGGCACCAAGGGCATGTGCTGCGGCGCCGGTGGTGCCCGCATGTGGATGGAGGAGAACACCGGGACCAAGGTCAACGACGAGCGCGCCGCCGAGGCGATCTCCACCGGCGCCAGCCGGGTCGCGACCGCGTGTCCGTTCTGCTACATCATGCTCGACGATGGCGTGAAGGGCGCCGGTGTCGAGGAGGAACAGGTGCGCGTGGCCGACATCTCGATCCATCTGTTGGAAGCGATCGAGGCCGGCGAGGCCGCCCGCCACAACGCACCCGCCCCGCTCGCCGGCGGCTGGGACACCGACGAACCGGTCGCTCCCGTCGCAGGCGACTGAGCCCACCCCGAAACACCTTCTGCGCGGACACCACCCCACGTTTGCGTGACAGTTCCGGTGGGGTGGCCCACCCGGAATGCAACCCGAACGGGTTGATCGGCTCGGTCCAGGGGTACTGCGCCGGCAATGTGTCTGTCCGCCGAGGTCGACCTGGTGGCGAGCGTCGCGATCGGCGCCGTCGCCGTCGACACCGTGCGCCACGTCGCGCAGCCCCGCGAGATCCTGCTCGGTTCGCTTCCGGCGCTGTTCGCGCTGCACCAGTTCAGCGAAATGTTCGTGTGGTGGAGCCTCGACGACGCAGTCAGCACCGAACTGGGCCGGGTGATGATGTGGGTGTACCTGACGTTCGCCCTGGTCGTGCTGCCGTCGTACGTGCCCGCCGCGATCGCGTTCGTCGAGCCGGACGAACGGCGTCGCCGGGCGATGTGGGGCATGTTCGGCATCGGTGTGGTCACCTCGACGGTCATGGCCTGGCAGCTCTACGACGGCACCGCCGAGGCCCGTGACAGTGACCTCCACATCCAGTACGTGTTCGGCCTGCAGTGGCCGATCTTGGTCGTCGCCGGTTATCTCGTGGCCACGTGCACGCCGCTGCTCCTGGCGAGTTGGTCGTCGCTGCGCTGGTACGGCGTCGCGAATGTCGTCGCCGTCGGCGTCGTCGGCGCATTCGCGATCCGTGGGATCGTGTCGCTGTGGTGCTTCTGGGCGGCCGCGTGCAGCTTCGCGATCGCCGTCAACATGCGTCGACGACGCGACCTCGACGAACTGCACACCGTCGACGACCGCATCGCCGAAGTCGGCGTGGGCTGAGCGCTGGTGGCGCATCCGCAGACGCGCAACCGACCGCTTCAGCGCGAATCGAGCGCGTCGCGTTCGACGGTGATGCGGCTGCGCAACACCGCTGCGTTGGCGACGGTTGCGGCGGCGGCAGTACGCCATGCACCCAACGCGAGTGGCAACGCCGCGAGTTCGACGACCACAGCGACGTAGTTCGGATGGTCGAGGAGCCGATAGGGCCCGCTCGTCACCGGTGGCTCGCCCGGTGGGACGAGCACCCGGGTGCTCCACCGGTCGCCGAGCGATGCGATCGCCCAGTAGCGAAGAGGCTGAGCGGCGACGAACGCTCCGAGCGCCAGGACGCGCAGCGGCGTCGGCACCGTCGCGGGACGGCGGGTCTCCACCACGATGCCGGCGAGCCAGGCGGCGTGCAGCGCCACCATCGCCGGATAGTGCGACGCGCCGTACTCCACCGCTCCGCGTTCGCGCAGACGTCGTTCGTTGCGTCTCGACCACACGAGTTCGCCGACCCGTTGCACGGCCACCGCCGCGACCATGCCGGCCGCGACGTTCCGGGACCTGCTCGACGAACCGAGACTCACCACCGCAACACCACGTGCTCGGCGGCGAAACCCGGCCCCATCGCCGATAGCAGTGCGAGGTCACCGGCAACCGGCGCACCGGCAACGGACGTGCCACTCGTACCGGCTGCGGCAGCGTCCATGGCGCGGCGCAACACGAACAGTGCGGTCGGCGCCGACATGTTGCCGTGTCGTCGCAACACCTCGCGCGACCAACACAGCTGTCGGGGCTCGATCGGCAGCACCTGCTCGAAGGCGTCGAGGACTTTCGCGCCACCGGGGTGCAGCACGAAGTGGTCGAGGTCGGACACGGTGACTCCGGCGCGCTCGCACACCGCATCGACGCTGGCGGCGAAGTGGTCGCGCACCATCTTCGGGACGCTGCGCGACAGCACCACCTCGAGCCCGCGGTCGGTGAACTCGAAGCCCATCACGTCCTCGGTGTGGGGCCACAGCACCGAACGCTCCGCGACGATCGTCGGCCCTGGTCGGCTCGGACCGCCCGCGGTGTCGGTGTCGGCGTCGGCGCGCACGACCACGGCGGCTGCACCGTCGGCGAACAGGCTGGTCGACACGAAGTTGGCCTTCGACCAGTCGTCTCCCTGGAACGTGAGGCCGCACAGTTCGGTGGCGACCAGCAGGACGCAGCGGCCGGTGTCGGAGCGGGCGTGCGCACCGGCTCGGGCCAGACCTCCGACCCCGCCGGCGCAGCCATGGCCGAAGGTGGCGTCGCGACGCACATCGGCCGGGCATCCGAGTGCCAGCGCGATCCGCGCGTCGAGCGACGGTGTGGCCATGCCGGTCGTCGACACGAACAACACCGTCCCGACGTCCGCGGCCTCCACCGCGGCGTCGGCGAGCGCACTGCGGGCGGCGGCGAGCGACAGCGCCAGGGCATGCTCGACGTAGAGGTCGTTGCGTTCACCGAAGCTGTGCGACTCGTCGAACCAGTCGGCCCGCACACAGAAGTTGCGTTGCTCGACGCCGGCGTGGTCGAACACCGGCAGCAGCCGTTCGATGTCGGCGTGATGGCGTCCGAACATCCGGCGGGCGAACTCGCGGGCCTCCGCCTGTGT
>CAZJUC010000321.1:0-2760 GCA_964549065.1 uncultured Ilumatobacteraceae bacterium
TCACGCTCGAGGAGGCACTCGACGACGAGGGCCTGTCGCAGACGGTGAACTTCGGAACGAGCGACACCGTCGAGGCGATCCGTGCCTTCGTGGAGAAGCGGGACCCGGTCTTCGAAGGGCGCTGATCCTCCCGCTGTTCAGCGTCCGATGCGGCGCGCAGGAGCCGCTGCGTCGACGAGCGCGCGGATTACTCTTCGCCGATGTCCTGGTCGGAGCTGCAGGCCGAGCCTGCGTTCGGGTTCACCGTCGTCGCTCTGATCATCGTGTTCGGCCCGCTGCTGGCCGAGAAGCTCCGGCTTCCCGGATTGTTGGGTCTCCTGGTGATGGGAGCCGTGGTCGGGCCCAACGTGGTGGACCTGCTCCCGAGCTTCGACGCGCTGGAGGCGATCGGCGACATCGGTGTCCTCTACCTGATCTTCCTGTCGGGTCTGCAGCTCGATCTCGACGCATTCCGCAGGAACTGGCGTGTGTCGGCCGGCTTCGGCGCTCTGACCTCGGTGTTCCCGCTGGTGCTCGGAACGGTGGCCGCCCTCGTCGCCGACATCGACATGAATGCGGCGATTCTCATCGGTTCCTTCTGGGCGTCGTACACCCTCGTGGCCTACCCCATCATCGCCAAGTACGGGCTGGCGAAGAATCGCGCCGTGTCGGCGATCGTCGGTGGGAGTTCGATCACCGACACCGTGTCCCTCGTCATCCTGGCGCTGATCGTCGGCGCCGAGACCGGCGACGTCGGAGGCGCCCGCCTCGTCGTCGATCTCACGATCGGGTTCGTCGTGCTGGCCCTGTACTGCTTCGTCGCCGTCCCCTGGATCGCCCGATGGTTCTTCATGGGGCTCGGCCAGGAACGGACTCTCCGGTTCATGCTCGTCCTCGCGTCGTTGACGTCGGCGGCGGTGGTCGCCGACGCCGTGGGTGTCGAGCCGTTGATCGGGGCCTTCTTCGTCGGGGTCGGCCTGAACCGATCGGTGCCCAACGCCAGTCCGCTGATGGCGGTGACCGAGTTCTTCGGCAACGCGTTCTTCATCCCGGCGTTCCTCGTCTCCGTCGGGCTGCTGTTCGACCCGGAGGTGATGATCCAGGGGTCGACGCTCCGTCTCGCCATCGGGTTCCTCGCGGCGCTGGTGGTCGGCAAGGCTGTCGCGGCGCTCGTGAGCGGGCGGGTCTTCCGCCTCGACAGCGCCGAGGTCGGGTTGATGTTCAGCGTCTCGGTGGCCCAGGCTGCAGCGACCCTTGCCGCGACGATCGTCGGCCTGCAGGCGGGGCTCTTCGGCGACGACGTCGTCAATGCGGTGATGGTCGTGGTCTCGGTGAGTCTGATCATCACCTCCCTCGGCACGGAGCGCTTCGCACCGCGGGTCGTGGCGCCGACGGAGGACCGGCAACCGGTCGGCAGCACCGTGCTCGTCCCGGTGGAGGGCGATGCGGCCTCGATGCGGGCGCTCCTCGAACTCGCCGACGAGATCGCCACACCTCGCGGTGGTGTCGTCCGGCCGATCGTGCTGGCCACGTCCAGCGACGTCGCAGCCGTCGCCGCAGCTCGTACGGCGATCGTCGACACCGACCGGATGCTGCTGGCTCTCGGACGTGACGACGGCACGATCCTGCGTCTCGACCGATCGATCGCAGCGGGTGTGCAGCGAGCCGCCGTCGAGTCGAACGCCTCGCTGCTGCTCCTCGACTGGCTGGTCGAGAGCGACGACATCCGGTCGTGGCTGTTCGGCGGCTCGGAATCGGAGATCCTCGGTGAGGCAGCGGTCCCGAGCGCGGCGGCCGCGCTCCGACCCGGCGGTTGGAAGCGCGTCGTCCTCGTCGCTCGCGGCATCGACCGACTGCCCGGTCGGGTGAATTCGTTGCTGGTCGCCGCCGAACTCGCCGCAGAGCTCAGCGATCGGGACCGGCCTCTGCTCGTCGGCCCGCTGACGCCCGATGTCCTGAAGGAGCTCGGCTGCGACCTCCCCGAGGAGACGGCCCACATCGAGCCGTCCTCGGCCGTCGACTGGCTCGAGACGGCGACTCGCCCGGGAGATCTCGTGATCCAGGGGACGGTCCTGGCACCCGATCGCCGCCTCCTGGCGCTGCACTCGGCGGGTCGTTCGGTGATCGCCGTGAGCCACAACCCTGCGAGCGAGACGCGACTGACGGGAAGCTCGCTGGCCTTTCCGGTCGGCGGATCGATCAACCCTGCGTGACGGCGCCCCCTGCCGACAGGTTCGCCCCGATGGGGCAGACCCGCGGGGGCTGACCCGGCCGGCACGAACGCGGTCGTTAGCCTTGCGGGTGTGCTGAGCCGTCGCCGTCCCCTCGTGCGCCTCGGTGCGCTCGTCGGTGTGGCTGGCGCACTCACGTTGTCGACGGCGGTCGCCGCGGCACCGCCGCCGGTCGACGCCGAGCCGCAACCGGGAGCGTCGCTGGTCCCCGTGCCGGCCGGGTGCCCCGTTCCCGACCCGGCGGCGGTGGTCTTCGTGGGCACGATGACCGGCAAGGACGACGTCGACCAGGTGGTGCGTTTCCGCATCGACCAACTGCGTGCCGGCTCGGCCGGCCCGTGGGCGATCGACGGGCTCATCGACGTGCGCTACGGGGCCGACTACCGCTTCCTGGTGGACGACGAGCAGTACCTCGTGGGAGCCGGGTTCGATCCGGTGGTCGGGGCATTGTCGTCGACCGTGCGGCCTCCCGAGCCGACGTTCGGGGGGAATGCGGTGATCGGGGTGGACGACAGTGCGGTGGAGTGCCCGCGTCTCGACGACCCCGTCC
>CAZJUC010000322.1:0-2742 GCA_964549065.1 uncultured Ilumatobacteraceae bacterium
CCACTCCTCGCTCCTCGATGCGACCGAACTCCTGGACTACGACTCACCGTCGATCCGACGCCTCGTCGACCAGCGCGGCTGGCTCGCCCTCGACACCCCTGAGCGGATCGCTGCTGTCTACGACTACGTGCGCAACGAGATCGGCTTCGGCTACAACGCCGATGACGACATCGCCGCCAGCGAGGTGCTCCGCGACGGCTACGGCCAGTGCAACACCAAGGCCACGCTGCTCATGGCGCTACTGCGAATGGTCGGCACTCCCTGCAGATTCCACGCGGCCACCATCGACAAGCGACTCCAGCAGGGAGTGGTTCCGAGAGCGTTCTACCCACTCGCACCGTCGGAGATCCTGCATTCGTGGGTCGAGGTCTTCGTCGACGGCGACTGGAAGCGGCTCGAAGGGGTGATCCTCGACGACGAGTACCTCGACGGACTTCGTTGCCAGCTGGGTCGGCCGACGGGGGCGTTCATCGGGTTCGGTGTCGGCACCGCCGACCTCGAACATCCGAACGTCGACTGGGTGGGCGATCACACCGAGATCCAGATGACCGGCGTCGACCGCGACCTCGGTGTCCACGCCGACCCCGACACGTACTATCGAACTGCCGGCACCAACCTCTCCGGGCTCAGAGCGCTGCTCTACCGACACGTCATCCGTCGCCTCATGAACCGCACGGTCGCACGCATCAGGTCCAACACCACATCATCGCCGGCCTGACGGCGACGACCCGCTCACGATGCGAGCCCCACATCGATGGGGAGTTCGTCGTGTCGCCATTCGGGGAAGCCGTCGCGGAGTCGCTGGGCGCTGTGGCCGCGGCGGCGCAGGAGTCGCACGGCGTCGTCGGCGAACACGCAGTACGGCCCGCGACAGTATGCGACCACGTCGACGCCTGCGGGAAGTGTTCTGACGTGCTCGGCGAGGTCGTCGATCGGGATCGAGAGAGCGCCGGCGATGTGTCCGGCCGCGTACTCCGCTGAGGGTCGGACGTCGACGACGACGACGTTGCCGACGGCGATCCGTTCGGCGAGTTCGTCACGGCCGATCTCGTCCAGTCGAGTGCGGTCGCCGAGGTAGGCGTTGGCGAGTTCGTCGAGTTGTTCGTGATGCGCTGCGGCGACGTCGCGGAGCGCCGACCACAGCTCGGCGACCCGGTCCGAGGTGAGCCGGTAGTAGATCCGGGTGCCGTCGCGCCGTGTCGCCACGAGCCCGGCGGTGGCGAGCACGCGCAGGTGGAACGAGGTGTTCGCGACGCTCTGGCCGATCTCGTCGGCGAGTTCGTCGACATGGCGTTCGCCCTGGCCGAGCACGTCGATCAGCTCGGCTCGGCGGCCGTTGCCGAGTGCCTTGGCGACGTCGCCGAATGCGTCGAACAACGCGTCTTTCGTCGTGCGATTCCCCATCTCAGACTCCTTGATCTTCAAGTAACAGCTTGACAAACACCCGACTGGTAACGATATATTCAAGACTCTACTTGAGGAGATCGCGGTGAGTACCCGACACAGTTCTGACGCTCCGGCCGTGCGGCTCGGACTGCGCCAGAACATCGCCCAGTTCTCGCTCCTCGTCGGTGTCAACGCGCTGGTCGGCGGCATGATCGGCCAGGAACGCACCGTTCTGCCGTTGCTCGCCACCGACGAGTTCGGGTTGACCGCCTTCACCGCGACGCTCACGTTCATCGCAGCGTTCGGCATCGTCAAGGCAGCGACCAACTTCTTCGCCGGCACGCTGTCGGACCGCTACGGCCGCAAACCAGTCCTGGTCGCCGGCTGGCTGATCGGCCTCCCGGTACCACTGCTGCTGATGTGGGCACCGACGTGGAGCTGGGTCGTGTTCGCCAACGTCCTGCTCGGCGTCAACCAGGGGCTCACCTGGTCGACCACCGTGATCATGAAGATCGACCTGGTCGGCCCCACCAAGCGCGGGTTCGCGATGGGTCTCAACGAAGCAGCCGGCTACGGGGCCGTCGCCGTCACTGCACTGGCGACCGGCTACATCGCGCAGCAATGGGGGCTGCGTCCGGCGCCGTTCTTCCTCGGGCTCGCCTACGCCGGACTCGGCCTCGGCATCTCGGTCCTGTTCGTCCGAGAGACCCGTACCCACGCTCAGCTCGAAGCCACCGACCACGTCACGACCGACGATGCCCTGCACGACCAACTCTCGACCCGTGAGATCTTCATGCTCACCTCGTTCCGCGAGAAGGCCCTGTCAGCGGCATCGCAAGCCGGACTGGTCAACAACCTCAACGACGGGCTCGCGTGGGGACTGTTCCCGATCTTCTTCGCCGCTGCCGGTTTGTCAGTGAGCCGCATCGGAGTGCTCGCTGCGCTGTACCCGGCAGTGTGGGGGCTCGGCCAACTCGTCACGGGTGGGTTGTCGGACCGGGTCGGCCGAAAGCCACTCATCGCCGGCGGCATGTTCACTCAAGCCGCGGCGATCGCCGCCATCGCCGCATCCTCGGGCTTCTGGGCCTGGGCGGCGGGGGCTGCGCTGCTCGGTGCCGGCACCGCAATGGTGTACCCAACGCTGCTCGCCGCGATCGGCGACGTCGCCCACCCCACCTGGAGAGCACGTGCGGTCGGCATCTACCGGCTGTGGCGCGATGCCGGATTCGCTGTCGGCGCACTGCTCGCCGGCACCCTCGCCGACGTCGTCTCGATCGAAGCAGCGATCTACGCGGTCGCAGCTCTCACCGCTCTGTCCGGAGTGGTGGTCATCGTCCGGATGTACGAGACCCGCCC
>CAZJUC010000323.1:0-2735 GCA_964549065.1 uncultured Ilumatobacteraceae bacterium
CTACGGCGAGGTCATCGTGTCGACGCTTCCGCAGAAGGTGTCACGCTGGTTGCGCCAAGATCTGCCGTGTCGCATCGGCCGCAAGGTGGCCGTGCCGGTCACCGTGGTGTCCAACGCCGGCTGAGAGCGGGAGGCTCGGGCCGATGTAACGATTGGTGTCAGACACCAATCGTTACATCACCTGCGGTTGGTCCTTGCACTCTCATCGGATCGATCGCCGTGCTCGTGATCGTGGCGGTGCCACCCGCCGAGGTGCTCGGCCTGCGCCAGATGGCGCTCGGCTCGCCCTCGTCGTGGCGACTGCGATCGGAGTCCGCCTCCCGTGAACGAAAGAACGGACCCATGAACGCCTCCGTTCCGCACTCCCTCCGCCCGCTGGACGAGCACGACGACGCGACGACTGAGCGGGACTCAAGATGTCCGCGGCGGGAACGGCGGTGCGAGGAACGCGAGCAGGGTGACGCCCACTTCGCCCTCGTTGGTGACCCGCAGCTCCTCGTCGCCCCGCAGGAACACGAGCGAGCCGGTGGTGAACTGCTGCGGTCCGTGCTCGGTGACCAACGTCGACGTCCCCTCGACCACGTAGAGCATCAGATCGGACACCCCGTGGGTGTGCGGAGGCAGGGTCTGGCCGGGGCTCAGCCGAATGAGCCGGACGTTCGACACCGATCCGTCGAGCAACGGCTCGGCAACGAACGAGGACGGGTCGTATCCGGTGGCGTCGGTCAGGTGGGCGATCTTCATGACGGCTGAGTTCCCGATTTCGCAGCGGCGTACACGTCGACGATCGGCGCGAGTTCGTCGGGGCTGGCGCCGTGCATGATCACCGCGTCGGCGCCGAGGTCGAACTGCCCGCGCACGGCGGCCGCGCACTGCTCGGGTGACCCGGTGGCCGACGGCTCCAACCACTCGTCGGGGATCAGCGTCGCGATGTGCTCGAGCTGCTCGGTCGTGGCGCTCACGTCGATCGCACCGCGAAAGTTCGCCACCATCTCGTCGCTACGGAACGCGGCGAGCGCGGCCGGATCCCAACGGTTGGTCTCCACCATCAGGTCGCCGTAGGCCTGCAGATAGGTGGCGAGGCGGCCGACGGTCTTCTTGAGCCGGACCGGCTCGGCCAGATGGTCGCCGATCGTGGCGAGACACGACCACACCGTGACCGAGCTCGGGTCGCGGTCGGCGCGTTCGGCGGCGTCCTTCACCGTGCGCACGCAGCGCTGCAGCGTCTCGTCGCCGAAGAACGTGTGCAGGATCACGTGATCGAACGCACGCCCGCCCAACTCCAGCGAGTTGGGCCCGAAGGCCACCAGCCCGAGCGGGATGTCCTCGTCGAAGGTCGGGTCGAGGCGCAGGACCGGGTACGACCCGAGAGGCCCGTCGTGGCCGATGATGGTGTCGCCGTGCCAGAGGCGGCGCATCACGTCGGTGAAGTCCTCCATCTGGGCCGTCGTGATCCGTGGGATGCCGTACGCGTCGAACAGGGGAGCGATGCCACGGCCGATGCCGAGCACGAATCGGCCACCGGTGAGCCGGTGCATCGTGGTGGCATACGACGCCGTCACGATCGGGTGGCGCGTGTTGTGATTCGTGGCGCCGGTGATGATCTGCATGTTCGTGGTGGCGACCGCCGCTGCCCCCGACAGGGTCACGGCCTCTTTGACGTTGAACCGTTCGCTGATGAACACCGCCCCCAGGCCCAATTCCTCGGCGCGCTGACACTCGGCAACCAGATCGCGTGGGTTCTGGGCGCCCCCGGCGAGGGTGTAGAACCCGAGCTCGGGGAACCGTGGAGCGTTCATGCCGCGACGTCGGGTTTCGCCGAATCGGGCAGTGGGGCGGGTGTCTTCGCGCGGATGAACACCGCGGCACGTACCAGTGCGTCGGTCGCCTCCGGCATGTAGCCGGCGAGGATCGGGTAGACGTGCCAGAGGTCGTCGCGCAGGTCGAGGCGCACGTCGACGCCGGCCGCTCGGTAGCGCTCGGCGAGTCGGGTCGAGTCGGACAACAAGATTTCGTCCATGCCGGTCTGGATCAGGGTCGGCGGGTAGCCGGCGGGGTCGGCGAACAACGGGGACACCCCCGGGTGGTCGAGCGGGGTGTCACCCGCATAGGTCATGGCCGCGTCGGTCAGGCGTTCGCCGTCGAACATGGGGTCGAACGGCGCTCGCGTCACCACCGACTCGCCGGATGCAGTGAGGTCCGCCCAGGGCGACAGCACGTACACGGCGCCGGGCATCGGGTCGCCCGAAGCCTTCAGCACGCCGAGCGTCGCCAAGGTGGCGCCGCCGCCGGCGGAGTCGCCGGCGATCGTGACCAGCGCCGGGTCGACGTCCGCAATCAGCGCCCGGTAGGCCGCGACGCAGTCGTCGATCGCTGCCGGGTACACGTGCTCCGGCGCGAGCCGGTAGTCGATCGCGGTGACGACTGCTGCGGCCCGCTTCGCCAACCGGGCGCACATGGCGATGTGGCTCCTGGGCGATCCGAGGACGTAGGCGCCACCGTGGATGTAGAGGATGTGGCGGTCGGGCCGGGTCTCGGTCGGTGTCGCCACGATCGCCGGAACGCCGCCGACGTGGGTGTCGTGGTAGTCCACCTTGCGTGGACGGGGCAGGCGATCGATCTGGTCCATCCGGGCGCGCCGGTCCTCGATCGGGATGTCGCCGCCGAATTCCATGTCGGTGATGCGCTTGCGGAAGAAACGGGCCCGTCGACTCAGTGGCATCACCGCAGGGTAG
>CAZJUC010000324.1:0-2711 GCA_964549065.1 uncultured Ilumatobacteraceae bacterium
GGTCGACGCCATGACACGACGCACAGTTCGCCGCATAGAGATCGGCTCCCGCTGCGGTACCCGATCCTGCGTCGGCGCCGCCTGAGCTCGGCTGGCCGCTGCCGCTGCCGCATCCGGCGAGGGTGGCCAGTGCCAGCGTCAACACGCACGACGCAACCAAGAGCATCCGACGAGCACGGCGATTCGGTCTGTCGGGCTGGGCTGGTGTGGTCATCTGACATCCTCTCGGGGGTGGGGTCGTCGGTCGAGGCTGCTCGTCGCGCTACGACACATCGGACAACTCGACGTGGGCGAGATGGTCGCTGTGACCCTGCTCGCCGGACGCGCCCTGAATCAACTCGCCCGGCCACCGACCGGCTGCGAGTCCATCTCGAGCGATGCGCCGACGAGGACGCCGCTCGGTGCCGCGGGGCTTGACGGAACGGACGATGGGGGCGGTCCGCTCAACGCCGCGCCCGTGCCGCTCCCGTCGCTGCGGCGAGCTCTGCTCGCAGCGTGCGGCTGATCGTCTCACCGGCTTCGACCTGGTCGCGGAGTCGTTGGCAGCGTTCTTCCGCGAGTTCGGCGAACATCGAGAGACGGTCGATCAGCTCGCCTCGTGCCCGCTTCGGGGTCGCCGGGTCGGCGAGGCGGTCTCGGGTGGTGAGCAGCTCGCGCATCTCGTCGATGGTCAGCTCCAGCGGCTTCATGTGCTTGACGAGACGCAGTCGTTCGATGTCGGCGTCGGTGTAGAGACGGAACCCGCCGGTCGAGCGACCGCTCGGCGGCACGAGGTCTGCTTCTTCGTAGTAGCGGATGGTGCGCAGCGACAGCCCCACGGCGTCGGCGACCTCGCCGATCTGGTGCATCCGGTGGTCGGTCGGCATCAGTGACCGGCGCCGAGATTGCCGCTGAGTTCGTGCCATTTCGCGCTCGGTTCGTTCATCCCGATGATCTCCACGTGCTTGCCCTTGTTGTGATATTTGAGCACGATCGCGTCGAGCGCTGCAACGGTCGACGAGTCGTAGATCTGGGCGTCGGACAGATCGATGATCACGTTGCCGGGGTCGTGGGCGTAGTCGAACTGGTACACGAGGTCGTTGCTCGACGCGAAGAACAACACACCTCGCACTGCGTACACGCAGGTGTCCTCGTCGGGGTGGTCGACGCACACGACCTCGGTGAAGTGCGAGACGCGTCGGGCGAAGAACACCATGGCGACGACCACCCCCAGAATCACGCCGTAGGCGAGATTGTGAGTCGTGACCGTGACGACCACGGTGGTCAGCATGATCGTGGTCGCACTGAGTGGCATCTGGCGCAAGGTGCGCGGATGGACGCTGTGCCAATCCATCGTGCCGACCGCCACCATGATCATCACCGCCACCAGGGCGGCCATCGGGATCCGGGCGACGACACCCCCGAGCCCGACCACCAGGATCAGCAGGAACACCCCGGCGGAGAACGTGGAGATCCGGGTGCGGGCGCCGGAGGTCTTCACGTTGATCATCGTCTGGCCGATCATGGCGCAGCCGCCCATCCCACCGAAGAGGCCGGCGACGATGTTGGCAACGCCCTGCCCCCAGCCTTCGCGGGTCTTGTCGGAGTGGGTGTCGGTGATGTCGTCGACGAGCTTGGCGGTCATCAACGACTCGAGCAGACCGACGAGCGCCATCGCGAACGCATAGGGGGCGATGATCTGCAACGTGTCGAGGTTGTACGGGACGTCGGGGATGAACCACGACGGCAGGCTGCTCGGCAGTTCACCTTGATCTCCGACGGTGGGGATGTCGAGTCCCATCACGACCGCAACGATGGTCAGCAACACGATCACCACCAGCGGTGCGGGGATGACACCGGTGATCTTCGGCATGAACACCAGGATCGCGAGGCCGATCGCCACGAGCGGATACACGATCGCGGGCACGTCGATCAGTTCCGGCAACTGCGCGGTGAAGATCACGATCGCCAGCGCGTTCACGAAGCCGACCATCACGCTGCGCGGCAGGAACCGCATCAACTTGGCTGCGCCGGCGAGGCTCAGAACGATCTGGAGGATCCCGGCGAGCAGCACCGTGGCGATCAGGTAGTCGAGCCCGTACTGCTTCGCGACGGGCGCGATGACCAGCGCGATCGCGCCGGTGGCAGCCGAGATCATGGCCCGACGGCCACCGACGATCGAGATCGTCACCGCCATCGTGAACGACGCGAAGAGCCCGACCTGCGGGTCGACGCCCGCCAGGATCGAGAACGAGATCGCTTCGGGGATCAACGCCAGCGCCACGGCGAGACCCGCGAGGATCTCGATGCGCAGGCGCTTCGGCGAGCGCAGGGCGCTCCGCACGGTCGAATCCTCGAAGGAGAGTGGATCGTCGGGCGCGAGCGCGGACGGAGTGGCAGACATGGGGGCTCCAGTACGTGGGGAGTTCGGGTGAGTTGGGGTCGACCTTGCAAAGGCACAGGGACCCGGCAACTGTCACGGCCGCTCGATGCGACGGGCGAACCCTACCCTCACGTCACGGTAGGGTCGCGGTGCGTCTCGACGAGACGTATGTCACACCGCGCCCGGGGCGTTTCGGGCTTTCGCGACCGGGCAGTGTCCACCCGACCGCGATGACGACGGGAGTGCAATGAACCGCAACGCAGATCGGGCCGGGCGTCGAGGCGCTGAGACGGAGTCGCCGACCGCGTCGGGTCGATACCACGGCCGGTACTGCTCTGGGCGGTCGGGG
>CAZJUC010000325.1:0-2687 GCA_964549065.1 uncultured Ilumatobacteraceae bacterium
GTCTGGAGCGTATTTCGGGTGATGTCGGCCTGCCCGGTGATGCGGGTCACCGAGAATGCAGCGCAAACGAGATCGTGGTCCCCGGAGACCTGGGCAGGGAGACCTCAAACGGCGTACTGCGCGAGGATCATCGCCGGGAGCGGGCCCGGGTCGATGGCACCGGGGTCGTAACCCGGCGTGTACGTCGAGAGCATGCGGCTGCGCCCCGCCTTCATCCACGAGGGCAGATGACTCTTCGCCGGCGCGCCCTGGGATTCGAGCAGGATGCGTTGCATGCGCCCGACGATCCGCTGGAAGTGCACCTGGGCTCGCAGCGACCCGAGGACGCGGTACGGGTAGCTGCCTTCGAGGTGTTCGTAGACGTCGAAGGCAACCGTGCGGTGCTCCATCTCTTCGGCGAGGTGCCACATCCACAGCTCTCCCCACTTGCCGGGCCTGATGCTGCTGCTCCCCGAGCCGGCTTCGTCGATCGCCGTCAGGGCCATCGCACACGTCATCGCTTCGAATCCCTCCGCGTACGCGAGATTGAACCGCCGCGATTTCTCGGCATTGAATCGCCGGTAGTCGGCGTCGAGTCCGTCTTCGATCGTCTGCAGGCGCGCGGCCACGTCGGCGCCCAGTCGGCCCTTGATGATCTCGTTGATCCGGCGGTGGTTCTGGAAGTGCTGCGCCTCCTGGCCGATGAACACCTTGACGTCGGCGGCGAGAGCGGGATCGGAGATGTCGTCGGCCACCGACCGGTACGTTCGGATCAGGTACGGCTCGAGATAGGGCATCGTGAGCGAGAACGCCACCAGATGTGTCTCGCGCACGAGATCGTCGCCGGGGAGCACGTCGTCGAGGTCGTCGGGAAACTCGAACTTCACCTTGCGAACCATCATGTCGTGAGGCTCAGCGCTCATGTCGGTACCGTAGCCGCAGCCAGGTCGAAGCGCTCGTCCGGCTCGGACAGCTCGGCACACGCAACGGTCGTCAGCTCGACGAACGCACGAGCGGCCGGCGACAGGGTGCGACCCGCCCGCCAGGCGATCGACACGTGGCGACCCGGGATCGGTGGGTCGAGCGGGTGCAGCACGGTGCGAGGATCCTCGGGTTCGGTGCACAGCAGCGGCATCACGGCCACGCCCATCCCGGCACGAACCATCGCCGCGACGGTGCCGTTGTCGTTCGAGCGGAACACGTAACTGGGGTCGAGACCGCCGGATCGCAACCCCGCCTCGTTGAGCAACTGGCACGAGTTGGGATGCTGGCCGATCAGTGGCTCGTCGGCGAACGCACCGATCGACACCGGCCCGGGAGGGAACTGGCCAGGCCGAGCAATCAGCACGAACGGGTCGGTGAGCAGCAATCTCGACTCGAAGCCCGACTCCTCGGGCGACCCCACGTCGCCGACCACGAACGACACCTCGGTCTGTCCGCGTTCGAGGTGCTCTTCGAGTTCCTCGTCGACGTCGGTCTCGAACAGTTGCACCTCGACGGCCGGATGTGCCGAGCGGAACCGGCCGAGCACCATGGGGAGCACCGCCGACGAGACACTCTGGAACGTGCCGATCGTGAGTCGCCCCGTGTGGCCCGAACGGAACCGGTCGAGATGGTCGGCGAGCGCGTCGGCTCGCGCCAGGAGATCCCGGCCGCCCCGCAACAACTCCGCGCCGAACGGGGTCAGCTCGACGGCGCGCGGGCCGCCGGGCCGGTCGAACACCTTGTCGCCTACGGCCCGTTCGAGCGCGGCGATCTGTTGGCTCACGGCGGATTGGGTGTAGCCGAGGCGCTCGGCGGCGCGGGCGAACGTACCCTCGCCGGCGACGGCATCGAGCGCCGAGAGGTGCCGGAGATCGAGGTCACGCCACACTGCCATGAACATCAGCTTAACTGATACTCATCAGCATGAATCATCGCCATCCATACTGCTCAGGCACCCGTACCGTGTCCTCATGAATTCGCTCGACCGCATTGCCATCACCATCGACCTCGAGGGCTTCGACGCCCTCGATCGCGCCACCCTCGACGGCGTGCTCGCGCTCGCCACAGCCGCCGAAGCGTCACCCGTGCTCACCGAGGTGTTCGGTGACGACCACGAGCCCGCCCCGGTGCGTGAGCGCGCATTCGGTCTGCTGGCCATGCAAATCGCGTCGCGCCCACACGGACCCGACACGCACGCGTCGACCAGGGCCCGCCGTCTGCACCGCGACAGTGCCGCCTCCGTACAGTCGGACGAATGCAGCAGTTCGAGGACAAGGTCGCGGCGATCACGGGTGCCGGTTCCGGTATCGGGCGCGGACTCGCGATCGAACTGGCCGGTCGAGGCGCCCGTCTTGCGCTGAGCGACGTCGACGCCGCCGGTCTCGCCGAGACCATCGCGTTCGTCGAGCAGTCGAGGGGTACGAGTGGAGCGGTGAAGGTGTCGAGCGCTCACGTCGACGTCACCGACCGAGCGGCCGTCGAAGGCTGGGCAGCCGACGTCGTCGAGGAGTTCGGCCAGGCCAACCTGATCTTCAACAACGCCGGCGTCGCGCTCGCCGCCAACGTCGAAGCAATGTCGTACGAGAGTTTCCGCTGGCTCATCGACGTCAACTTCTGGGGCGTCGTGCACGGGACCCTTGCCTTCCTTCCCCACCTCAAGGCAGCCGGTGACGGCCACGTCGTCAACATCTCCAGCGTGTTCGGCCTGCTCGGCATCCCGAGCC
>CAZJUC010000326.1:0-2671 GCA_964549065.1 uncultured Ilumatobacteraceae bacterium
GCTGCGCGGCGTCCTTGGTGGTGAAGCGGGCATCGCGGCGCACCTTGATCCGGCTCGTGGTCGCCGTCGCGTTCGCCGACAGTTCGTCGACGAGGAGTACCTCGGGTGCGGCGTCTCCGAAGTGTTCCTGCACCTCGTTGCGGATGAAGTCGGCCACCTGCTCACCGGTGCGAATACGTCGAACCGGCGGCACGAGGTCGACCTCGTGGAGTTCGGTGAGCGCATCGTGGACCCGCTGCGCGAGTTCGAGCGGTGTGGCCGGGTCGAACCGCAAGGGCTGGTCGGGGACGCCGTAGAGCGCCCGGCTGTGTTCGAAGAACTCGGGGGTGCCCCGGGCGCCGAGGAGGAGCGCCGCCGACTCGATCGCATCGGCCTCCCGGCCCAACCAGTCGTCGACGACGTTGCCCGGGCGCAGCAGCGAGCGGGCGGTGGCCACCCCGTCGAGCGGGGTGGAGGTGTCGACCGGTGCGTACACCGGCTCCGGGAGTCGCTGGGCGTCGCCGGCGAGGAACTCGTCGCGCAACTCGCCCGGCCAGGTGAGCGTCGACAGCACCCGCATCGGTCGGGCGGTGTCGTGCAGGATCGTGCTGATCTGCCGGTAGCGATCGGCGTCGAGGGTCATCGGCGAACTGTTGCACCAGCGATGCCCCCGGTGGTGGATCGAGGAACGTCGACGGCGAGTACCGCCGGGGTCGTATCGGTGCTGCTGTCGTGCTCGCAGCGTTGGATCCGGCGGGTTCGGCCCCCTCGACGTCGTGAGGTCGCGCCGTCACCACGCGTGATCACCTCGTCCTCGCAAACGACTGCACCTCGGCCGGGATCCGTTGCTCCCGGGAGGGTGGTGTCGTCACTCGTCGGCTGCGCGACGGGACCGGCGACGACGGGCTGCGCCCCAGAACACCACGGCACCGACGGCCATGAACACGAGCAGCATGATCCACAACGGCCACCGGAAATCGAACCACAAGAAGTTGAACGTGACGCTCTCGGTGTTCTGCACGATGAACAGGACTGCCGCAAGAGCGATGACCGCTGGAGGTCCGAAACGGCGGACCTGATCGGTGACGCTGGGCTGGTCGGGAAGCAGCGGAAGGTCGCTCATGGGTGTCTCCTTCGGCGTGAAGTGGTCGGACGAACGGCTCGACCTTAGGACTCCCGGTCGTACGCGGTGTTGCCGAGTTCGGTCTCGCGCCGCATCTCGAGATCGTCGGCGCCGTCCCGGTGTGCCACGACCGACAGATGGGAAGGGTCCGCCCATGGCAGCTGACATCGGACTCACCGGACTCGCCGTGATGGGTCGCAACCTCGTCCTCAACATGGCGCGCAACGGGTTCGAGGTGGCGGTGCACAACCGCACGACCTCGAGGATGACCGAGTTCGTCGCGCACGATGCAGCGGATTCGTCGGTCACCGGTCACGAGGAACTGAGCGATCTGGTCGAGAGCCTGTCGACACCGCGCATCGTGATGTTGATGGTGAAAGCGGGCGATGCGGTCGACGCGGTCCTCGGTGATCTCGTCCCCCTGCTCGACGACGGCGACGTCGTGATCGATGGCGGTAATGCCGACTACGTCGACACCGAGCGCCGCTGCGACGAACTCGCGGAGCTGGGCATCCTGTTCGTGGGTGCCGGCGTGTCCGGCGGTGAGGAGGGAGCGCTCAACGGCCCGTCGATCATGCCCGGCGGGGCTCCCGAGGCGTGGCCCCACGTGAAGACGATCCTGCAGGCGATCGCCGCCGTGGCCGAGGACGGTTCGCCGTGCTGCGAGTGGATCGGACGCGGCGGAGCCGGCCACTTCGTGAAGATGGTGCACAACGGCATCGAGTACGGCGACATGCAGGTGATCGCTGAGGCGTACGCGATCATGCGGGCACTCGGGATGTCGAACCCCGAGATGTCCGCCGTGTTCGCCGATTGGAATTCGGGACGGCTCGAATCGTTCCTGATCGAGATCACCGCCGAGATCCTGGCCGCCGAATCCCCCGACGGCGGGGCCGTGCTCGACGTCATCCTCGACTCGGCAGGTCAGAAGGGAACCGGTCGATGGACGGCAATGTACGGGTTCGAACTCGGCCAGCCGATCAGCATGATCGCCGAGGCGGTCATCGCCAGGGTGGTGTCGGCACTGATCGACGAACGACAAGATGCCAGCACGATCCTCTCCGGACCCGATCGCACGATCGACACCGACACCATCGCACTCGGCGACATCGGGGATGCGCTCTACGCCTCGAAGGTGGTGTCGTACGCCCAGGGGTTCGCGATGCTCGCCGCGGCGAGCGACGAACACGACTGGGACCTCGACCTCGGCGGGATCGCTGCGATCTGGCGGGCCGGTTGCATCATCCGGGCAGCGTTCCTCGACGACATCACGTCGGTGTTCGCCGATTCGCCCGACATCGCGAACCTGCTGCTGGCCGACACGTTCGCGAAGGCAGTGCAGGCGGCTCAACCGGGCTGGCGCGCAACGGTCGGCGTCGGCATCGCGAACGGGATCCCGCTGCCGGCGTTCAGCTCCGCGCTCGCGTTCTACGACGGCTACCGCTCGGAGCGGCTGCCGGCGAACCTCATCCAGGCCCAGCGCGACTACTTCGGGGCACACACCTACGAGCGGATCGACCGCGCGCGGGGCGACCATTTCCACACCGACTGGACCGGTGATGCCAGCGA
>CAZJUC010000327.1:0-2637 GCA_964549065.1 uncultured Ilumatobacteraceae bacterium
GACAGGAAACCGTCGGTGCCACTCAGGACCAGCGCGATGATGCCGGCGCCGATGATGCCGCCGACGAACTGGCCGATGAAGTACGGCGCCGACTTCGCGGCGTCGATCTTCCTGGCGACGATCATGCCGATGGTGACCGCAGGATTGATGTGACAACCGGAGATCCGACCGATCAGATAGGCCATGCACAGCAGGCTGAGACCGAAGGCCAGCGACACCCCCAGGATGCCGAGGTTGAGCCCTTCGTTGAATCCCCCCGTGGCGAAGATGGCGGTGCCGGGCCCGCCGATCACCAAGACGGCGGTGCCGAGTGCCTCGGCGACCGGAATTCGGATGTTGTCGTTCATGGATGATCGTCCTCGTCCTTCGTCCCGGGCCACGACCGGATGACGCAGCCGTGCGAATCGTATGGCATTCGGTCTGCCAGATGAGGCATTCGCACGCAGCGCGACAACCCCCGGTTCGTGGGTACCGTCGCCGACGATGACCGACCGGCGCTCGCTGTGGTTACTGATCCTGGCGATCACCGGCACAGGGATCATGGGCAACACCCTGCTCGCCCCGGCGATCCCCGACATCCTCGACGAGTTCGGTGTGGGCGACTCGGGTGCCGGGCTGCTGATCGCCGCCACCTCGTTCCCCGGCATCTTCATGGCGCCGGTGATGGGAGTGCTCGCGGATCGCCTCGGACGCAGGCGGGTGCTCGTGCCCTGCCTCGCCACGTTCGGCGTGTTCGGGACCGCCGCAGCGCTCGCTCCGACGTTCCCGTTCCTGATCGCCGCCCGCTTCGGGATGGGCATCGGCGCAGCCGGGCTGATCAACCTCGCTGTCGTGCTGATCGGCGACCACTGGGGCCCGCAGGACCGCACCCGTCTCATCGGGCGCAACGCGGCGTTCCTCACCGTGTGTCTGGCGGTCATGCCGCCGATCGGCGGGGTGCTCGCCGACATCGGGTCGTGGCGTCTCGCGCTCGCGCCCTACAGCCTCGCGGCACTCACAGCGGTCGTGGCGTGGCGGATGCTGCCGCAGGACCGACCCGATGCGAACGTCTCGTTGCGCGAGCAACTCGGCGGCGTCGGCGAGGTGGTCCGGCGGCCGGCGGTGGCGATGGTGTTGATCGGCGGGACGGCGTCGTTCGTGATGATCTTCGGCGTCTTCCTGGCGACGCTGCCGATCCATCTCGAGAACGAGTTCGGGTTCGGCGCGTCGGTACGTGGTCTGTTCCTCGCACTCCCGGCGATTCCCTCGACACTGGTGGCGTTCAACCTGCAACGAGTTCGCGAGCGTGTCTCCGCTCGGACACTGCTGGTCTCCTGCTCACTCGCGTTCGCCGTCGGCTTCGCGCTGATCGGGGCGACCGAACTGGTCGCGCTGGTGGTGCTCGGCTGCATCGTCTACGGCATCGGCGAGGGAGCGCTGATACCGACACTCCAGGATCAGGCGGTCGAGCTGTCGCCACCGGAGCATCGCGGCGCCGTCGTCGCGGTGTACGTCGGCGCCGCGCGACTCGGCCAGACCGCAGGTCCACTGGGGGCAGCTGCACTGTTCGGCGCGACGTCCACCTTCGTCGCCCTCGAGGTCGGCGCCGGGCTGGCCGTTGCGCTCGCCGTGCTCTTCGCCGCCGGATCGAGACTGCCCGGACGTCGACCGACCGGAGGCCCGGCACGGTGTCGCAGTTCGGCGTGACGGTTCAGGTGCCGTCGAGGACCGGGGCGAGGTGTTGTTCGGCCTCCTCGATGGTCCAGCCCTTGCGGGCGGCATAGTCGTTGAGCTGATCGCGCTTGATCTTGCCGACGCCGAAGTACTTGGCCTCGGGATGGGCGAAGTACTGACCCGACACCGACGAGCCGGGCCACATCGCGAACGACTCGGTGAGCTCGACGCCGACAGCGTTCGGCGCGTCGAGGAGATCGAACAGGGCGATCTTCTCGGTGTGGTCGGGCTGGCTGGGGTAACCGGGCGCCGGACGGATACCCCGGAAGTTCTCCTCGAGCAGTTCGGTCGGCGTGAACGACTCGTCGGGGGCGTAGGCCCACAGTTCGGTGCGTACACGTTCGTGCATCCGCTCGGCGAAGGCCTCGGCGATGCGGTCGGCGAGTGCCTTGAGCAGGATCGACGAGTAGTCGTCGTTGTCCGCCTCGAACCGTTCGGCGATCGCGATCTCCTCGGGTCCGGCGGTGACCACGAAGCCACCGACCCAGTCGGCGACGCCGGACTCGGCCGGGGCGACGTAGTCGCTCAGCGACAGGTTCGGTCTGCCGTCGGTCTTGGTCGCCTGCTGGCGGATGCCGTGCATGCGGGTGCGTTCGGTACTGCGGGTCTCGTCGGTGTACACCACGATGTCATCGCCGTCGGCCCCTGCGGGCCAGAACCCGACGACCGCCTTCGGGCGGAACCAGCGCTCGTCGACGATCCGATCGAGCATGGCGAGCGCATCGTCGTACAGCGGCTTCGCAGCGTCGGCGAACTCGGGGTCGGTGAGCACCTCGGGGAACTTGGAGCGGATCCCCCACGTGCGGAAGAACGGCGTCCAGTCGATGTACGGCACCAGCTCGGCGACGTCGTAGTCGTCGAACACCCGCGTGCCGACGAACGTCGGCTCGGTGATCGTGGTGTCGTCGAAGACGAGGTCGGGCC
>CAZJUC010000328.1:0-2620 GCA_964549065.1 uncultured Ilumatobacteraceae bacterium
GTGCCCAAGCATCAGGGCATCACCTACTTCGCGATGGACATGCACCAGGACGGTGTCGACGTGCGCCCGCTCAAGGAGCTCACCGGCCGAGCGCTGTTCAACGAGGTGTTCATGTCCGACGTGCGGGTGCCGGCGGACGCGATGATCGGTGGGCTCAACAACGGCTGGGCGGTGGCCAACACCACGCTCGCCCACGAGCGCGCCGGCCTCGGTGCGGGCGGCGGGAGCAGCTCGGCCAGTGCAGCGATCCCCGGCACCGTCGGCGGGCAACTCGACACTCGCGCCGGCGACTACGTGCGATCGTCCGGGAAGCCGTCGACGGCGGGTGGCGGCGCGAATTTCCGCGACACGTCGAAGATGATGATCAACCTCGCCCAGGGCGCAGGTGTCCACACCGACCCGACGATCCGTCAGGACCTGGTGCGGCTCTACACGATGAGCCAGCTCGGCCGGATCAACAACCTGCGGGTCAAGGCGGCGAAAGCCAAGGGCGAGGAGATCGCCGGAATGGGCAACATCGCCAAGCTGTCGATGAGCGACATGGTGCGCCTGCAGCGCGACCTCGGGCTGCGCATCGTCGGACCGCAGGGCATGCTGCATGCCTACGAAAGTGCGAAGCGCAAGGTGCTCGACGAGGCAACCGGCAACCCGTTCCTGGGGTTCGTCACCGAGATGGCGTTGTTCGCGCAGGCACCGCCGATCTACGGCGGCACCGATCAGGTGCAGAAGAACATCATCGGCGAGCGCGTCCTCGGCCTGCCGAAGGAGCCGAACCAGGACAAGGTCGTCCCCTTCAGCGAGCTCCCGAAGAACGCCTGAACCTTCGCCCGGCTGTCGGGTCGACCGTTCAGCGGTTGAGCATGCCGTAGGCGTGGGTCGGATGCAGCTCGAGCAGCAGGCGACCGTCGTCGACCATCGCTTGGCGGTACTCGGGCCAGTTGTCGTGCTCGCCGGCGAGGGCACGGTAGTACTCGACCAACGCGTCGACGGTGGCATCATCGGGCGTGGTCGCCACCGGGAGCATCGTCACGTCGGCCTCGATCACCGCATAGGCCCAGAAGTCGTCGCGGTTCACGTGGAGCGACGCCCGCGGGTCGCGTCGCAGATTGGCAGTCTTCGCCCGATCGTCGGTGACCGAGATGCGGATCACGTCGTCGTCGCCCACGACGTAGGCGATGTTCGACGACTGCGGCCGGCCATCGGACTTGAGGGTGAGCAACATCCCGTTGCGCTTGTCGCGGGCGAAGTCGAGAGCAGCGGAGAGTTCCATGCCGAGCAACAACGTGGGACCGACCGAGTCTGTTCCCCTGGCCCTCTACCCTTCGATCATGGCTTCCAGTGCTGCGACGACGGTCGAGGACTATCTCGACGAACTCCCCGGCGATCGGGCCGAGGTGGTCCGAGCGGTTCGTGAGCTCGTACTCGCGAACCTTCCCGACGGTGTCGTCGAGACGATGAACTGGGGGATGATCGCGTACGAGATCCCGCTCGATCGCCACCCCGACACCTACAACGGTCAGCCGTTGCTGTACGCCGCGCTCGCGGCACAGAAGCGTCATTACGCGCTGTACCTGCATTCGGTGTACACGTCGGAGGCCGATGCCCAGCGGCTCCAGCGCGCCTATGACGACGCCGGGGTCAAGCTCGACGTCGGGCGCAGCTGCGTTCGCTTCAAACGGCTCGATCAGTTGTTGCCGGAGGCGATCGCCGATGCCATTGGTGCAGTCACCGTCGACGAGTTCATCGATCGCTACGAATCGGCACGCTGAGCCGCCACGGTCGGCCCGGCACCGTGTGGCAGTTCGTTTGCGCTGCAGTTCCGGTGGGGCGGCCCACCGGAACTGTTGCGCAAACGTGGATGTGGATGTCTGTGTGTGGGGTCAGCTGGCGTTGCTCGCCTCGCTCGACTCGGTGTCGAGGGCGGCTTGGCCGGAGCTCACGGTGATCTTGCGGGGCTTGGCCTGGGGGGCCACGGGGATCCGCAGGCTCAGCACACCGTCGGTGTAGTCGGCGTCGATGCCGTCGGCGTCGAGGCCTTCGCCGAGACTGACCTGGCGGCGGAAGGTGCCTTCGTGGCGCTCGTCGAAGTACACGCGGTCGCCGTCCTGGCGCTGGTAGCTGCGCTCGGCGGTGACCGTGAGCACGTTGCGCTCGACGGAGATGTCGATCGAGTCGGCCGTCACGCCGGGAAGGTCGAGGTGAACCCAGATGTTGTCGCCGCGGCGGTACGCGTCCATCGGCATCGGCCGAGCGGCCACCCATGCGGAGCGGGCGTCGCCACCCATGTTGAACAGGGCGTCGAGTTCACGGAAGGGAGAGTTCTGCAAGAGCATCGGAGTGCCTCCTCAAGGAAGATGAATCGGTTGATTGACAACTCTGAGTATAGAACAACTCACTCAACTTGACAACCCATGACTCAGCATCAGGACGGAGTGACGAGCTCAGCCCCTCCGGATCCGTCCACGCATCGCCAGGCTCGCCAGACCGAAGCTGAATACCATCAACGCCAACGTGAACGCGATCCCCTCCGCCAGCGTCGCCCACTCCCAGCCTTCGGTGATCAGGCTGCGCAACCCGTCGAGCACGTAGGTGACCGGGTTGTAGGTGGCAACCGTCGACA
>CAZJUC010000329.1:0-2613 GCA_964549065.1 uncultured Ilumatobacteraceae bacterium
TCCGTCGGGCATCCATCGGCGAGGCCGAGGTGCACGAAGAACCGCTCACGGAACTGGACGAGGGCCAGATCCGGCTGCGCGTCGACCGGTTCGCGGTCACCGCCAACAACGTCAGCTATGCCGGCGCCGGCGACCTGCTCGGCTACTGGGACTTCTTCCCGTCGAGCGACCCGACCACCTGGGGCCGCGTTCCTGCTGTCGGCTACGCGGAGATCGTCGAGTCGCGCAGTGCCGACCTCCCCGTCGGCGGCCGGTACCACGGGTGGTTCCCGATGGCCGAGTTCGTCACGGTCACCGCCAACGCGACCCGCGACGGCTTCCGCGACGACGGAGACCACCGCCGGGCCCACGCCCCGATCTACCGCTCGTTCACCCGCACCGACGCCGACCCCATGCACGACGACGCCCCCGACGGCGAGGACCGCAGTGCCCTGCTCCGAGTGCTGCTGCTCACCGGCTACCTCGCCGACGAGTTCTTCGCGGACTCCGGGGGCGCCACTGCAGATGGCGCTGCGCCGTTCTTCGGTGCGCAACAGGTCGTCGTGCTGTCCGCGTCGTCGAAGACGGCGATCGGGTTCAGCCAACGAGCAGCCCAGCGCGACGGCTGGTCGGTCGTCGGGCTCACGTCGGCGGGCAACGCCGACTTCGTTCGCTCGCTCGGCATCTACGACAGCGTCGTCACGTACGACCAGATCGACGACGCCGACGACGGCATCGCCCCTGTCGACAGCGTGGTGATCGACATGGCCGGCAACCCCGACGTGCTCGCGGCAGTCCACCACCATCTCGGCGAGCGGGTGAAGCACTCGATGATGATCGGCAAGAGCCACCACGACGCCGTCGGCACCGCAGCGCCCGGCGGATCGCTCCCCGGCGCGGCGCCTCAGTTCTTCTTCGCGCCGACGGCGCTCGATCGGCTCGTGGCGGGTTGGGGAGCGCAGGAGTTCCGCCGCCGCACCGCCGAGGCCACCCACGAGTTCATCGAGGCCAGCCGGGACTGGATGACCGTCGACGCACGGCGAGGGCCCGGCGGTCCGACGGCCGCGTGGACGTCGGTGCACGGTGGAGAACTCACACCCGACGTCGGGGTCATCGCGTCGTTCCACCCGTGACGCTGCCCGAGATCCATCGTCGGGCGCTGCGGTCGCCTCGCCCGAACGAGCGGCGTCTCGCCGTGCGCGTCACGCCCGACGCACTCCGCCACATACGTGCCGGGCACCCGTGGGTGTTCGAGGAGTCGGTGAGGTCGATCAGCCACGAGGCCACCGCCGGCGATCTTGCGGTGATCTTCGACGACGACCGCAAGTTCGTGGCGCTCGCCCTCTACGACCCCGGCTCGCCGATCCGGTTCCGGATCCTGCACGTCGGCAAACCGACGCCGATCGACGATGACTGGTGGCACACCACCGTCGCCGCTGCACTCGCCGGGCGATCGATCTTCACGGCGGACCCCGAGGCCGAACACCTCGCGTACCGGCTGATCAACGGCGAGAACGACGGACTGTCCGGTCTGGTGGTCGATCGGTACGCAGACGTCCTCGTGGTCAAGTTGTACTCCGCAGCGTGGTTCCCGCACCTGGTCACCATCACCCGGACGCTGCTCGTGCAGACCGGTGCCGAGGGAGTGGTGCTGCGACTTGCTCGCAACGTCGAGCGCGGTGAAACCTTCGGGCTTGGCGACGGTGACGTGATCGCCGGCATCGTCGCCGACGGTCCCGTTCGATTCCGTGAAGCCGGTCTGGCCTTCGACGCCGATGTTCGGACGGGCCAGAAGACCGGTCACTTCCTCGACCAGCGGGCGAACCGCATCCGCGTCGGCAACATGGCGGCGGGCCGCGACGTGCTCGACGTGTTCGCCTCAACCGGCGGGTTCAGCGTGCATGCCGCCGCCGGGGGAGCGCGGTCGGTGCATGCCGTCGACATCTCGGCGCCGACACTCGCCGCTGCGGAGCACAACATGGAGCTCAACCACGAACTCGACGCGGTGCGGGCATGTGCCTTCACCACCGAGGTCGGCGACGCGTTCGAGGTGATGGTCAGCCTCGCGCGGGCCGGTATCACGTACGACATCGTGGTCGTCGACCCGCCGTCGTTCGCGCAACGCCAGGCCAACGTCGATGGTGCGCTGCGTGCCTACACGCGCCTCACCCATCTGGCACTGCGTCTCGTACGGTCGGGGGGCACCCTGATGCAGGCGTCCTGTTCGAGCAGGGTGACGAGCGAGCAGTTCTTCGACACGGTGCTCGACGCTGCGGCCGCAGCAGGACGCCCGCTCGCCGAGATCGTCCGTACGGCCCACGACGTCGACCACCCCGTCGCGTTCCGCGAGGGCGCGTATCTCAAGGCGGGCTTCTGGCAGGTCGGCGCCGGTCGCTGATCGCGAGCCTCCGATCCCTGCCGGTACCGTGATCGACATGGCATCGGTCGACGCAAACGGCATCACGATCGAATACGAGATCATCGGCGCCGGCGAGCCGCTGCTGTTGATCATGGGTCTCGGTGAGCAGATGACCACCTGGCCCGACGAGTTCGTCGCCAAGTTGGTCGATGTCGGATTCCAGGTGATCCGGTTCGACAACCGCGACATCGGTCTCAGCACCGAGAGCGACTGGG
>CAZJUC010000330.1:0-2592 GCA_964549065.1 uncultured Ilumatobacteraceae bacterium
ACCTCGCCACCCGGCGCCCAGATCTCATCGCTGGTGGCCAACTTCATCTTGGCGTGCATGTCATCGGTGGCGCTCATGACGTTCCCCTCGGTGCGGGGCCGACTCCGTGCCGGCCGCTGACCACCAGAGTAGAAAGCGCGCCTGTCGATGTGCGGATCGGGGCCGCCTGGTCACGCCGATTCGTCGGACCGTCCCGAGTCGAAGGCGTGTTCGACCTCGTCGTCGACCAGGACCACGTCGTGGCCGGCACGGTCGAGCAGCGACGCAGCGATGCTCGCCCGGTAGCCGCTTGCGCAATGGACGAAGAGTTCACCGTCTGGCACTTCGTCGAGCCGGTCGAGGAGTTCGTGCACCGCGAGGTTGATGGCGCCGGGCAGGTGGCGGTCGTCGTGCTCGTCGCGGCGGCGGACGTCGATCACCGTGGCCCCGGCCGGAAGATCGGCGAACGAGATCCGCCGGTAGCTGCGCCATTCGGCACCGTGGCCCCACCGCTCGAGACCGCCTCGGGCAGCCCCTGACGGGCGGTCGATCCCGATACGAACGAGCTGGCGCTGGGCGTCGGTGATCTCTTCGGCACTGTCGGCGAGCAACGTGATCGGCATCCCCCACGGCACCAGCCACCCGAGGTAGGTCGAGAACCCGTCGGCGAGTTCGATCCCGATCGTGCCGACGACGTGGCCGGCAGCAAACTTGTTACGTGGTCGGAGATCGACCACCCACTCGCCCCGATGGACGCGACGGACGACCTCGATGGGATCGATCGGTGCGGCGGGCGACAGGTCGATCGCCACGCCGCCGGCGAGGTTCAACGGACCCATGTGGGCGTAGTACCGGGGAAATGCATCCAGCGACGACAACAGCCGCTCCACGAACGCATCTTCCGCAACGGTCAAGGCGACGTTGACCTCCCGTTCGGTTCCGAGGCGACCGTCGGAGTCCTCGTCGCTCGACACCGACGCGCAGAAACTGCCGAACCCATGTGTTGGGAGGATCCGTGCTTCGTCGGGCAGCGAGTCGGCAAGCCGGTGCACCGAGCGGTACTGCTCACGCGTGAGCATCTCGGTCTGGTCGGCGCCGACGAGATCCGTCCGTCCGACCGTGCCGTACAGCAGTGAACCGCCGGTGAACACCGCTGGCGGAGCATCGTCGGCGGTCACGACGTAGGTGAGGTGATGCGGCGTGTGCCCAGGGGTGGCCCGGACCTCCACGTGGAGCTGACCGACGTCGAACCGGTCGCCGTCACGCACGCCGGTGTGGTCGAAGCGCAGCGGTTCGTCGGCGGCATGGAGGTAGGTGGCATCGGTGAGGCGCGCCAAGGTCAGCCCACCGCTGACGTAGTCGTTGTGGACGTGCGTCTCGGCGATGTGCGTGATCCGTACTCCGGCGTCGTCGACGGCGCACATGAGGCGGTCGACGTCTCGCTGCGGGTCGATGGCCAGAGCGACCTCCCCGTCGTGGACGACGTAGGAGCGGTCACCGAGCGACGGTGTCTCGATCGTGATGACGTCCATCAGAACTCCCTTCCACGCCGGGGGTTCCACGAACTGGTGGCGGCGAAACCCTGATCGACGGAACCACGTTCGGCAGAGCGCGACCGGTTGCGCGCGCCTCGCAGCGGGTAGGTGAATCGGTGTGCACGCCCGGATCGTGATCGTCGTCAACCCGGAACGTCGTGAGGAACTCGCGCTCCTCCTCGACGAGCTGGACGACACCTGCGACGTCGCGCTCGTCGAACCCGACGGTGCCGACGACCTTCCCGAAGCGGCTCGCGACGCAGCCTCGTCCGCCCACGTCGTCGCGGCCATCGGGGGTGACGGCACCCAACGCAGCGCCGCTCACGTCCTCAGAGGGACCGACGCTGCACTGGCGGTGGTCCCGGGCGGCACGGTCAACCTGCTCGCGCGGGTGCTCGGACTCGCCACCGTCGCTGACGCAGCCCGGGCGATCGAAGGTGGCCGTCGGCGAACGATCGACACCGGTCTCGTCGGCGACGAGACGTTCGTGCTCAACGCGAGCACCGGCTACGACGCGGTGGTCATGCGCCGTGTCGACGAGGGGGCGAAACGTTGGGGCCGCCTCGGCTACTTCGTCACCGGGTTGCGCACCTTGTGGTCCCACCGTCCACGACACACCGACGTCGTCATCGACGGTACTCCGTTCTATCGCGGTCGGGCGATGACGGTGATGGTCACCAACATCGTCCAGCGCGGCGCCGCGGACTTCACCGTGGCGCTCGGCGGCGCCGCAGATGATGGGCTGCTCGACGTGGTGGTACAACGCTGCGACACGGTGCCGAGCACGGCCAGGACGTTGTGGGCCCTCAGTCGAGAACGAACGCCGCGGGACGACGACCTGCTCATCGGCCATGGGAGAACGGTCGACGTGTCGTGGTCCGTGCCAGTCGCGTCCCAGCGTGACGGCGACGCCGCCGCCGACATCACCAGCGCGCACTACGAGGTCGACGAAGCGTCGCTCGTGGTGTGTGTGCCGGTTACGGACTGACGCGTTCGGGGTATCACCGATCACATGACCGATGCCAACCAACCGCAGTCGCACGCAGAACAGACCGATCCGACCAAGCTGGGTGAGACC
>CAZJUC010000331.1:0-2556 GCA_964549065.1 uncultured Ilumatobacteraceae bacterium
ATCGCCGACGCGATGCGCGCCATCCCGAGTCGCGGCACCGAGCGCGACACCTGCAAGGCCTTCATCGGCCGGCCCCGGCTCTCGCGGCGCGCGACGTGCCGCTCGTGTTGCAGAATGGGTGGTGTGGCCCACCCGAAGTGCCACGCGGAGGGGGGATCATGCGCGGGCTCCGAACCGTTCGCGGCGCTGACGCTCGGACAGCAACGGGCCGATCGGCAGGCGAGGACGCGGCCCGCCGGGCGACTTGCTCCAGTGCTCCACCAGCCAGCCGCGCTTGCGGGCGATCGCTGCGAGGCGGGTCTCGGGGTTGACCGCGACCGGGAAGCCGACGGCTTCGAACAGCGGTAGATCCGACGAGGAGTCGGCGTAGGCGACGCATTCGTCGAGTTCAAAGCCCTCGGCGTCGCAGTAGTCGGCGAGGATCTGGGCGCGGGCCTCACCGGTCGGAGGCACGACGTGCATCTCCCCGGAGTAGGTGTTGTCCGCCAGGATCGTCATCTCGGACGCCACGATCTCGTCGAACAGCGGCCGCAGACCTTCGACGTTGAAGCTCAGTGCGCCGGTGATCAGGATCGTTCGATGGCCGAGTGCTCGGTGCTGGCGCACCCGCCGCATGCCCTCGGGAAACGACTTGGTCATGATGATCTGGGCGAACATCTCCCGGGCGTCGGCCTCGATCTGCTCGACAGGTGCGCCTTCGTAGCGCCGGTAGAAGTAGCGCAGGAAGTCGCTGCGGTCGGCGCGGTCGAGCTTGAGGAGGCCCGGCCCCTCGACGAGTGTGCGAAGCACGTAGCGGATGCGCTCGGGAGTGTCGAGACGGCGCGTCGCGAGCCACGAGTAGCTCTCGACGACGTTCGATGCGATCAACGTGTTCTCGAGATCGAACGCCACCACCTGACGTCTGGGATCCAGCACCTGCTTGCGGAGGCGGCCCATCCGGTCGGTCGAGGCCGACGGGCCGGGCGTGGTCTTGACGCGGGCGTGCTTGACGATCGAGGGCAGATGGATCGTGGTGATGTAGGTGGGCCAGTCGACCGAGCACGGATCGAAGTTGAACGCGCCACGGTCGGCGTCGTCGAGCCCGGCCCACGTGTGCATCAGGTTGTCGACCTGGTAGATCGCCTCGCACTCGGTGTACTGGCCGTACAGCTCGACGTAGGTCTGGGCGCGGTCGACCTCGGCGCGCTTGGTCTCGATCTGCGCCGACCAGTCGGCCTGGCGACCGCGCAGTGGCAGGTTCTGGAGGATCTTCTCGCTCGCGGTGAGTACGGTCTTGGCCCGGTTGAGCTGGCCCTGCACGCGCCCACGGCCGGGGAATCGGAACTCGGGCACCACGATGGGCTGGCCCTTGCTGTCGTAGATCGGGTGCTCGAGGAACCAGCCGCTGACGTTGTCGACGAGCGCCTGGTACTTGAGTGGGTTGATGCCACCGGAGGCCACCTGGGTGATCTCGGGGGCACGTTCGGGGCCGAGCGCAGCGACGGCGATGATGGCGGCGACGACGATGTCGACCGGGATCACGTCGACGGTGCCTTCGGGCACGCCGGGGAACTCGTCGAGGAGGCCTCGGGCGTAGGAGATCAGTACCGGCTCGGCCATCCGGAATCCACGGATCCATCCGGGCTTCGGTTCGGCCAGCGCGGACTCGATGATCGACGGCCGCACGATCGACACCGGCACCGGGCCCTTGACGTCGGTGAGTGCTTGCTCGCCGAGTGCCTTGGTGAACGCATAGGCGTCGGGCCAGCCGACGCTCGCGGCGCGGGCGCGGCCGGCCTCGACGAGTTGGTCCTTCACCCACTTCTCGCGGAGCTGCTCGGTCTTCGAGGCGAGCGCCGGTGCGCCCGCTGCGCCGAGTTCTGTGCGCGCCTCCTTGCGGAACGCCTCGAGGTTGTCGGTGCTGCGGCTGGCGGCATCGGCGTCGGAGCGCAGCCGGCGGCTGGCGCTGACCTCGCGACGCCAGTCGATGCCGATGTCGAACGGTCCGTCGCTGACGAGCTTCTCCGGAGCGTGGCCGCGTCGGTTGCCTGCGACGTAGCAGGTCGACACGGAGACGAGGTGCGGCGTGATGCTCATCTCGTTGCAGAGATCGGCGATTCGTGACGGGCCGAGCAGGTTGATCTCGACCGCCGAATCGAGTGGCGAGTCGAACGACACCGCAGCTGCGGAGTGGATCACGGTGTCGCAGGTGGCGAAGATCTCCCGGTCGGCGTCGTTCAACCCGAGGCCGTCACGGGTGACGTCGCCGGCGATGGTCGTGACCCGTGCGGCGACGTCGGCGAACTCGTCGCCGCGTTCCGTGCACTCGGCGCGCAGCCGGTCGAAGGCATCGTTCTTGAGGATCTCGCGTTCGGTGCGGCGAGCCGCCCTGGTGCGTTGACCGTCGCGGACGAGCAGCACGAGTTCGCACCCGGGAACGCTGCGAAGCAGCCGCTCGACGAGCGCGGTGCCGACGAATCCGGTCGCGCCCGTGATGGCGATCCGTTTGCCGGCGAGCTCTTCGGCGATCACGGTTGACCTTTCTAGCACGATCGTCTACCAATTGGTAGAGAGAGG
>CAZJUC010000332.1:0-2538 GCA_964549065.1 uncultured Ilumatobacteraceae bacterium
CGGCCTCGTCGCGGGTGAACCTGCCGTTCGCCTGACGTTGCGTGAACCCCATCGGTCCGCGGGCATCTCGGAAGTCCGAGTGTCCGGCAACTTGCAGCAGTTCGGTCAGCTCACGCAGCTGGCTGTGTGTTGCGGGCGGACCCGCCGATTGTCCGAACGCCAAGCGGTCAGTCTCGCACTCGCGAACGGTCGGCCAGACTCGTTCTGCCGGATGTGGGGGTCAACCGCACGACGGGGAGAACGCTGCCGAGCGCGATCTCGTGGGGATCGACCGAACGGCGAGCACGCTCTTGTCAGGCGGACTTCACCGCCAGGAGCGAGGCTCGCTGGTGGTCCCAGCGGCGCGGGCGGCGGTGAAGGGATTCGTGCCGGCCGGGCGCAGGTCGAGCGCTTCGTCCGCGAGATCGGCGAGACGTTCGCCGATCGCTGGGGTGAACTTGAAGCCGTGACCACCGAAGCCGACGCCGACCACGATGGGGCCGTCGCGATCGAGCACGAAGTCGTCGGTGGCGCTCGACGCGTACAGGCACACGGTGCTCCGCAACGCCGTGGGTTCGACGCCGGGCAGCCACTCGCGGGCGTACTCCTCGAGCGCCTTCACGGCGCCTGGAACCTGCGACGGGCGATCGTCCGGGTCGATCTCCGGCCCGACGCCGTGCAGGCCGGCCTTGACGAGGCCATCCGGAGTGCCGAGCCCATATGCCAACGTGTCACCGCGCTGGATGAAGCTCGGCCACGGCCCGCGAGTCGGTTGGAAGAACGCCACGGTCTCCGCGGTCACCGTGATGGGCGGCACCAACTTGGCAGCGACGTCCGGTTCCAGCAGCGCGCTCGACCAGCCTGCGGTGGCGACCACGGCGACGCGGGCCGTCACGACGTCGCCTCCGACGGTCACCGCCACTCCGGAGCCCGTCTGCCGGACCGCGTGCACCGGTGCGTCGAAGCGAATCTCCGCGCCGGCATCGACCGCCTGATCCCAGCAGGCCTCGAGTGTGAGATCTGAGCGCACCCGGCCGCCGTCGGGCTGGTGGAGCACGGGCCCGTCGAATCGCAACCCGGGCCATCGCGCCGCTGCTTCCTGCGGGGTCATCATCTCGGTACGCACTCCCTCCGCAGCACACGCCGATTCGACCGCAGCGAGTTCGGCGTCGTCGCCGTGATCCACGACCCCGTTCGCGTCGAGCAGGGGTTGCCCGGCACCTGCCTGCAGTAGCTGCCATCCGGCCAGCGATTCCTGTGCCAGGGTCACATAGGCCGGGTCGGTGTACCCGAATCGGAAGATGCGTTCCGCCCCGTGCGACGAGCCACGATCATGCCCCCGAGCGAAGCGGTCGACGAGCAACACCGACCTCCCTCTGCGAGCCAGTGCCCACGTGGTCGCGGCTCCCGCCATTCCCGCACCGATCACGACGACATCAGGCATCGCGACAGTCTGCAGCACCGCACGGTGTGCCCGGCGGTCGAGCGCACCCGATGGCGTTTGGCGCAGCGACGCGCATCGGTCACCAGCGGTTGCGGGCCTCCTCGGCGAAGCCGTCGATCCCCTCGAGCGTCGCAGGCACACCATCGTCGCCGCAGACGGTGCCGGCCCAGGTGCCGAAACACTGGTGCACCTCCATCTTCAGCGCTTTGAGGTCGGTCGAGTCGTATCGATCGAAGAACGGCGTGAGTTCGACGTCGACCTGCGTCGTCCCTGGAGTGCGCACCCGCCAGGGTCGCATCGGCTCGTCCCAGTCGTACGTCCACTCGAGTTCCTCGTGGATCTTGGTGAGCCGCCCGTCGATGCACAGCGCGTTCTCGGTGTACCCGGTGCCCTCGGTCCACTTGCCACCGAACTGGAGCCCGATCGTTCGGCCGTCGCCCGCCACACCTGACGCCGCCGCCCAGTTCCACCGGTTCGAGTACGGCCAGACTCCGCGACCCAGATCCTGCACCCCCCACGCCGGCGTGTCGCCGATCTCCCAGCTCCGCTCGCCCGCTCGGATCGATCCCGACGCGGGCCGCGTGTTCTGCTTCGACGTGAACTGGAAGCGCCGGTCGCTCCACGGGATCACGACGTTGAGTGACTCGTGACCCGGCGGCTTCGCCACGGAGATGTCGACATCGATCGCACCGAGCCGAGTCGACGGCGCCGATGCTCTGAGCCGGGTGACGTCGGAGCGCTCCTCGATCGTGAGCTCGAACCCGTTCCGAGACGCGGCGACCGTCCCGGTACACACCTGCTCGGGAAGCGAGAAGCCCCGGCCGAACGGCACGAGCGTCCCGGCGTCGGCCTGCGCCCAGTCGGTGCGGTCGAGGATCCACACGCTCGACAGCCCGGCGTAGTCGATGTCGGCGTACACGAACGACACGATGACGTCAGGGGCGATCACACACCAGTAGTCCCAACGCTTCTTGCGCCCGTACGCCCGGCTCAGATTCGCTCGGAGTGCAGGCTGACGTGACCAGCCGCGAGCGTCGGGATTCAGGCGCCCACGGTGATCACACAGATCGACCGGCCCGCAGATCTCTCGCTCCATGGCGCCATCTTCACATGGG